>NZ_JAFGYI010000019.1:0-104280 GCF_017490905.1 Pseudomonas sp. 32_A | reverse complement strand
GTGCCATGCACCGGATCGCTTGCTTCGCGGGCTTGCCCGCTCCCACATGGGATTGGCGCAGGCCTGGGCTCGCGCTGTACCTGTGGGAGCGGCTTTAGCCGCGAACACCGGCGCAGCCGGTGCCATGTACCGTGTCGCTTGCTTCGCGGGCTTGCCCGCTCCCACATGGGATTGGCGCAGGCCTGGGGCTCGCGTTGCACCTGTGGGAGCGGCTTTAGCCGCGAACACCGGCGCAGCCGGTGCCATGCACCGGATCGCTTGCTTCGCGGGCTTGCCCGCTCCCACATGGGATTGGCGCAGGCCTGGGCTCGCGCTGTACCTGTGGGAGCGGCTTTAGCCGCGAACACCGGCGCAGCCGGTGCCATGCACCGTGTCGCTTGCTTCGCGGGCTTACCCGCTCCAACAGGAATCGAGCTGGTCTGGGCTTGCGCGACTCCTGTGGGAGCGGGCGCGCCCGCGAAGGGGCCGAAACGGGAAATAGAAACGCCCCGGGCAAGCCGGGGCGCTCTGGGGATAACACGGTGTGACGCGTTTTCAGATCAACGAATACCCGACTGGCGCAGTGCCGCTGGCTGGAAGTCAGCCTTGCTGGCGCTGAAACCGAAGTCGTAGGCGCGCTTCTCTTCGTTCTTCATGCCCAGGGCCAGGTAACGGCCCGACTGCAGGTCGTAGATGGTCTCCAGGGTGTACCACGGCACTTCCACGTTGTAGTAAGGCTGGGCATGTGCCTCGGACACCCGCCACAGTTGGCCACGGCCGTCGTACTGGTCGATCACCGCAGCCTGCCAGGTGTCCTCGTCGATGTAGAAGTCACGCTTGGCATAGATGTGCCGCTGGCCCGGCTTGAGGGTCGCGACCACGTGCCATACGCGGCGCAGCTCGTAACGGGAAAGGTCCTGGTTGATGTGCCCGGCCTTGATGATGTCGGTGTACTTGAGCTTGGGGTCGTCGAGCTTGAAGGCGTTGGACGCGATGTACATCTCCTTCTTGCCTTCCAGCTTCCAGTCATAGCGATCCGGCGCACCGTTGAACATGTCCAGGTTGTCCGAGGTGCGCAAACCGTCGGCAGCGGTACCCGGGCCGTCGTACGACACTTGCGGTGCCTGGCGCACGCGGCGCTGGCCGGCGTTGTAGATCCACGCCTTGCGCGGTTCCTTCACCTGGTCGAGGGTTTCGTGCACCAGCAGCACGGTACCGGCCAGGCGCGCAGGCGCGGTCACTTCCTGCTTGAAGTAGAACAGGATGTTGCCCGGGTTGTTCGGGTCGTAATCCTTCATCTTGTCGCGGAAGACGAACTGGTCAGAGAAGTACACAGGGTTGAAGGAGCCGTTCTGCTGCGGCGTGGCCTGGGTCACCAGGCGGCTGACGCTGCCACCCCGGTAGCGGGTGATGTGGTTCCAGATCACCTCCAGGCCGCTTTGGGGAATCGGGAACGGTACAGCCGTGCGGAAGTTGCTCAGACCGTTGCCGCCTTCGACCAGAGTGGTCTTGGTGGCGTTCTCCTTGATGGCGGCAAACACGTCGGCCGGCACCGTCGAGCCACGATGGGTCTTGAATACCGGGATCTTGAAGGTGTCCGGGTAGCGCTTGAGCATGGCCAGCTGGCCCGGCGAGAGCTTGTCCTTGTACTGGTCGGCGTTCTGCGCGGTGATGGTGAACAGCGGCTTGTCACTGCCGTACGGGTCGGGCAGGAAACCCTTGGCGTCGGCGCTGCCCGCGCTCTTCGACAGCGGCTCCCACGGGCCTATCGAGCCATCGGCGTTGCCGGCCTTTTCGGCGCCCATCGGAGTCAGGGTACTGCCCAGCTTGGCCGCCTCGTCGGCGGATACTGCAGCCATGACGCTGGTCGCCAGCAGGGACAGGCCCAGCACACCGGCTTGCAGCAGACTTCTGGTCTTGTTCATGTCGTGTCGTCCTGGATCTGTATGCTTAGAAGTTCACGCCGAAGCTGAGCGCGACGAAGTCACGGTCATCCACGGTGGTGTACTCGCCATCGAAGAAGTTGGTGTACGACAGGCTAGCCGTATAGGTGTTCTGGTACTCGGCATCGAGGCCCAGGCTGACGGCCTTGCGGCCTTCCTCGAAGTTGGCGCCAGGGCCCGGCGAGTAGCCGGAGACGTCGTGCGACCAAGCCACGCTGGGTTTCAGGTTGATCCCGGCGAAGACGTCGTTGTAGTCCCAGATGACCCGGGCGCGATAGCCCCAGGAAGTACTGGTGGTAAAACCATCGTTCTCGCAGTTGCGGCTCAGGTTGGCAGTGGAGGCACCAGCACCGGCGCCTGCGATGGTGCTGGCATTGAGTGCCTGACAGGTATTGGCCCCACCCGTGGATGGCAGCGGGCCTGGACCGTACACCGGGTCGCGACCGTAGCGGGTATCGTGTGCGCTCTCCAGGCCACCCACATGGGTGACACCGAGTTCACCCACCACGGTCATGCGGCTGGCGCCCATCACCTGGTCGAAGAAATGCGTGAGGGTGGTCTGGAACTGGGTGATCTCCTTGCGGCGATACCCGTGCAGGTCCTGCCCCGGCGTACCGGTCAGCAGCGAAGCGTTGCTCAACGCGCCGCCAATGGGGCGGACCCCGGCGAACAGAATATCCGTGGTATTGAGTTGCACCGGTGCGTTGGGGCGGTAGCTGAGCTCGCCGCTCCAGGCGGTCCCGGTGGGCAGTGTGGTTGAGAAGCTCAAACCATAAAGGCGGATATCCTCGGGATATTCGACGAAGTACTCGGAGTTACCCGCCACGATCAGCGGCGCCAATGCACGCAGCTGCGCAGGTAGGGCGCTCAACCCGGCGAACACTGAAGGCGGGGCCCCGGTGGCGCTGAAGATTGGCGCGCGGCTGTGGTAATTCATGAAGTAGGCGCCAAACTCGGTGTCCAGCGGCTCGAACATGTAGCGCATGGCCACGCCAAACTGGCCGCTGTCACGCGCGTCACGGTCGGCACCGCGGCGCACCATCACCCCTTCTTCGTTGATGTTCACGCCCCGGGTAGCAAGGAACTGCTGCGCCGCCCCCGGCACTGTGCGGCTGCTGTTGAGCACGCGCAGGTTGTCGGTACAGCCGTCGGCAATGATGTCCGGCTGGGAGAAGAACGTGCCGCAGTTGTCGACGACCGTCTGGTCCCACTCGATCTGGTAGAAGGCCTCGGCCGACAGGTTGTCGGTCAGGCTTTGCGAGATGTAGAACATGTTGACCGGAATCAGGCCTTCCTTGATCTCGGCCCCCGGGCGGCGAAACGCCGACACGTCGATCGGGTTGATCGAGTTGATGCCACCACCGATGAAGGTACTTTCACCCCAGCTCACCACCTGCTTGCCCAGGCGCACCGAGCCTGGCTGATCGCCGATGGAGTAGTTGTGATAGACGAATGCGTCGAGCAGCTCGGCACCGGACGATTTGGCGCCTTCCTTGCGGTTGGAGTCACTGATGTCCTTGAACTCGCGGCCTTCGTCCTTCAGTTCGAAGTCATACCAGTACTTGCCACGGACGAACACGCCGGTATCGCCGTACTTCAGTTCCAGGTCATGGATGCCCTTGAAGATCTTCGAGAAAGTTTCGCCCTTCTTGAAGTTCAGGTGGCCATCGTCGGATGTCTGCGACAGGCCCTTGCCGCCGTTGTTCACCCCGATCAGGTTCTTGTTGGGGTTGGCCGTCGACCAGCTGGCGCCGATGGAGAGCGACGAGTCGAACTGGCCTTCGATTTCACCAATGTTGAAACTGACAGCGAAAGCAGGACTTGCGAGCGTGGAAGCAAGGCTGACGGCCAAGGGCAACTTGGCCCGGCGCCAGAACAGGTTTGCAGATTTCATCGACGCTACTCCATGTACTTTTTTTGTTATGGCAGTGAGTCCTTTCAAGAACGGCCCGAGCGACCGGTTTGCAGGCTTGCGCCCGCGGCGACACGGCTTGCGCATGTCGCCTTCCCCCATTCCTGAAAATCCCCTGGCCCGACTATAGCCAGCAAGGCACAGGCGCTTGATCCCTCTAAAGTGTGATTTGCGCTCCGTGCGGCCAACTCGCTGCAATGTTGCCCCGGCTGCGCGCTGGCAGTGCTAAAGGATGGCGTATTTCTGCCGTTTGGCAAGGCCAAACCCCTCTAGCATGCGGGTCACGTGCTGCGGTACGCGACCCGCATGGCGGTTACAGCGTGGAGAGGAACGCGCTGTTGCTGGCCTGCCACTGGACGATGTCCTGGCGGATGCGTTTCTTGTCGAGCTTGCCGACACTGGTCTTGGGAATTTCAGTAACAACGGCGATCTGGCTTGGAATTGCCCACTTGTTGATATGCCCTTGCTCGACAAATGGCTTGAGGTGTTCCTTCAGTGCCTTGGCATCGATGACCTGGCCTTCGCGCACCACCAGCAGGGCAAACGGGCGCTCGCCCCACTGCGGGTCGGCCACCCCCACCACCGCCACTTCGCGCACGGCCGGGTGGCGGCTGACCAGGTCTTCGAGGTCGAGCGAGGAAATCCACTCGCCACCGGTCTTGATCACATCCTTGATACGGTCGCGGATGTCGATGTAGCCCATGCCGTCGAGGGTGGCGACATCACCGGTATGCAGCCAGCCACCCTGCCACAGCTCCTCGCTCTTTTCCGCCTCCTTGAAGTAGCCCATCGTCAGCCACGGCGCACGCAGCACCAGCTCGCCCTGGGTTTCACCATCGGCAGGCAGGAAGTTGCCGTCGCCGTCGACGATGGCCGCCTCGACCAGCGGCACCGGCACGCCAGCCTTGATACGGTAGGTGACGCGCTCATCCTCGCTGCCGGCCTGCAGTTCGTCGTTGAGGTGGGCGGCGGAAATAAGCGGGCAGGTCTCGGACATGCCATACGCGGCAGTCAGCTGGATGCCGCGGGCCAGGGCGGCCTGGTACAGCGAGCGGTTGAGTGCGCTGCCGCCGATGATGATCTTCCAGCCGCCGAAGTCCTGGCCCTGGGAAGTCGGGCAGTTGAGCAGCATCTGCAGGATGGTCGGCACGCAATGGGAGAAGGTGACCTTTTCCTCACGCCACAGCGTGATCAGCATGTCCGGCTCGTAGCGCCCCGGATACACCTGCTTCATGCCAAGCATGGTGGCAGCGTAGGGGATACCCCAGGCGTGCACGTGGAACATCGGGGTGATGGGCATGTACACGTCGTTGCTGCCCAGCAGGCGCACGCTGTCGATGCTGCCGGTCACCGAAGCTTCGGCCAGGGTATGCAGCACCAGTTGCCGGTGGGTGAAGTACACCCCCTTGGGGTTGCCGGTGGTGCCAGTGGTGTAGAAGGTGGTGGCTACCGAGTTCTCGTCGAAGTCCGGGAAGTCGTAGCGCGGGCTGGCAGCGGCCAGCAGTTGCTCGTACTCGCCCACCAGGTTGGGCAACTCGGCTGTCTTGTCCGCGCCGTCGGTCAGCAGCAGGGTCTTGTCGACGGTGGTCAGTTGCCCGGCGATGGCCTGGTACAGGCCGACGAAGTCGCTGTTGACCAGCACCACGCGGTCTTCGGCGTGGTTCATGGTGTAGAGGATCTGCTCAGGCGACAGGCGCACGTTGATGGTGTGCACCACCGCGCCGATCATCGGGATGGCGAACATGCATTCGAGGTAGCGGTGGCTGTCCCAGTCCATCACCGCCACGGTGTCACCAGCCTTTACTCCGGCTTCGGTCAGCACGTTGGCCAGGCGCGCGATGCGCTCGTTGAGCTGGGGATAGGTCAGCCGCAACTGGTCGCGGTAAACGATTTCGCGGGTCTTTTCGTAGCGGCTGCCAGACATCAGCAGGCGCTTGATCAGCAGGGGGTAGGCGTAGGCGCCCTCGGCGGGCTTGATGATGCGGGTCTGCAACATGGGTATCCCTTTTCTGAAAAGCGGGCCGGACAAGTCTGGGAGTTACTGTAGTTCGCCAATGTGACGGCTAAATCAGCCGAAGGAATGATTTGCATGGCGAAGGTATGAGTGGCGGGCGTTGACGGGCGGCAAGGTTGAGCTAGACACTGCGGCGCTGAGGGCCTATTCGCGGGTAAACCCGCTCCCACAGGTTCTGCACCAGCCTCTGCAATGGTGCAATACCTGTGGGAGCGGGTTTACCCGCGAATGGCCGCGACACCGAAATCCCGCCCATCCCCGGAGGCCTTCATGCCCAGTCCGCGTCGCGCCGTGTTTCTCGATCACCAGTCCCTGGACCTGGGCGATCTCGACCTCTCGCCCCTGAAGCAGCAGTTCGACGAGTTCGAACTGTTCGCCGCCACCCGCCCGGAGCAGGTCGCCGAACGCCTGCAGGGCGCGGTGGCGGTAGTCAGCAACAAGGTCATGCTCGACGCCGCGTCCCTGGCCGCCAACCCGCAACTGAAGCTGATCCTGGTGGCCGCCACCGGCACCAACAATGTCGACCTGGCGGCAGCGCACGCCCAGGGCATCACCGTGTGCAATTGCCAGGGCTACGGCACCCCGTCCGTCGCCCAGCACACCCTCGCCCTGCTGCTGGCCCTGGCCACCCGCCTGTGCGACTACAACCAGGCGGTAGCCGATGGCCAATGGGCCAGGGCCAGCCAGTTCTGCCTGCTGGATTTTCCCATCGTCGAGCTGGAGGGCAAGACCCTTGGCCTGCTGGGCCATGGTGAACTGGGTGGCGCGGTGGCGAGGCTGGCCGAAGCCTTTGGCATGCGCGTGCTCAGCGGGCAGATCCCAGGCCGCCCGGAACGGGCCGACCGGTTGCCACTGGACGAATTGCTGCCGCACGTCGACGCCCTGACCCTGCACTGCCCGCTGAACGAGCACACCCGACACATGCTCGGGGCACGCGAGCTGGCCCTGCTCAAGCCCAACGCGCTGGTGGTCAACACTGCCCGCGGTGGCCTGATCGACGAGCAAGCGCTGGCCGACGCCCTGCGCAGTGGCCACCTGGGCGGAGCCGCCACCGACGTGCTGAGCGTGGAGCCGCCGGTCAACGGCAACCCGCTGCTCGAACCCGGTATCCCGCGCCTGATCATCACCCCGCACAGCGCCTGGGGTGCGGTGGAGTCGCGCCAACGCATCGTCGGCCAGCTCAGCGAGAACGCCCAGGCCTTCTTCGCCGGGCAGCCACGCCGCGTGGTCAGCTGAGCCCGGCGCCCGCCTCTGCTACACTGCGCCACTTTTTTCCAGGAGGCGTCGTCCATGGACCCGCGCAGTGAAGTGTTGCTCCGCCAGGCAGAGCTGTTCCAGAGCCCGCTGCTGCTCGCCGGTGCCCCCGCCGACGGCCTGCTTGGCCAGTTGCCCCAGGCCCGGGCCTGGACTTGGCATGCGGGCGATCAGGCCATGCTCGAAAGCCGCTTCGCCGGGCGCAGCCACTATGCAGTGGAGCCCCCTGAAGTGGCGTTCGACAGCGCCGTGCTGTTCCTGCCCAAATCCCGCGAACTGGCCGCCTACCTGCTCAACGCCCTGGCCTCGCGCCTGGCTGGTCGCGAGCTATACGTGGTCGGCGAGAAACGTGGTGGTATCGAAGGCGCGGCCAAGCAGCTGCAGGCCTTTGGCAAGCCGCGCAAGCTCGACAGCGCCCGCCATTGCCAGCTGTGGCAGGTGACCATCGAACACGCACCAGAAGCCAAGCCCCTGGAAAGCCTGGCCGAACGCTTCGAACTCAGCCTGGAAGACGGCCCACTGCAGGTGGTCAGCCTGCCCGGCGTGTTCAGCCATGGCCGCCTCGATCGCGGTACCGCCCTGCTGCTCAAGCACCTCGACGACCTGCCGAGCGGGCATGTGCTGGACTTCGGCTGCGGTGCCGGGGTGCTGGGCGCAACGGTAAAGCGCCGTTACCCGCAAAACCGGGTAACCCTGCTGGACGTGGATGCCTTCGCCGTGGCCGCCAGCCGCCTGACCTTGGCCGCCAATGGCCTGGAGGGCGAAGTGATCAGCGGTGATGGCATCGACGCGGCGCCGACCGAGCTTAGCCTGATCCTTAGCAACCCGCCGTTCCACACCGGGGTGCACACCAACTACCAGGCATCGGAAAACTTGCTGAAAAAATCGGCTGTTCATCTGCGAAAAGGTGGCGAAATGCGCTTGGTTGCCAACAGCTTCCTGCGTTACCAGCCGCTGATCGAAGGGGCGCTGGGCAACTGCCAGATACGCGACGAGGCGGACGGCTTCCGCATCTACCGCGCAACACGCGGTTAAAAACAGCGCTTGCCGAAAGCGTTTTGCCTAGGCAGAATCCGCACCGTCCTAGGGGAGTAGTCTCCCGCGAGCGCCCAGCTCGCCCGGTACGCGTCAACATACTTGGTCCACAGACCATGGCGCGTGCGACCCACCATGCAAGCCTGCATGGCGAGATCCGCATAGACGGATCCAGGGTTTGACAAGACCTATGACACGCACACCTTACCCGGGGCGGGGAGGCTGTACGTGTCATAGCCGTGTCGACCCGCCCCCGTAGGAATCCTGATGCTGGAATCACTATTGGTCCCCACCGCCATCGTTGCCCTCGCCGAAATCGGCGACAAGACGCAATTGCTCGCGCTCATACTCGCCGCCCGCTTCCGCAAACCCTGGCCGATCATCGCCGGCATCATCGCCGCTACCCTGGCCAACCATGCCGCGGCCGGTGCCGTGGGCGCGTGGGTCGGCAGCTTCTTCAGCAACTCGGCACTGCACTGGATCCTGGCTGCGAGCTTCACTGCCACTGCGCTGTGGACCCTGGTTCCGGACAAGATGGATGACGACGAGAACCCGGCACGCCGCTTCGGGCCGTTCCTGACCACCCTGATCGCGTTCTTCCTGGCTGAAATCGGCGACAAGACCCAGGTCGCCACGGTGATGCTGGCGGCTCAGTATCCGCACCTGGTCATGGTCATTATCGGCACCACCCTGGGCATGCTGATTGCCAACGTGCCGGTGGTACTGGCGGGTAACTTCGCTGCGGACAAACTGCCGCTGACGCTGATCCGTCGCCTGGCGGCCACGGCGTTCTTCGTGCTGGCGATCGTGGCCGTGTACTCGGCGATGAAGGCCAGTGGCTGGGTGGGTTGACTGCTGACGGGGGCCGCTCTGCGGCCCAATCGCCGGCAAGCCAGCTCCCACAGGTATTGCACAGGCCTTGAGGCCGATAGAGCACTCTGTGGGAGCTGGCTTGCCGGCGATTGGGCTGCAAAGCAGCCCCTTACGGTCTTACTTCTTGGCCGCCTGATACAGCGGCATCACCTTCGGAATCGCCGCCTGCAGCGAAGCAATGCGGCTCTGGGACGCCGGGTGAGTGCTCATGAACTCGGGCGGTGCGCCTTCGGACGCCTGGCTCATCTTGTTCCACAGGGTAATCGCGGCGTTCGGGTCGTAACCGGCACGCGCCGAGAGCTCCAGGCCGATCAGGTCGGCTTCGTTCTCGTTGGCCCGGCTGTTGGGCAGGGTCATGGCATAGTTCACTACGGTATCGGCCATGGCCATGCTGCCCTGGCCGAGGCCAAAGAGGGCACCGGCGCCCTGACGCGCCATTTCGACGCCGTACGCCTTGGACATCGCCTCGCGGCTGTGCTCACGCAGGGCGTGGGCGATCTCATGGCCCACCACCGCAGCAATTTCCGCATCGGTGAGCTTGAGCTGATCGATCAGCCCGGTGTAGACGATGATCTTGCCGCCCGGGCCGCAGTTGGCGTTGAGCTCGTCGCTCTTGATCACATTGACTTCCCAGTTCCATTGCGCGGCATCCGGGCGGAACTTGGGGGTCTGGGCGATCAGGCGGTTGGCAATTACCTGTACACGCTTGGCAACTGCGCTGGACTTGTCGAGCACGCCTTTGTTCGATGCCTCACCCAGGGTCTGCTGGTACGACTGGGCGTACATCTGGTTGACCTCATCGGTCGAGAGCATGCTGAACATGTACTGCTGGCGCTCGACGCCGACAGCACCGCCGCTGGTGGTATTCACCGCCTGGCAGCCAGCTAGCAGGATGCCAGCACTCAACAGACTGACGACAAAAGACTTACGCATGAAAACACTCCCTTTTTACATGCGCCGTATCGTAGGCCGAGTCGCCGCTGGGCCGCCATAGCCGCACGGAAGAATTTATTTGCCTGCACCGGCCTCTTCGCGGGTGAACCCGCTCCCACAGGGACTACCCAGGTTTCAAGTTCGGTGCAGTACCTGTGGGAGCGGGTTTACCCGCGAAAGGGCCGTCAAAGGCAATGCATCAAGCCGGGGTCAGGCACTCCGGTGCATCCAGCTTCGGATCGTTGACGAAATTCGCCAGGGCCCGCTCACGCAGCGTCGCCGGCGGGCTGGCCAGCAGCTCGTGCAAACGGGTAACCGGCGTGTCCGGGTCAAGCCAGGCTGCCTGCCCTGCCTCGTCCAGTATCAGCGGCCGACGCTGGTTCATCGCCGCCTGGGTCACCACCGCACAACTCAGCCAAACCTGGTCCTGCACCGGGTAGGCCTCCCACACGGCGGCGAAGTACAGCGAAGCGCCCTCCCCCGGGGTCAGCCAGTACGGGCGCTTGCGCACACTACCGCGCCATTCGTAAAAGCCGTTGGCCGGCATCAGGCAGCGGCGCTGGCGAAACGCGTCGCGAAACATCGGCTGCTCGGCCAGGGTCTCGGCGCGGGCATGGGCGGGGGTTCGGGACAGGTCGGTGAGCCAGGCCGGGGTCAGCCCCCAACGCGCCTTGGCCAATTGCAGCTGGCCGTCGAGCTGGCGCTGGATCAGCACCGAAGCCCCCGGCGAGATGTTCCATTGGGCTGGCTGGCCGACGGGAAAGCCCGGCAGACTGGCAAGAGCCTGGGGCCAGCGAAACAGGGCATAACGTCCACACATGGGCGAATTCAGAACCTAGCAGATCAAGGTACCGGGGAAACTCTCCGGTTCGTCGCCAACCAGTGGCTGGGCGTCATTGTACGCATCGATCAGCTGCCGTGCGTACTCGGCCTGCTCGTCAGCCACGGCAAGCCCCAGCAGGCCCTGCAGCGGCAACTCGCCGGCAGCACCGACCAGGTCACGGCCGACCAGGTGCGCCTCGACCCCCTCGCTGGCGAGCATGCCCGCCAGCATTTCAGCCTCGAGCAGGCTTTCCGGTTCGTAGATACGCTGCATCAGTCATTCTCACCGAATACATCGAGCATCCACTCCTCGCCATGAACCTGCAGCACGAAGCGGATAGGCTTGCAGCAAACCTGGCAGTCCTCGATGTATTCCTGATCGCCACCGGACAGGTCCACCGTGGTTTCGACTTCTTCGCCACAATAAGGGCAATCGTAGATCGCAGTTTCCAGCATCGCGGCCTCCGGGGTGACTTATGCGTATAATTGCCGGTCTGTTTACAGGGCCTGTGTGTGTCCGAGCCGTTTTTCGGAACCCGTCCCTACCTTATTACCCTAGCCGTTTCCAACAAGAGAGCATGATGGGCGAATTCGATGCCATCCGACCGTACGACGACGCTGAGGTCCCTGCCGTTCTGGCACGCCTGCTCAGCGACCCGGCATTCCTCGATATCCTCACCCACTTCCGCTTCCCGCGTGCGGCCGGTGCTCTCGGCTGGTTGCTCAAACCGCTGATCGCCCGCCGCCTGCGCAAGGAATTTGCCGGCGTCACCTGCGTCTCGACCTTGCAGGACAAAGTCGAGTACTACGTCGACCAGACCATCGACCGTGCCACCGACGGCGTCACCTATACGGGCGTGGAGCAACTCAAGGCCGGCACCGCCTACCTGTTCCTGGCCAACCACCGTGACATCGTCATGGACCCGGCGTTCGTCAACTATGCGGTGTACCACGCCGGCCTGCCCACGCCGCGCATCGCCATTGGCGACAACCTGCTGCAAAAGCCGTTTGTCAGCGACATGATGCGCCTGAACAAGAGCTTCATCGTGCACCGCTCGATCAGCGGGCGCCGCGAGAAACTGGCGGCCTACCAGCTGCTCTCGGCCTACATCAACCACTCGATCCGCAACGACGCCACGTCGATCTGGATCGCCCAGGCCGAAGGCCGGGCCAAGGACGGTGACGACCGCACCGACTCGGCGATCCTCAAGATGTTCCACATGAGCCGCAAGGACGAGCCGTTCGGCGCGGTGATCCAGAGCCTGAACCTGACGCCGGTGTCGATCAGCTACGAGTATGACCCGTGCGACCAGGCCAAGGCCCGCGAGTTGTACATCCGCGCCACCACCGGCACCTACAAGAAGGCGCCGGGCGAGGACGACAACAGCATCGCCAAGGGCATTACCGGCTACAAGGGCCGGGTGCACATCAACTTCGCCCCGCCGGTGACCGAGTTCCACGAGGACACCAAGCAGCTGGCGGTGGAAATCGACCGGCAGATCCTCGGTGGCTACCGGCTGTTCCCGGTGCACTACCTGGCCTATGCGATGTGGGAAGGCAAGGATGAGGCGCTGCAGGTGCCGAGCGCCGAGAAGGTGTTCCCGGCTGAGGAACTGGCTCGGGCCAAGGAAGAATGGCAACGCCGCCTGGATGCCTGCCCCGAGGAGCAGCGGCCGTACCTGGTGTTGCAGTATGCGACGCCGGTGCGCAACCAGTACCAGGTCAGGCAGCAGGCGCCGGTTGCCTGATCGATCCCAGGGCTGCTTTGCAGCCCCGGGTTCTCAAACCCAGGTACTGAACCAGGACAGCAGCAACGCCATCGCCAGGCACGAAAAACCGAGAATGTAGAAGTACCGGGGTACCCGCAGGTCGAACGCGTCCACCACCCCATCGTCCACCGCCATGTATTCGCGGGTCTCGGCCTCGCGCCGCCGCGCACTGTGCAGCAGCAACCCGCCCGGGCAGGTCAGCAGCAGCGCCAGCAGATTGATCAGCTTGGTCGGGTGGGCGGCCAGGAACCCCCAGAGCACTTGCAAGGACATCACGCAACCTCGGTATGAGCGACGGCAAAGGCCGGCATTCTACCCAAGTCGCGCCCTGACGCCCGGCCCAGGCGACAAAATGTCATTGAATTTCATCCAGGGCACAGGCAACAAAAAACCCGCTGCCTGGAACACAGGCAGCGGGTTTTGTTTTACAGCTGAAGCCTTACTGCCCCAGCACCTGACCGATGGTCGGGTCCTTGAACATGCGGGTCAGCGCATCGCTCAGCACATCACCCACCAGCTGGGTGTTGGTTTCCTGGTTCGGCGCCATGCCGAAACGCTGGTCCAGCGAAGCACCGTAACGGCCACTGTAGCGGCGGCCGCCATTGGACACGTCGGCACGGAAGGTGGCGCCGATGGTAGCCTCGGTCACGTACAGGTTGTCTTTCGGCGACTGGTACTTCAACTCGGCCAGGGTCACGGTCAGCTGCGGCGCGTTGTAGGCGTTCGGCGTCGGGGTGAAGCCGAGCAGGCGCACGGCTGCTTCGGCCTGGGCCTGCAGCTTGGGCACGATGTCGTTACCGCTGACGCTGATGGTGCTGGTCTCGGGGTACATGCCACCGCGAGTGCCCAGGGACTGCGAGGCCCGGCCGTCAACCACCCGGACCACTACCGGCTGGCCATGGCCGACCGGGGCGAGCTGGGCCTTGAGCGTGGGTTGCGGGTTGAGTTGTTGCGGGCTGTGGGCACAACCGACCAGGCTGAGGCTGGCCACGGCGATCAAACCGAACAACAGACGTTGCAACATGCGCGTTACTCCAGAAAAAGCGGCGAAGGCCCACAGTATACCTAGCCACGCATCGACCAGTCATCGGCCTGGCCCGCTTGTCACAATCGTTTCATCGCCGCGCCCTTATCCTTGCGCCAAGCCCTAACACACAGGACTCGCTGCCATGGCCTCGCTCTGGACCCTGCTCTTCCAACGCCCGCGCCACAACACCTATGCCCGCCTCGATGACGACGGCAAATGCCTGGCCTTCAAGCAATGCAGCCAGGCACCAAGCGGCAGCGGCTGGGTCCAGATCGGCGAAATCCAGCTCGCCTGGCTGGGCCGCGAACTGCCCGCCAGTGCCCGGGTTTGCGCCCGCGCAAGCCGCCGCTGGCACCAGCGCATCCTCGCGGCCTGACAAACGCTGCAATAAAAACCACGAATGGCGACATTTCTGCCCGCGACATCGCTATAATCTCCCCCCGATTATAAGGACGTCTCCTGATCGGGCCCCGCACTCGCCGATTGACCCCGGCAACTTCAACGCTTCGCCCACAGAGAGCCTTCCACTCAGGTCTTGCATCGGCTGTCGTGCCTGCTTTTCCGGCCCTTCACACTGCATGAACCTGCGGGTTGCCATCGCGCAGTCCCCTTTTGAGGTTCACGTCTCCAAAAGAGCGTGAAAAAACGGTTTTCACAACTTCACAAGAGTGTGGCGAGCAAATGAACAGTCTGGCATGTGCAAAAGCGGCAGATGTGTCCCGAACAGCCCTGAACAGGCGGCAAATGCGCTCATCTCGTATGAGTGTCTGAGCCGTTCCATAACGCACGCATGACACCTTGACCATAAGTCGAATTGCCGCACCCGTGGCAAACCGCGTTCAATACCCGAACCCGAAGACTGATTGGCGGTGTCCGCGGAAGTTGCAAGAACTGCGAAAAGTCGGACATGGCGACCCTGGCGAACCCAGGTCCTATGCTGTCAATTAGGTAGCTGTAGATTGTGGAGACGCGTTAAATGGCGCAGAACGAATCGGTTGATGTGGTACTGGTAGGCGCGGGCATCATGAGTGCCACCCTGGCCGTACTGCTCAAGGAGCTCGACCCGACCCTGAAACTTGAGGTCGTGGAGGCGATGGACTCCGGAGCCGCGGAAAGCTCCAACCCCTGGAACAACGCAGGCACAGGCCACGCCGGCCTTTGCGAGCTTAACTACACGCCCCAGGCCGCCGATGGCAGCATCGACATCAAGAAGGCCGTGCACATCAACACCCAGTTCGAGGTTTCGCGCCAGTTCTGGGCCTACCTGAGCAAGAAAGGCAACTTCGGCTCGGCGCGTGCCTTCATCAACCCTGTCCCGCACCTGAGCTACGTCGAGGGTGACAAGGGTGTTTCCTTCCTCAAGAAGCGCTATGAGCTGCTCAAGCAGCACCATGCCTTCGCCGACATGGAATACACCGAAGACAAGGCCGTGATGAACGACTGGATGCCGCTGATGATGCCAGGCCGCCCAGCCGACCAGCACATCGCCGCCACCCGCGTGCTCAAGGGTACCGACGTCAACTTCGGCGCCCTGACCAACAAGCTGCTGAAGCTGCTGGGCGACTCGCAAGACGCCCAGGTCAAGTACAGCAAGAAGGTCGTTGGCCTGCGCCGTAACGGCAAGGGCTGGACCGTAAGCATCAAGGACGTCAACAGCGGCGGCAGCCGTGAAGTGGACGCCCGCTTCGTCTTCCTCGGCGCCGGTGGCGCGGCCCTGCCGCTGCTGCAGCTGTCGGGCATTCCGGAAAGCAAAGGCTTCGGCGGCTTCCCGGTCAGCGGCCAGTGGCTGCGTTGCGACAACCCGGAAATCGTCAAGCAGCACCAGGCCAAGGTCTACAGCCAGGCCGCGGTCGGCGCCCCACCGATGTCGGTACCACACCTGGATACCCGCGTGGTCGATGGCAAGAAATCGCTGCTGTTCGGCCCATATGCCGGCTTCACCACCAAGTTCCTCAAGCACGGTTCGCTGATGGACCTGCCGCTGTCGGTGCGCATGGGCAACATTGGCCCGATGCTGGCCGTGGCCCGTGACAACATGGACCTGACCAAGTACCTGGTCAGCGAAGTGATGCAGTCGATGGAGCAGCGCCTGGAAGCCCTGCGTCGCTTCTATCCGCAGGCCAAGGCCGAAGACTGGCGCCTGGAAGTGGCTGGTCAGCGCGTGCAGATCATCAAGAAGGACCCGAAGAAAGGCGGCGTGCTGCAGTTCGGTACCGAGCTGGTCTCGGCCCAGGACGGCAGCCTGGCTGCACTGCTCGGCGCATCGCCGGGTGCTTCGGTAACCGTATCGATCATGCTGGAACTGATCGAGCGCTGCTTCCCCGAGCAGGCCAAAGGCGCCTGGGCTGCCAAGCTCAAGGAAATCTTCCCGGCTCGCGAGAAGACCCTGGCAACCGATGCAGCCCTGTACCACAAGATCAGCGCCGACAACGACGTGGCACTGGACCTGGTGGAAAGCAGCCCGGCGGCCAAGCATTACGCCTGATTCGGCCGGTAACGAAAAAACGCCCCTTGGGGCGTTTTTTTGTGCCTGGATCTTAGTAAGCCTGTTCCGGCCCTTTCGCGGGTAAACCCGCTCCCACAAGGATCAGAGCCACAGCCAAGGGCTGCGCTGTACCTGTGGGAGCGGGTTTACCCGCGAAGAGGCCGGAGCAGGTTTAAAAATCAGCCACGGGCCTTGGCAATGATCTCGATGTACTCCGCCGCATTGCGCTGGTCGGCGATCTGCTCGACAAAGGTCTTGCCATGCTCGTCCTTGCCATCCAGGTCCAGCCCGGCTTCGATGAAGAAGCCGACAAAGCGCTCGAAATCGTCGATGCGCAGGCCACGGTACGCCTTGACCAGCTTGTGCAGCGACGGCGAGGTCACGCCATCGGCCGGCTCGAACTGAAGGAATGCCTTGATGTAGTCGTCGCTGATCTCGTCACCGATTACCTGTTTCTTGTCTTTACGCATTGCCGACTCCAACTGGACCATCACGAAATTTCCAAGGCCGGCAGTGTACCCCCCGCAGGCCGGGCGCCTCAACGCGTACGTACGGTACCGGTGTGCAGGTCGGCCCAGACGTGGCCGTTGGCGTACGTGAGGAACTGCACATACAGTGTCTCGTTGCGCAGCAGGTCCATGATCACGCGGTAGTCGCTGAGCGGGTAGTTCAGGCTCAAGGTGCGGGTTTTCTCGTCGTAGACGGGTTTCTTCAGGCTCTTGGCCGCTTCACCGTCAAAGGTCAGTAGCACCTGGGCGATGGTCGCGCCCTTGCTCAGCGGCTTGCCCTTGAGGCGCACCTGCAACGACGAGGTGATCGGGATCGGCTGCTGGTCGGACTGGCGCTGGGTACCCACCACCACCGAGTAGTCGGTCACTTGCAGCAATTGCTGGCCGGTCGGCGCTTCCTGGCGCAGTGACTGGTCGTCAGGTGGCAGGAACTGGCTGTGCAGCGGTGCGGCGGCGAGTGGCAGGCTGACCGCCAACAGGAGGGGAAGAAACGCACGCATGTGAGGCTCCTTGAATGAAGGAGCACTCTAGCACGGCCTGCACAGGCTCTTGTAGGAGCGGCCTTGTGTCGCGATGGGCTGCAAAGCGGCACCGGCCATGTTGGTGGCGAAGCTTCAATCGAGGGGCTGCTGCGCAGCCCGATCGCGACACAAGGCCGCTCCTACAGTTGAGTGCGCCGGCCTGACATCAATCGAACTGCGCGATCATCCAGGCCTGGTACTCGGCCACGCCTTCTTCACCTTCGCGCGGCGCCCAGTGCGCATGTTCACCTTCACCCACCGGCCGATACGGCCCAGCCTTGCACTCGAACAGAATGCTGTCCGGCTCCAGCACCACAAGCCCATGGAAGGTTCCAGGCGCCAGGTCCACACCCAGGCAATCGCCGCCCGCCTGCATCACCCGCTTGTCGGTCACAGCGCCCTGCTCGTCGAAGATCAGCAGGCCAAGGCACCCCTTTAGCACGACCAGCGTTTCGGCCTTGTCATCGCTGAGGTGACGATGCGGCGGGATATAGGTGCTCGGTTGCAGCCCGACCGCCATGCGGTGGCAAGGCTCTGCCATCTCATGGAAATTGTGGTGCTGCCGCCCGCGCGGGTTGGCGGCAGCCTGTGCGGCCAGCCCGGCGAACAGCGATTGGTCGATGAACGCGGGCTGGCGCATGATCACAGCCCCTTTACGGCGAAAATGCCGTTGGCGTTGCGCCAGTAGCCTTTGTAGTCCATGCCGTAACCGAAGATGTAGCGGTCGACGCAGGGCAGGCCCACGTAGTTGGCCTTGAGCTCCGGGCTGGCCTTGCGGTCATGGTCCTTGTCGATCAGCACCGCGGTGTGCACCGAGCGCGCACCGGCATGCTTGCAGAACTCGATGATGGCGCTGAGGGTGTGGCCCTCGTCGAGAATGTCGTCGACGATCAGTACGTCACGGTCGATGAACGACACTTCCGGCTTGGCCTTCCAGAACAGTTCGCCGCCGCTGGTCTGGTTGCGGTAGCGGGTGGCGTGCAGGTAGCTGGCTTCCAGTGGGAACTGCAGGTGGGTCAGCAGTTTGCCGGAGAAGATCAGGCCGCCGTTCATCACGCAGAACACCACCGGGTTCTTGTCGTGCAGGTCCTTGCAGATCTGCTCGCCGACTTTGGCGATGGCCGCTTCGACTTCGGCTTCAGTGTACAGGCAGTCAGCTTCACGCATGACTTGACGGATATGCTCGAGATCGGCGGACATGGCGCTCTCCGGGGGTGCATTTTGGAAAAGCGGGCAAAGGTACGCATCCGCTCGTCACAGATCAAGCATTTATGGACTAACGTCCAGAATGACCAGACGACAGCACAGGCTGAATAGATTAATCTAGCGCGGTTTTTTTGCCCGCCTTTCGGAGCCCCCCTATGCCCACTCGTGAGATCCGCCATCCGCTGATCCGCCACAAGCTCGGCCTGATGCGCCGTGCCGATATCAGCACCAAGAATTTTCGCGAACTTGCCCAGGAAGTCGGCGCGCTCCTGACCTACGAAGCCACCCAGGACCTGCCGCTCGAAACCTACGAGATCGACGGCTGGTGCGGCAAGGTGCAAGTTGAAAAAATCGCCGGCAAGAAAATTACCGTGGTGCCGATCCTGCGTGCCGGCATCGGCATGCTCGATGGCGTGCTCAGCCTGATCCCGGGTGCCAAGGTCAGCGCTGTCGGCGTTGCCCGCAACGAGGAAACCCTCGAAGCCCACACCTACCTGGAAAAGCTTGCGCCGGACATCAACCAGCGCCTGGCGCTGATCATCGACCCGATGCTGGCCACCGGCGGTTCGATGGTTGCCACCATCGACCTGCTGAAGAAGGCCGGCTGCAAAGAGATCCGCGCCATGGTTCTGGTCGCCGCGCCAGAAGGCATCGAAGTGGTGGAAAAAGCCCACCCGGACGTGCAGATCTACACCGCCTCGATCGACCAGCGCCTGAACGAACACGGCTACATCGTGCCGGGCCTGGGCGATGCCGGTGACAAGATCTTCGGCACCAAGCAAAAGGACGCCTGACCATGCAGGACGGCTTCAACGACCCGCTCTGGCGCCAGGTCGTTTCGGGCGCGCAGATGCTCTTCGTGGCATTCGGCGCGCTGGTGCTGATGCCACTGATCACCGGCCTAGATCCGAACGTCGCACTGTTCACTGCCGGCATCGGCACCCTGCTGTTCCAGCTGGTCACCGGCCGCCAGGTACCCGTGTTCCTGGCCTCGAGCTTTGCCTTCATCACCCCGATCATCCTCGCCAAGGGCCAGTTCGGGCTGGCCGAGACCATGGGCGGCGTGATGGCCGCAGGTTTCGTGTACACCTTCATGGGCCTGATGGTGAAAATCAAAGGCACCGGTTTCATCGACCGCATGCTGCCGCCGGTGGTGATCGGCCCGGTGATCATCTCCATCGGCCTGGCCATGGCGCCGATCGCCGCCAACATGGCGATGGGCAAGGCCGGTGACGGCAGCGTGCTGCTGCCCTACCAGACCGCCATGATGATCTCGATGCCGGCCCTGCTGACAACGCTGATCGTCGCCGTGTTCGGCAAGGGCATCTTCCGCCTGGTGCCGATCATCGCTGGCGTGCTGGTGGGCTTTGCCCTGTCGTTCGCCTTTGGCGTGGTCGACACTGCCAAGATCGCCGCCGCACCGTGGCTGGAGGTGCCCAACTTCACCGCACCAGCGTTCAACTGGCAGGCCATCCTGTTCATCGTCCCGGTTGCCCTGGCACCGGCGATCGAGCATATCGGCGGGGTGATCGCGGTCGGCAGCGTTACGGGCCGCGACTACCTGAAAAAGCCTGGCCTGCACCGCACCCTGCTGGGTGACGGCCTGGCCACCACGGCAGCCGGCCTGTTTGGCGGCCCGCCCAACACCACCTATGCCGAAGTCACCGGCGCGGTGATGCTGACCAAGAACTACAACCCGAAGATCATGACCTGGGCGGCGGTCTTCGCCATCACCCTCGCCTTCATCGGCAAGTTCGGTGCATTGCTGCAAAGCATCCCGGTACCGGTGATGGGTGGCATCCTGTGCCTGCTGTTCGGCTCGATCGCGGCGGTGGGCATGAACACCATGATCCGCCACAAGATCGACCTGTCCGAAGCGCGCAACCTGGTGATCGTGTCGGTCACCCTGGTGTTCGGTATCGGCGGTGTGCTGATCGGCAGCGGTGACGGCCCGGATGACTGGGGCCTGAAGGGCATCGCCCTGTGCGCCATCGTGGCTATCGCGCTGAACCTGATCTTGCCGGGTAATGATGGCTGGAAGCAAAAGAAGCTGGACGATCAGCTTTGACCTGACCTGGCCCCTTCGCGGGTGAACCCGCTCCCACAGGCATTGTACAAAACCTGTGGGAGCGGGTTTACCCGCGAAGAGGCCGGCAAAGGCAACCTGACAATCAGGCCTTTTCGCACATGTCGGCCAACACCCTCACCCACTCCGGGTGATCATTCAGGCAAGGCACCAGCACCAGCTCCTGCCCGCCAGCCTCGACAAACTGCTCGCTGCCGCGCATGCCGATTTCTTCCAGCGTCTCGATGCAATCTGCAACGAACGCAGGGCACATAACCAGCAACCGCTTCACTCCGGCCTTGGCCAGTTCGTCCAGCCGGGTTTCGGTGTAGGGTTCGATCCACTTGTCGCGCCCGAGGCGCGACTGGAACGATACCGACCACTTGCCGTCCGGTATGCCCAGCTTCTGCGCAAAAGCCTTGGCCGTGGCCAGACACTGCCCGCGATAACACACCGCACGCACCTCGGCACTGGCACCTTCGCAACAATCCGCCGCGCGCAGGTCATGCTTGCCGGCCGGGTAGAGCTTCTTTAGGTGCCGCTCCGGCAAACCATGAAAGCTCAGCAACAGGTGATCGTAGTCCTGCTCCAGGTAAGGCCTGGCGCTGGCCGCCAGTGCCTCGATGTAATCCGGGTGTTCGTAGAATGGTTGCAGCACGCGCATCTGCAACGGCAGCTGGCGCTCGCTGATCGTCTGCCTGGCCAGCTCCACCACCGTGGTCACCGTGCTGTCGGCAAACTGTGGATACAGCGGTGCCAAGGTCACCTTGCGTACACCCTGGGCCGCCAGGCGCTCGAGCACTTCGGGCAAGGCCGGCTGGCCATAGCGCATGGCAATCTCCACCGGGCCATGGGGCCAGTGCTCGACCATCGCCGCCTGCAGGCGACGGGTCAGCACTACCAACGGCGAGCCCTCTTCCCACCAGATAGAGCCATAGGCATGGGCCGACTGTTCCGGGCGCTTGATCAGGATCAGCGACACCAGCAGCCGCCGAAGCGGCCACGGCAGGTCGACCACATAGGGATCCATCAGAAACTGGTTGAGGTAGCGGCGTACATCGGCCACCGATGTGGAGGCCGGGGAACCCAGGTTGACCAGCAGCAGGGCGTGATCGGTCATGCAGCATCCTATGTCAGAGGCGGCTGGACAGGTTGTCCAGGGCCGATTGCAGATCGTTGAAGCGGAAGGTGAAGCCTGCCGCCAGCAAGCGTACCGGGCGGGCGCGCTGGCCGCCGAGCAGCAGGGTCGACAGCTCACCCAGCCCGGCCTTTAGCAGCAGTGCCGGCACTGGCAGCAACGCCGGCCGGTGCAAGGTGCGGCCCAGGCACCTGGCGAACTCGCGGTTGCGCACCGGCTCGGGGGCGCAGGCATTATAAGGACCGCTGGCATCCTTGTGCTGCAAGAGAAAATCAATAAGGGCGATCTGGTCGTCTATATGGACCCAGGGCATCCACTGCCGCCCGTCGCCCAAAGGCCCGCCCAGCCCCAATTTGAAGGGCAGGCGCAGACGCGACAAAAAGCCGCCATCACTTGCCAGTACCAAACCGGTTCGCACCAGTACAACGCGAATGCCCTGGGCCTGTGAACGCATGGCCGTCTCCTCCCAGGCAATGCACAGCTGGCTGGCGAAATCTTCGCGCACCGGCGGTGAAGCCTCGGACAGCTCGCGTTCGCCGCCGTCTCCGTACCAACCCACCGCAGAGCCGGAAATCAGCACTTCCGGGCGCTGCTCACGGCTGCCCAGCCAAGCCAGCAACTGCTCGGTGAGGGTAACGCGGCTGGCCCACAGCAGGTTGCGCCGGGCCGCCGTCCAAGGCCGGTCGGCAATTGGCGCGCCGGCCAGGTTGATCACCGCATCCAGCTGATCATCCGGCTCCAGTTGCTCCAGGCGTGCGATGCCGCGCACGCCAGCCCCACAAATTTTCGGCACCTGCTCAGGTCGCCGGCTCCATACCGTCAGGCGATGACCCTGGCCGAGCCAGTACTGACACAGGTGCTTGCCAATCAACCCAGTGCCGCCTGTCAGCAATATATGCATGGCTGTGTCCTCGCAGAATGCGGCGGTGGTCTATTTTTAACAGCAAGGCACTTTTTTGACCCGACGCTCTCGGATAAACATAGGCCAAGCTGCCTGCCAACACGGAATAACCTTATACAAAATTTTAGCATTGTACAGGTTTGCCTGACAGCGTAGTCTGCTTACAGCAAGGTTTGAAGAGGCCATCATGACAGTACCTATCGCCATAATCGGGGCCGGTATCGCCGGTCTGTCAGCCGCCCAGGCCTTGCAGAAGGCCGGGCAATCCGTGCATTTGTTCGACAAAGGCCACGGCAGTGGCGGGCGCATGGCCAGCAAGCGCAGCGAAGCTGGCGCGCTGGACCTCGGCGCCCAGTATTTCACTGCCCGTGACCGGCGCTTCGTCGAGCAGGTACAGCAGTGGGTTGCCGCTGGTTGGGCCGAGCAATGGAAGCCACAGCTGTACAACTACCGCGATGGTGAACTCACCCCGTCCCCCGACGAGCAGACACGCTGGGTGGGCGTGCCGCGCATGAGTGCAATCACCCGCGGCCTGCTCAAGGATGTGACGGTCAACTTCGGCTGCCGCATCGCCGAAGTGTTCCGCGGCAAGCAATACTGGCACCTGCAGGACACCGAAGGCTGCAGCCATGGCCCCTACAGCCGCGTCGTGATTGCTGTGCCGGCACCGCAGGCCACGCCGCTGCTGGCCTCTACCCCAAAACTCGCTGCCGTGGCCGCAGGTGTGCAGATGGAGCCCACCTGGGCTGTCGCCCTGGCCTTCCAGGCCCCGCTGGACACCCCGATGCAAGGCTGCTTCGTACAGGACAACCCGCTCGACTGGCTGGCCCGCAACCGCAGCAAGCCCGGGCGTGACGAGCAGCTGGATACCTGGGTACTGCACGCCACCTCGGACTGGAGCCGTCAACACATCGACCTGCCCAAGGAAGAAGTGATCGAACAGCTGTGGGGCGAGTTTGCCGAGCTGGTCGGCTGCGTGGTACCAGCCCCTACATTTGCCCTGGCTCACCGCTGGCTGTATGCCCGCCCGAGCAGCAACCATGAATGGGGCGCGCTGGCCGATGCAGACCAAGGCTTGTACGCCTGCGGCGACTGGTGCTTGTCCGGCCGCGTCGAAGGCGCCTGGCTCAGTGGCCAGGAAGCAGCGCGTCGGCTGCTCGAACACCTCGAATAGAGCTATACAAAAAAACCGGTTTGCATAACTTCTGGGTTGTGCTGCAATAAACCTGTACAACTTTGTAGTCTAGTACAAGTTTTATTGGAGACAGCCCATGCACGACTCATTTGCCCACAGCAAGCCGCGTATCGCCATCAGCGCCTGCCTGACCGGGCATAGCGTGCGCTATAACGGTGGCCACAAGGCCTCCGACTTGTGCCGTATGCAGCTCGAGGAACATTTCGACTGGTTGCCGGTGTGCCCGGAGGTGGCCATCGGCCTGGGTGTACCGCGTGACCCGATTCGCCTGGTCGGCGACCCCAGCCGGCCCGAAGTGGTAGGCACCCGCAACCCCGGCATGGACCTGACCGGCCCACTGCGCAGCTATGGCGAGCAAATGGCGGCCGAGCTCGACGATATCTGCGGCTACATCTTCATGCAGAAATCGCCTTCCTGTGGCCTGGAGCGGGTCAAGGTGTACCAGGACAATGGCCACCCGGCCTTCCACAGTGGGCGGGGCGTGTATGCCCAGGCGTTCTGCGCACGGCGCCCGGACCTGCCGGTGGAGGAAGAAGGCCGCCTGCACGACCCTGTGCTGCGCGAGA
The DNA here is from genome assembly GCF_017490905.1 of Pseudomonas sp. 32_A. Taxonomy (NCBI): domain Bacteria; kingdom Pseudomonadati; phylum Pseudomonadota; class Gammaproteobacteria; order Pseudomonadales; family Pseudomonadaceae; genus Pseudomonas; species Pseudomonas sp. 32_A. Next base: position 80,133 of record NZ_JAFGYI010000019.1, on the reverse strand, counting down.
ATTTCATCAGCCGCGTGTATGCCTACGCCGACTGGCAGCGCCTGCTGGCCGAAGGCCTGAGCCGTGGCGCCCTGGTGCGCTTCCACTCGCGCTACAAGTATTTGCTGATGGCCAACAACCCGCAGGCCTACCGCAGCCTGGGGCGCCTGCTTGGCGGCATGAGCAAGGACGACGACCCGCAAAGTATCGGCCCGCGCTATTTCAGCCAACTGATGCAGGCTCTGCGCCGCTGTGCCAGCCGTGGCACTCACTGCAACGTGCTGCAGCACCTGAGCGGCTACTTCAAGGACACCCTCACACCACAGGACAAAGCCGAGCTGCAAACCATCATTGGCCAATACCAGCAAGGCGTGGTGCCGCTGGTAGTGCCGCTTACCTTGCTCAAGCACCATTTGCGCAAACACCCCGACCCGTATCTGCAGCAGCAGGCCTACCTGCAGCCGCATCCCGAAAGCCTGGGCCTGCGCAATGCCGTCTGAAATCCTGCTGCCCATCGGCGAGCTGGCTCGCCGCACGGGCGTCAATCCCGTCACCCTGCGCGCCTGGGAGCGCCGCTACGGCCTGCTCAAGCCCCAGCGTACCGCCAAGGGCCATCGCCTGTATCCGCTGGAACAAGTCGAACGCGTCGAGGCGATCCTCGCCTGGCTGCAGCGCGGTGCCTCCGTCAGCCAGGTACGCGAGCTGCTCGACAAACCGGCCAGCACACCGCCCAAAGGCGACTGGCAAGCCCGGCAGTTCCAACTGATCGAGGCTATCGCTACGCTGTCACAGCGCGCCCTGGACCAGCAGCTCAACCAGGCCATGGCCCTTTACCCGGCCGTCACCCTATGCGAGCAATTGCTGTTGCCGCTGCTCGACCTCCTCGACCTGCGCTGGCGCAGCTATTTCAATGCACGGCTGGAGCAGGTGTTTTTCCACAGCTGGCTGCGCAGCAAGCTGGGCGCCCGGGTCTACCACGACAACCAGCTGCTGCAAGGCCCTGTCATCTTGCTGGCCGAAGACAGTGAACACACCTTCAGCCCTGGCTTGTGGTTGTGCGCCTGGCTGTTCACCAGCAACGGCGTGCCGGTCGAAGTGCTGGAGCACACCATTGGCGGCGCGCACCTGCAACGCGCCGTCACCATGCTCAAGCCGCGTGCCGTGCTCCTGCACCTGGGGCCACGACTCGATGACAAGGTGCTGCAACGCCTGCCCGTACCGACCCTGGCCGGCGGGCCGATGCTGGCGCTGCACGAAGCCCGGCTGCGCGCCCTCCGCCTGCCCAACCTCGAACTGTTCGATACCCCACAGGCGGCATTGCGTTTGCTGCAAGCCCATGGCCGCCAGCCTGGAGAGATGACCGCACCATGCACCTGACCTGGCTGCGCAGCGACCTGCGCATCGATGACAACACCGCGCTCGCCGCCGCCAGCGAGCGCGGGCCGACCCTTGCCCTGTGGCTGGTCAGCCCCGGGCAATGGCTGGCCCATGACGACGCCGCGTGCAAAGTGGACTTCTGGCTGCGCAACCTGCGCGACCTGCGCCAGTCGCTGGAGCGCCTGAACATACCTCTGCTGATCCGCAGGATCGACATCTGGGACCAGGCGCCGCAGGCCGTGCTAGACGTCTGCCGCCAACATCAGGTGCAAAGCGTGCACTGGAACGAGGAGTACGGCATCAACGAGCAACGCCGCGACGACGCTACCCGCGCGCTGCTGGAAAAGTCGTCCATCCAGGCCCACAGCCATCTCGACCAGCTGTTGTTCCGGCCGGGCACCATCCTTACCCGCAGCGGTGACTACTTCCAGGTGTTCAGCCAGTTCAAGAAGAACTGCCTGGAGCACCTGCACCGAGGCCTCCCAGCCCTGGCCCACCGGGTAAAACGCCAGGCACCACTGCAGATCACCAGCGACCCGATCCCTGAGCACGTGGACGGTTTCGAAAAACCCGCGCAAACACTGCGCGACCACTGGCCGGCCGGCGAAGCCGAAGCGCAGGCGCGGCTGGCCCGCTTTCTCGACGAAACCATCGACGACTACCACCAGCTGCGTGACTTGCCTGCCAAGCCCGGTACCAGCCAGCTCTCCACCTACCTGGCCGCTGGCGTGATCTCGCCGCGCCAGTGCCTGCACGGCGCCCTGGCCAGCAACCGCGGTGAGTTCGACAGCGGCAGCAGTGGCGTGCAAACCTGGGTCAACGAGCTGCTCTGGCGCGAATTCTACAAACACATCCTGGCCGGTTATCCACAGGTCTCGCGTCACCGCGCCTTCCGCGCCCAGACCGAAGCCCTGCCCTGGCGCGACGCACCGGCCGACCTCGAAGCCTGGGAACAGGGCCGAACCGGCTTCCCCATCATCGACGCCGCCATGCGCCAGCTGCTGGATACCGGGTGGATGCACAACCGCCTGCGCATGATCGTGGCCATGTTCCTCAGCAAGAACCTGCTGATCGACTGGCGCAAGGGCGAGCGACATTTCATGCGCCACCTGATAGACGGCGACCTGGCCGCCAACAACGGCGGCTGGCAGTGGAGCGCGTCCACTGGCACCGACGCGGTGCCCTATTTCCGCATCTTCAACCCGGTTACGCAGTCGCAGCGTTTCGACCCGCAGGGGCGTTTCATTCGGCACTGGCTGCCGGAATTGCAAAGGCTGGATGAAAAAGCTATTCATCTTCCCTTAATATCAGCCGATCTTTTTGCCAGACAATCCTACTACCGTCCAATCGTCGATCTCGACAGCAGTCGCCAGCGCGCACTGGAGGCATTCAAGAACCTCCCGCGCCGGCAGGATCAGAGGGCAGCATCTTGAACAACGCACGCAGTATCTGGGTGACGGGAGCAGGCAATGGACTAGGCCTGGCGTTAGTGGAGGGGTTGCTCCGGCAAGGACACCGGGTAGCTGCAAGCGGCAAGCATGGCGAGGCACTGGATGCCTTGGCTGCACGCTATGGCAGCCAGCTGTTGCGCTTGCCTTGGCAGTTGCACGAAGAACATCAGGCGGCCCAGGCCTGCCAGCAGATTTGCCATGCCTGGTGCGCGCTGGACGGCTTGATCATCAACGCCGGTACCAGCGATTACCTGGCGGACAATGTGGCGGACAGCGAGTTGTTCGAGGCTATCGTCACTGGCAACCAGCTGGCCGGCGAGCATTGCCTGGCCAGTGCGCTGCCGTTGCTGGCGAAGGGCGACTCATCGCAGGTGATGGCGGTGTTCAACCGTTATTCGGCGTTGCAGTTGCATGCACCGACGCAGGTGACTGCGGGCTGGAACAATATGCCGCAATGGATGCGCGAGCAGCGTCAGGCGCTGAAGGCGCAAGGGGTTGAGCTGACCGTGGTGGGGCCGCAGTCGTTGAAGACGCCTGTGACATCGGCGCAGGCGATACCGGAGGCGTGGACGCCGCAGCAAGCGGCAGAAGAGCTGCTGCTGCGGTGGCCACAGAGGGAACCTGAGCTGGTGCTGGAGGTTTTGGAGCTCAGTAGCCTGTGGCCGTTGATGCGATAGCATCTGATATCGGCATCGCCTTCTTCGCGGGTAAACCCGCTCCCACAGGACTCCCTGCACCTTGAGTCCAGTGATATACCTGTGGGAGCGGGTTCACCCGCGAAGAGGCCGGCCCAGGAGAGCTCAGAGCGCCATGCGGTAATGCAGGCTGTAGCTCTCCACCCCATCGTTGGGCTGCTTGATGCCTGCGTTGGAATAGTGAATCGCCCGCACGCCAATCTCATGCCCACCGGCAAAGCGCAATCCAAAGCCGATACGGTCTTCGAACTGGAATGACGAGCCCAGCTCGTTGTCTTCCAGTTCGGTACTGGAGAACGCCGCAACGCCGATCCCCGCCTCGATGTAAGGCTTCACCGACTCCCCGGCAAACTCATAAACAAACACTGGCGCAAACGACAGGCTGTGGTTGCTGGCCGTCTCGTCACCATCCCAGTAGCTATAAGCCCCATCCCAATAACCGGTCAGGCGACCCACGCTGGTCTGCCACCAGCTCGCGTCCCAGTTCGATTGCAGCCCCAGCCGGTAGACCATGGTCGAGTCGCCGGTCTGCCCCACCGAAAACGAAACGTCAGCAGCTTGCGCCGACAGCGCTTGCCCCAAGGTAAAGGCAGCAACCGCCGCCAAGCCGAGCAGCTTCTTCATGAGCAACATCCTTCTTTGCTGTTATTGGTGTCCGCCTTAGGTCAGGCAAAGCGGTAGAAAGCGGCACTGGTACGATAGTTCAGGTGCTTTTCACATTTTTTTCACAGCGGAAAGCTTTGCACACTGTCGGACTGATGCCACAGCAAAGGTAGGATTTTTCTTAGCGACTGTGGGTCAGCGCTGGTCCAGAACCGGGTAGCACCTGCCGGCCCATCGGCCAACAGGTCATGCGCCCCCAATAGTCGCTGCAGCTGACGCGCCACTGCGGCGCCGGTGTCGATGATGGCCACATCGGCTGGCACCATCTCGGCCAGCAACGGGCGCAGGAAGGGGTAATGAGTGCAGCCGAGGATCAGCGTGTCGCAACCCGCCGCCAGCAGCGGCTGCACGTAGCCCGACAGCAGCTGACGCAGCGCCGGGCTGACCAGGTCGCCGGTCTCGATCCGCTCGACCAGGCCCGGGCAAGGCTGGGTGATGACCTGTACGTCGTTGGCGAAGCGGTCAAGCAAGGCGGCGAACTTGGCGCTTTGCAGGGTACCAGTGGTGGCCAGCACCCCGACCACGCCCGAGCGCGTGGCCGCGGCAGCGGGCTTCACCGCTGGCTCCATGCCCACCAGCGGCCAGAGCGGATACAACTCGCGCAAATCGGCGACTGCCGCCACCGTGGCGGTGTTACACGCAAGCACCATGGCCTTGGCGCCTTGTTCATGGAAGAACCCGGCAATGCGCCGCAGACGCTCGCGGATGTAATCGGGTGATTTCTCGCCATAGGGCACGTGGCCACAATCGGCCACGTACAGCAGCGTCTCGTTCGGCAGCAGGCGCTGGATCTCGGCGAGCACCGACAAGCCGCCGACCCCGGAGTCCATCACGCCGACCGGCGCCGAGCGCTCAGCCATCGCGCTGGCCGCAGACCGCACAGGCCGGGTCGCGCTTGACCCGCAATTCGCGGATACGAGTGCCGAGAGCATCGATCAACAGCAGGCGGCCGACCAGCGGCTCGCCGAACCCGGCCAGCAGCTTCATCGCCTCCAGCGCCTGCAGGCTGCCCACCAGCCCCACCAGCGGGCCGATCACGCCGGCTTCGCTGCAGGTCAGTTCGGCTTCGCTGCCATGACCGTACAGGCAGTGGTAGCAGGGGCTGTAGTCACGCCGTGGGTCGAATACCGACAACTGCCCTTCCAGGCGGATCGCCGCACCGCTGACCAGCGGCTTGCCAGCCGCGACACAGGCGGCGTTGACCGCCTCGCGAGTACCGAAATTGTCGGAGCAGTCCAGCACCAGGTCGACCGCTGCCACAGCGGCTGCCAGCGAGTCCTCGTCCAGAGCCTGGCGATGGGCAACCAGGCTGATTTCCGGGTTGATCGCCTGCAAGCGCTGCAAGGCCGAATCGACCTTGCTCATGCCGACGCTGGCACTGTCGTGGATCACCTGGCGTTGCAGGTTGGTCAGGTCGACGGTATCGAAGTCGGCCAGGTGCAGCTCACCCACCCCGGCAGCGGCCAGGTACAAGGCAACTGGCGAGCCAAGGCCACCGAGCCCGACGATCAGCGCCTTGCTCTGCTTGAGCCGCAACTGGCCGTCGATGTCGATCTGGGCCAGCAATACCTGCCGGCTGTAACGCAGCAGTTCCTGATCACTCAGCATGGCAGGCGCCCCAGGGTAATGCGTTCATGGCCGCCCAGGTCCGTGCGGCTGGCGACCTCGATGAAGCCTTGTTCAGCCAGCAAGGCGCGCACCGCCGCTGCCTGATCGTAGCCGTGTTCCAGCAGCAACCAGCCACCCGGCACCAGGTGCACGGGGGCCTGGGCCGCGATTACGCGCAAGTCGTCCAGGCCATCGGCGCCGGCCACCAGCGCGCTGCTGGGTTCGAAGCGTACATCACCGGCGACCAGGTGCGGGTCTGCGGCGGCGATGTAGGGCGGGTTGCTGACAATCAGGTCGAAACGCTCGCCGGCCAGGCTGTCGAACCAGTGGCTGAGCCGTACCTGGGCGTTCGCCAGGCCCAGGCGCTGGCGGTTGCGCTCGGCCAGGGCGGCGGCCTCCTCCACCCGGTCCACTGCAGTCACCTGCCAGGCCGGGCGATCGCTGGCCAGGGCCAGGGCGATGGCGCCGGTGCCGGTGCCCAGGTCAAGGACCTTGGCCGGCGTGGCGGGTTGCAGCTCAAGCGCGGCTTCGACCAGCAGCTCGGTATCCGGCCGCGGGATCAGAGTATGCGGTGCCACCTCCAGGTCGATCTTCCAGAAGCCCTGCAGCCCAAGAATATAGGCAACCGGCTCGCCGCCACGGCGGCGCTGCAGGTAGCCGGCATAGGTCTCGGCATCTTCGCTGCTGACGATTCGCTCGGGCCAGGTGTGCAGGTAGCTGCGCGACTTGCCGATGGCCGCGGCCAACAGCAGCTCGGCATCCAGCCGCTCGGTGGGCGATTCTGGCAACTGCGCGTTGCGCAGCAGGCTGGCGATGATGGTCATCAGTCCCCCAGGGCGGCCAGTTGATCGGCCTGGTATTCGGCCAGCAGCGGTTCGATCACCGCCTCCACGCCGCCGGCGAGGATGTCGTCCAGCGAGTACAGGGTCAGGTTGATGCGGTGGTCGGTCACCCGGCCCTGTGGATAATTGTACGTACGGATGCGCTCGGAACGGTCACCCGAGCCGACCAGCAGCTTGCGCTCGGTGGCGATGGCGTTCTGCGCGGCGCTGGTCTGCATGTCGTTGAGCTTGGCCGACAGCCAGGACATGGCGCGGGCGCGGTTCTTGTGCTGCGAGCGCTCTTCCTGGCACTCGACCACGATACCGGTGGGCAAGTGGGTGATACGGATCGCCGAGTCGGTCTTGTTGACGTGCTGGCCGCCGGCACCGGATGCGCGGTAGGTGTCCACGCGCAGGTCGGCCGGGTTGATCTCGATGGCCGCCTGTTCGTCCGGCTCGGGCAGTACCGCCACGGTGCATGCGGAGGTGTGGATACGGCCCTGGGATTCGGTCTCGGGCACGCGCTGTACGCGGTGCGCGCCAGACTCGAACTTGAGCTTGCCGTACACACTCTCGCCTTCGACGCGGGCGATGATTTCCTTGTAGCCGCCGTGCTCGCCTTCGTTCTCGGAGAGGATTTCCAGGCGCCAGCCACGCTTTTCGGCGTAGCGCGAATACATGCGGAACAGGTCGCCGGAGAAGATCGCCGCCTCGTCGCCACCGGTGCCGGCACGGATCTCGAGGAACACGTTACGGCCGTCGTTGGGGTCCTTGGGCAACAGCATGCGTTGCAGCTGCGACTCCAGCGTCAGCAGTTGTTCCTTGGCTTCACGCACTTCTTCCACGGCCATTTCGCGCAGGTCCGGGTCACTGTCCTTGAGCAGCGCCTGGGCACCTTCGAGGTCGTCCTGGACTTTGCGCCACTCTTTATAAGCAGCGTAGACCGGCTCGACTTCGGCGTATTCACGAGAATAGGCGCGAAAGCGCGTCTGGTCGGAAATGACCTCGGCATCACCGAGCAGTGCGGTGAGTTCTTCGAAGCGGTCCTGGAGGATTTCCAGTTTGTTCAGCAGCGACGCTTTCATTGCGGGGATTTGTCCGTCGAGCCCTCGTTGAGGGCAAAGAGTTCCTGGGCCATGGCCAGCGCATCGAGGCGGCCCTCGGCCGAGAGCCTTTTCAATTGCACGCTGGGCGCGTGCAGGAGTTTGTTGGTCAGCCCCCGGGCCAGTTGGGCCAGCACATCTTCGGGGTTGGCGCCGTTGGCCAGCAGCCGCTGGGCCTTTTGCAGTTCTTCGTCGCGCAGGCGCTCGCTTTGTTGGCGATAGGCCTTGAGCACATCCACCGCGGCCAGCTCGCGCAGGCGCAGCATGAAGTCTTCAGCCCCTACCGACACCAGCTCTTCGGCGGCCTGGGCCGCGCCCTGACGACTCTTGAGGTTTTCCGCCACCACGTCGTGCAGGTCATCGACAGTGTACAGGTAGACGTCGTCCAGTTCGCCGACTTCGGTTTCGATATCGCGGGGTACGGCAATGTCGACCATGAAAATCGGCTTATGCCGGCGCTGCTTCAGCGCGCTTTCGACCGCGCCCTTGCCGAGGATCGGCAACTGGCTGGCGGTGGAGCTGATAACGATGTCGCTGTTGGCCAGTTCCTGAGGGATGTCGGCCAGCAGAACGGCGTGCGCACCGAACTGCTCGGCCAGGATGCTGGCCCGCTCCAGGGTACGGTTGGCCACGACGATGCGACGCACGCCCTGCTCATGCAGGTGGCGGGCGACCAGGGTGATGGTTTCGCCAGCGCCGATCAGCAAGGCCTGGCTACGGCCCAGGTCGCTGAAGATCTGCTTGGCCAGGCTGACCGCGGCAAACGCCACCGACACCGGGTTTTCGCCAATGGCGGTGTCGGTACGCACTTGCTTGGCGGCACTGAAGGTGGCCTGGAACAGGCGCCCGAGCAACGGGCCGACGGTGCCGGCCTCGCGCGCCACCGCGTAGGCGGACTTCATCTGGCCGAGGATCTGCGGCTCGCCGAGCACCAGCGAGTCCAGGCCGGAGGCCACCCGCATCATGTGCTTCACCGCCTCGTGCTCTTCGTGCACGTAGGCGCTGGCGCGCAACTCGTCCAGGCTGAGGCGGTGATAGTCGGCGAGCCATTGCAGCACGACATCGGCGGACAGGTGGTCCTGCTCGATATAGAGTTCGCTACGGTTGCAGGTCGACAGGATTGCCGCTTCGCGGCTGGATGTCAGCCGGCAGAGCTGCTGCAGGGCGTCTACCAGCTGCTCTGGGGTAAACGCCACGCGCTCGCGTACGTCTACCGAGGCAGTCTTATGGTTGATACCAAGTGCAAGAAAGGCCATGCAAGGTCGCTGGTTGTGACGGGAAGCCGATAATTGTCCTCTTTCGCAGGTTTCAGGACAACCACCGTTCGCTATTGCGCTGATAGTCAGGTGGTGCACTTCGCGGGTGTTCGGCTTTTCACCATCTTCGCCTTTGAGATCGAGCGCCGCCCGCGCGGCGCTTCGCGGGACAAGCCCGCTCCCACATTTGTTGCAACGTGGCCATGTCTGTTGGAGAGGCGTTGCCAGCTTTGGGGCATGTCTTAAGACAGGTGGGGCGGCGGATGTGTCCACCTCGAGATCGAGTCGGGCCAACAAGGCGGGCAACCATGGCCTGACAAGTTCGGTACGTTGCAACAAATGTGGGAGCGGGCTTGTCCCGCGAAGCGCCGCGCGGGCGGCGCTCGATCTCAAAGGCGCAGAAAGTGTCAAGCCATACACCCGGCACAACCAACCTGCCCGGAACCCTTCCCCCCCTCAAAGGTCGCAGTTAACCAGCCACAGCACAGGTGGGTTTGCCCCCGCGCTTGTGTCATCATGCTCCGACCGCCGGTGAGTCCTCTCAAAGCCTTCTATGAACAAACCATACGCATTGCTGCTTGCCTTCGCCCTGCTCCAGGGCTGCCAGAGCCTGGCCCCGCAAAAAGCCGAGCCTCCCGTCGCCGAGGCCGGCAAGAGCGAGGTGGAAAAGCCCGTGGTGTATGGCTCGTTCAAGCAGGACACGCTCTATAGCCTGCTGGTGGCGGAGCTGGCTGGCCAGCGCAATCGCTTCGACATCGCCCTGGCCAACTACACCGACCAGGCCGCGAAAACCCAAGACCCAGGGGTATCCGAGCGCGCCTACCGCATTGCCGAATACCTCGGCGCCGACGAACCGGCACTGGACAACGCGCTGGTCTGGGCCCGCAACGACCCGCAGAACCTCGACGCCCAGCGCGCCGCTGCCATCCAGCTGGCCCGCGCAGGCCGCTATGACGACTCCATGACGTACATGGAAAAAGTCCTCCAAGGCCAGGGCGACACCCATTTCGATTTCCTCGCCCTGTCCGCCGCCGAAACCGACCAGAGCACCCGCGACGGCCTGCTGCAAAGCTTCGAGCGGCTGCTGGTGAAGTACCCGGACAACAGCCAGCTGGTGTTCGGCAAGGCCCTGCTGCTGAACCAGGACGGCAAGGCCGAAGAAGCCTTGGAGCTGCTCGAGTCGCACCCGCCGCAAAACGGCGAAATCGCCCCGATCCTGCTGCGCGCGCGCCTGCTGCAAGCCCTGGACCGTGGCCCGGAGGCCCTGCCTCTGCTGCGCGGGGCGATTCGCGACAACCCCGACGACAAGCGCCTGCGTCTGACCTACGCCCGCACCCTGGTCGAACAGGACCGCATCGCCGATGCCAAGGGCGAGTTCCTCAGCCTGGTCCAGCAATACCCCGAGGACGACGAGCTGCGCTATTCGCTGGCCCTGGTGTGCCTGGAGAACAAGGACTGGGATGAAGCCGAGGGCTACCTGCAGGAGCTGATCGAACGCGACAGCAACGTCGACGCCGCACACCTGAACCTGGGCCGCATCCGCGAGGAGCGCCACGACCCTGCAGGCGCCCTGCGTGAATACGCCCTGGTCGGCCCCGGCCCCGACTACCTGCCGGCGCAACTGCGCCAGGCCGACATCCTGATTGCCAACGGCCGTGGTACCGAAGCCTCGCGCCTGCTCGCCGATGCCCGCGAAGCCCAGCCGGACTACGCCATCCAGCTGTTCCTGATCGAATCGGAAAGCTATAGCAACAACAACAAGGACACTCAGGCCAGCCAGGTGCTGCAACAAGCCATCCAGCGCTACCCGGACGACCTCAACCTGCTGTACACCCGCGCCATGCTGGCCGAAAAGCGTGACGACCTGCCGCAGATGGAAAAAGACCTGCGTGCCATCATCACCCGCGAGCCGGAAAACGCCATGGCCCTGAACGCCCTCGGCTATACCCTGGCCGACCGCACCACCCGCTACAGCGAAGCCAAGGCGCTGATCGACAAGGCCCATCAGCTGACCCCCGACGACCCGGCGGTACTCGACAGCCTGGGCTGGGTCAATTACCGCCTGGGCAACCTCGACGAGGCTGAAACCTACCTGCGCAAGGCTTTTGCCAGCTTCCCCGACCACGAAGTGGCCGCCCACCTGGGCGAAGTGCTGTGGGCCAACGGCAAGCGACGCGAAGCCCGCCAGGTCTGGGCCAAGGGCTTCGAAGCCCAGGCCGACAGCCCCATCCTGCGCAAGACCCTCCTGCGCCTGACCGGATCCGAGACTCTCTAACGCCATGTTCCTGCGCCATTGCATTACCTTCACCCTGATCGCCCTGCTCGCCGGCTGTGCCGGCTTCGGTAGCCGCGAGGCCCTGCAGGGCCACGGCGACCCGCAGCAGTGGCGCGCCCATAAAGAGCAGCTGAGCAGCCTCGATGGCTGGCAGATCAACGGCAAGGTCGGCATCCGTGCCCCGCGCGACTCCGGCAGTGGCACGCTGTTCTGGCTGCAACGCCAGGACTACTACGACATCCGCCTGGCCGGCCCGCTGGGCCGTGGCGCCGCACGCCTGACCGGTCGCCCCGGCAGCGTGGTACTGGAAGTCGCCAACCAGGGCCGCTACGAGGCCCCAAGCCCCGAAGCCCTGCTGGAAGAGCAACTGGGCTGGCAGTTGCCGGTCTCGCACCTGGTCTGGTGGGTACGCGGCCTGCCCGCTCCCGACAGCAAGAGCAAGCTGACGTTGGACGGCGACAGCCGCCTGGCCAGCCTCGACCAGGATGGCTGGCAGGTGCAGTACCTGAGCTACACGGAGCAGAACGGCTACTGGCTGCCCGAGCGCCTGAAGCTGCACGGCAAGGACCTCGACGTGACCCTGGTGGTCAAGGACTGGCAGCCGCGCCAGCTGGGGCACTGATACATGCAGACCCTTACCCTGCCCGCCCCGGCCAAGCTCAACCTTTGGCTGCACATCATCGGCCGCCGCGCGGACGGCTACCACGAGCTGGAAACCGTCTTCCAGTTTCTCGATCACGGCGACGAGCTGAGCTTCGCCGTGCGTGACGACGGCGTGATCCGCCTGCATACCGAAATCGAGGCGGTGCCGCACGACAGCAACCTGATCGTGCGTGCCGCGCGCAAGCTGCAGGAACAATCCGGCACGACGTTGGGCGCCGACATCTGGCTGAGCAAGGTGCTGCCCATGGGCGGCGGCATCGGCGGCGGCAGCTCGGATGCCGCCACTACCCTGTTGGCCCTCGCCCACCTGTGGCAACTGGACTGGAGCGAAGACCGCCTGGCCACCCTGGGCCTGAGCCTGGGCGCCGACGTACCGGTTTTCGTGCGCGGCCACGCGGCGTTCGCCCAGGGCGTGGGTGAACAACTGACCCCGGTCGACCCGGAAGAGCCGTGGTATGTCGTGCTTGTGCCGCAAGTGTCTGTCAGCACAGTAGAAATTTTTTCACATCCACAGTTGACACGTGATTCGCTCCCCCTTAAGATGCGCCCCGTTCCCGAGGGAAACAGTCGAAATGACTGCCAACCGGTGGTAGAGCAGAGTTACCCGGAAGTTCGCAATGCGTTGAATTCACTGGGTAAATTCACTGAAGCTCGACTGACCGGTACTGGAAGTTGTGTGTTTGGGGCCTTCCCAAGCAAAGCCGAAGCTGATAAAGTTCTGGCCCTTCTTTCAGCGACCCAAACAGGGTTTGTGGCGAAAGGAAGCAACGTTTCGATGTTGCATCGCAAGCTGCAAAGTCTGGTCAAGAAGTCGAGCGCATAAGCGTTCGCAGCAACAGATACAGGGGCGTCGCCAAGCGGTAAGGCAGCAGGTTTTGATCCTGCCATGCGTTGGTTCGAATCCAGCCGCCCCTGCCATTTTCCTTATACTCATCCAGGTTACCCTCAGCCTTCAGGTACTGCGCGTGTCCAAGATGATGGTCTTTACGGGGAACGCTAACCCCGATCTGGCTCGGCGTGTCGTACGTCAGCTGCATATCCCTCTCGGTGACGTCTCTGTCGGTAAGTTCTCCGACGGCGAGATCAGCACTGAGATCAATGAGAATGTCCGCGGTAAAGACGTCTTCATTATTCAGCCGACCTGTGCCCCGACCAACGATAACCTGATGGAACTGGTAGTGATGGCCGACGCCTTCCGCCGCTCCTCAGCATCCCGAATCACCGCCGTGATTCCTTACTTCGGATACGCCCGCCAGGACCGCCGTCCGCGTTCGGCACGTGTAGCCATCAGCGCCAAAGTCGTCGCTGACATGCTCACTGTCGTAGGTATCGACCGTGTACTCACCGTCGACCTGCACGCTGACCAGATCCAGGGTTTCTTCGATATCCCGGTCGACAACATCTACGGCTCGCCCGTACTGGTCGACGATATCGAAGACCAGCGTTTCGAGAACCTGATGATCGTCTCCCCGGACATCGGTGGTGTCGTGCGCGCACGTGCCGTCGCCAAGTCCCTGGGCGTCGACCTGGGTATCATCGACAAGCGCCGCGAGAAGGCTAACCACTCCGAGGTCATGCATATCATCGGCGACGTCGAAGGGCGCACCTGCATCCTGGTAGACGACATGGTCGACACCGCCGGCACCCTGTGCCACGCGGCCAAAGCCCTGAAAGAACACGGCGCTGCCAAGGTTTACGCCTACTGCACGCACCCTGTCCTGTCGGGCCGCGCGATCGAGAACATCGAGAAGTCGGTACTGGACGAGCTGGTGGTGACCAACACCGTTCCGCTGTCCGCCGCTGCTCAAGCCTGTGACCGTATCCGCCAGCTGGATATCGCACCGGTTGTCGCTGAAGCGGTCCGCCGCATCAGCAACGAAGAATCGATCAGCGCGATGTTCCGCTAAGCGGAACACACGCTGACGAAAAGCGCCCCGCCCCAACACTGGTTGTTGGGGCGGGGCTTTTTTGCCATCCCCGTTGGCGCTGGTCGCAAACGCCCTCGGGGGGCTATTTTGGAGAAACAAAATGACCGAATTCACTCTGAACGCCCAAGCGCGTACTGACCTGGGGAAAGGTGCGAGCCGCCGCCTGCGTCACTCCGCGAACATCCCAGCCGTTGTCTACGGTGGTAACCAGGAAGCTCAGTCCCTGACCATCCTGGCCAAGGAAATCACCAAGCTGTTCGAAAACGAAGCTGCCTTCAGCCACGTAATCGAGCTGAACGTTGACGGCGTCAAGCAGAACGTCATCATCAAGGCCATGCAGCGTCACCCAGCCAAGCAGTTCATCATGCACGCCGACTTCATTCGCGTCGTTGCTGGCCAGAAACTGACCGCCAAGGTACCGGTTCACTTCATCAACGAAGAAGCCCCGGTCAAGAAAGGCGGCGAGATCTCCCACGTAGAAGCCGAGATCGAAGTTTCCTGCGAAGCCAAAGACCTGCCTGAGTTCATCGAAGTCGACCTGGCCAACGCTGAAATCGGCACCATCATCCACCTGTCGGACCTGAAAGCTCCGAAAGGCGTAGAGTTCGTAGCTCTGGCCCACGGTGATGACAAAGCTGTTGCCAACGTTCACGCTCCACGCGTTGCTCCAGAAGCAGAAGGCGCTGCCGAGTAATCCACTCGCACGCCGGCGTTGATCGGGTTACAGTGCCGCGCGCCCTGTAACCCACCAACTCCAAGGAAGAGCCCCTGACGTGACCGCCATCCAGTTGATCGTCGGCCTGGGTAACCCCGGCCCCGAATACGAACAGACCCGGCATAACGCAGGGGCTCTTTTCGTTGAACGCATTGCCAGCGCCCAGCGCGTTTCGCTGACCGCTGACAAAAAGTATTTCGGCCTGACGGCTAAATTCAGCCATCAGGGCAACGACGTTCGTTTGTTGATCCCCACCACCTACATGAACCGCAGCGGCCAGGCCGTGGCGGCGTTGGCCAATTTCTTCCGCATCAAGCCGGAGGCGATCCTGGTGGCGCATGACGAACTCGACCTGCCTCCGGGCGTCGCCAAGCTCAAGCGCGGCGGTGGCCATGGTGGGCACAACGGCCTGCGCGACATCATCGCGCAGCTCGGCAACCAGAACGACTTCCACCGCCTGCGGCTTGGCATCGGCCACCCGGGCGACGCCAAACTGGTCTCCAACTTCGTCCTGGGCCGCGCGCCGCGCGCCGAGCAGGAGAAGCTCGACGCCAGCATCGATTTTGCCCTCGGCGTGCTGCCGGACGTGCTTGCCGGCGACTTTGCCAAGGCGATGCGCGAGCTGCACAGCCAGAAGGCCTGATTTCCTTTAGAGAGGGGAATACCCATGGGTTTCAATTGCGGCATCGTCGGCCTGCCCAACGTCGGCAAGTCCACCCTGTTCAACGCCCTGACCAAGTCTGGCATCGCGGCGGAGAACTTCCCCTTCTGCACCATCGAGCCTAACAGCGGCATCGTGCCGATGCCCGATGCGCGCTTGAATGCCTTGGCTGAAATCGTCAAGCCAAACCGCATCCTGCCGACCACCATGGAGTTCGTCGACATCGCCGGCCTGGTGGCTGGTGCCTCGAAAGGTGAAGGCCTGGGCAACAAGTTCCTCGCCAACATCCGCGAAACCGACGCCATTGCCCACGTGGTGCGCTGCTTCGAAGACGAGAACGTGATCCACGTTTCCAACAGCGTCGACCCCAAGCGCGACATCGAGATCATCGACCTCGAACTGATCTTCGCCGACCTCGACAGCTGCGAGAAGCAACTGCAGAAGGTTGCCCGCAACGCCAAGGGCGGCGACAAGGAAGCCCTGGCGCAGAAGGCCATCCTCGAACAGCTGATCCCGCACTTCACCGAAGGCAAGCCTGCGCGCAGCCTGATGAAGAACATGAGCGCCGAAGACAAGGCGGTCATTCGCGGTTTCCACCTGCTGACCAGCAAGCCGGTCATGTACATCGCCAACGTGGCCGAAGACGGCTTCGACAACAATCCGCACCTGGACGTGGTCAAGGCCATCGCCGAGGAAGAAGGCGCGGTAGTGGTGCCGGTGTGCAACAAGATCGAAGCGGAAATCGCCGAGCTGGACGACGGTGAAGAGAAGGACATGTTCCTCGAGGCCCTGGGCCTGGAAGAGCCTGGCCTGAACCGCGTGATCCGCGCCGGTTACGAGCTGCTGAACCTGCAGACCTACTTCACTGCCGGCGTGCAGGAAGTACGTGCCTGGACCGTCCGCGTCGGCGCCACTGCTCCGCAGGCAGCCGGGGTTATCCACACCGATTTCGAAAAAGGCTTCATCCGCGCTGAAGTGGTGGCCTATGACGACTTCATCCAGTTCAAGGGTGAAAGCGGTGCCAAGGAAGCCGGAAAATGGCGCCTGGAAGGCAAGGACTACATTGTCAAGGACGGTGACGTGATGCACTTCCGCTTCAACGTCTAAGCGCCAGCCTGCAGTACCCACAAACCCCTTGAGGCCAACGCCTCAAGGGGTTTTGTTTTTTCTGGCATTTGGCAGGGCGCGCGTCCCCTGTGGGAGCAGCCTTGTGTCGCGAAATGATCGCAAAGCGGCCCCGGAATTCAGCATCTAAGCTGTGATTCAGCACCCTCCCCCGGACGCGCGCATCATGCCCGAAAAACCCCGCCTCGACTGGCAACGCTGGCTTCCCGGCCTGGTCACCCTGCTCCACTACCAACCCGCCTGGCTACCCAAAGACATCGCCGCCGGCCTGGTGCTCACCACCATGCTGGTGCCGGTGGGCATCGCCTATGCCGAAGCGTCCGGCGTACCCGGAATCTATGGCCTGTACGCCACCATCATCCCGCTGCTGGCCTATGCCCTGTTCGGCCCCAGCCGCATCCTCGTACTGGGCCCGGACTCGGCACTGGCCGCGCCGATCCTGGCGGTGGTGGTGCAATATGCCGCCAGCGAGCCGCAACGGGCTATCGCCATCGCCAGCATGATGGCCCTGGTTGCCGGGGCGTTCTGTGTGATCGCCGGTTTGCTGCGCCTGGGCTTCATCACAGAGTTGCTGTCCAAGCCGATCCGCTATGGCTACATGAATGGCATTGCCCTCACGGTGCTGATCAGTCAGTTGCCCAAACTGTTCGGCCTGTCGGTCGACAGCCAGGGCCCGCTGCGGGATACCTGGAACCTGATCCAGGCCTTGCTCGCCGGCCAGGGCCATTGGCCAAGCTTCGTAGTCGGTGGCGGTAGCCTGGCGCTGATCCTGCTGCTCAAGCCGTTCAAGCGCTTGCCGGGCATTCTCATTGCGGTGGTGGCGGCTACGCTGGCGGTGAGCCTGCTGGGGCTCGACCAGCAAGGCGTGAAAGTGCTCGGCGAACTGCCTCAGGGGCTACCCAGCCTGGTCTTCCCCTGGGTCAACGATATCGACCTGGTGGAAGTATTGCTAGGCGGCATCGCGGTGGCGCTGGTGTCGTTCGCCGATACCAGCGTGCTGTCGCGCTCCTACGCCGCGCGCATGAAGATGCCGGTCAATCCGAACCAGGAAATGTTCGGCCTGGGTGTGGCCAACCTGGCCTCCGGGCTGTTCCAGGGCATCCCGATCAGCAGCAGCTCGTCACGCACACCGGTGGCTGAAGCGGCCGGTTCACAGACCCAGCTCACCGGCATCATCGGCGCCCTGGCGGTAACCCTTTTGCTGCTGGTCGCGCCCAACCTGATGCAACACCTGCCCAACAGCGCCCTGGCGGCAGTAGTGATCGCCGCAGCGTTGGGCCTGTTCGAGTTTGCCGACCTCAAGCGCATCTTCCGCATGCAGCAATGGGAATTCTGGCTATCGTTCACCTGCTTCGTCGGCGTAGCGGTATTCGGGGCCATTCCCGGTATCTGCATTGCCGTGGCGATATCGGTGATCGAATTCCTGTGGGACGGCTGGCGGCCGCATCATGCGGTGCTGGGACGGGTGGATGGCACCCGCGGTTACCATGATGTGCAGCGTTATCCACAGGCCCGACGCATTCCGGGGCTGGTGCTGCTGCGTTGGGACGCGCCGCTGTTCTTTGCCAATGCCGAGCAGTTCCAGAGCACGGTGATGGCGGCGGTGGACGCATCACCTACCCCGGTTCAACGGTTGGTGATTGCGGCGGAGCCGGTGACCAGCATCGATATCACCTCGGCAGACATGCTGGCCGAGCTGGACCGGGCGCTGGAGGCGCGGGGGGTGGAGTTGCAATTTGCCGAGATGAAGGACCCGGTAAAGGACAAGATGCGGCGGTTCGAGTTGTTCGAGCATATGGGGGAGTCGGCGTTTCATCCCACTGTCGGTGCGGCGGTGGATGCCTATCTGGAAGAGAGTGAGGTTGACTGGAAGCCCTAGGTTTTCCTGTACTGGCCTCTTCGCGGGTGAACCCGCTCCCACAGGCATGGCGTTGCCCATGGGATCACACAATCCTTGTGGGAGCGGGTTTACCCGCGAACAAGCCCACGCCTTGTCCGAAGCCGATCAATCCATATGAGCATGGCACTGGCATACACCGACACCGCCAGAAACAGCGCCATGCGCACGGCAAAGGCACGATACACATCCTGCCCGCCCGCGCTGTCCTGCACCGACTGCCCCAGCAAGATCAGCATGGTCGTCAGGCAACTCACCCAGTATGCCGGGCTTTGCCTGGTATCCACCGCACGGTAAAGCCTGCGCCCCTGCCAAAGGACGAACAGCAGCACCCACAGGAAAAACATCCACAGGTGCACGAACAGGCTCAACGCGCCCCACGTCAGTATCGCCAGCAACCCGGCAAGCAAGGTCGAGCCGATCAGCTCGCGGCTGGCATGCCGCGCGCGGGTTTCGCCGGCCTGCTGCCCCAGGCTCACTGCCTTCATGATCAGCGGCATGTACTGGTCCGGGGCGATCAGCGCCAGCAAAAAGGCCGGCATGACGATCAACGTGGCACGCAAGGCGACCCAGCTCACCTGATCACTATCGAGCAGAGGCGGTGCCGGTTGTGCCGGCGCATCGGCCGGCTCGGGAAACAGCACATGTGCTGCAGCGCTACCCAGTACCGCCAGCAGCATGCCTTTGGCCAGCGCTTCGACCACCGACAGCGCCAGGGTGAAGTCGCTGGTGCCGGCGGCGGCAATCATGGTCAGGCCGATCACCAGCAAATTGGCCAGCAGGCCGTTGCCGCCTTTCAGCGCATAACGCAAGGTCAGGAAAACCCCAACCCCCACCAACAACACCCCACTCGCCGGGGCATGGCGCAACAGCGGAATCAGCAGCAGCCCGCTGCCACAGGCAAGCAGCACCAGCACCGCCAGGGCCGGTGCCGCACGCAGGGGCAAGGGCTGGCTGCGCATGGCCAGCAACAGCACCGCAAATACCGGCGCCAGGATCGGCACCGGCAGGCCGATGCCGAAACTCACCGCTAGGCACAGCGCCACGCCCCATGCCAGGCGCAGGGCGCGCAGGCGGCGCAGCTCAATAGGCATACGACAGCCAGCTCATCAGCCACATGAACAGCCGGCCCAGCAGGTTCAATGGGTTGCCCTCGCTTGGCAGGGCCATGACTTCGGCCTGGCCGCCAACCCGCAAACCGCTCTTGTCCTGCAACTGGTCACGCTCCAGTTCGACGATCACCGGGAAGCGCTGCGCAGAACGCAGCCACTCGCGGCTGTTCTGCACGGTCGGCAACGTGCCCGGCGGATTACTCTGGCCCACGCTCACGCCGTAGCCGATGCTGCGAATGCGCCCCTTCAGCACCGTGCCGGGCAGCGCATCGAGCACTACCAGTACCGGGGTTTCAGGGCGCAGCCGAGCGAGGTTGTTCTCGGTCATGTCGGCACTTATCCACACGTCATGGATGGCGATCAGGGTCATCATCGGGCTGCCGGCACCGACATAATGGCCAACGTCGGTGCGCAGGTCGGTAATCAGCCCGTTTGCATCGGCGCGTACCACAGTGCGCGCAAGGTCCAGTCGGGCCTTTTCCACATTGGCCGCCGCGCTGCGCAGTTGGGCGTTGTCGTCCTGCGCCCCGCCCTGCTGCTCACGGGCCCGCTCAACTTCGGCACGGGCTGCCGCCACCTGGCTGATAGCCTGGTCGCGGGTGGCCTGGGCACCCTCCAGGCGGCGCACCGACACCGTTCCCGGGTCTTCATCGATCAAGCGCTTGAGCCGTTCGGCGTCTTGCCGCGCCTTGCGCTCGTTGGCCTGGGCCGCCACCAGCGCCGCCTGGGCCGAGTCGATGCCAGCGGTGTGAGCGCCGATCTGCCGGCGTACCGCGTCCAGGTCGGCTTCGGCGCGGGCCAGGGCGATGCGGTATTGCTCCTGGTCCAGTTCGAACAGCACATCGCCCTTGCGTACTTCCTGGTTGTTGCCCACCGCCACACGCTTCACCTGCCCGGCCACCTCGGCACTAACCGGCACCACGTAGGCCTGCAGGCGGGCCTGCTGGGTATAGGGCGTGAAGCGGTCGGCCAGCAGGTACCACAGCAGGCTCACGGCAATCAGCAGCAGCACCCAGCGCATGCCGCGATCGGGGGCTGGCGGGGGTGGCGTCGGCGTAGCGTCGCTCATTTCGTTTCACCTTGTGCATGGGCGCTGGGGCCCGGCTCGTCGAGCAGTTCGCCCCAGTCTGTGCGTTGCTGCATCTGTTGGCGGGTGGCCGGGTCGATCGGTGTGCGGCTGGCGTCCCAGCCGCCGCCCAGGGCCTTGTACAGCGTCACCAGGCTGCTGACGGCATTGCCGCGGCTGACCAGGTAGCCGTCCTGTTGCTGCAGCAGCAGTTGCTGGGCGTCGAGCACGCGCTGGAAGTCGGCAAAGCCTTCGCGGTACTGCGAGCTGGCCAGGTTCAGCGAGCGCTGTGCGGCCTGCGAGGCCTGGTCGCGGATACTTGCGCTCTGCAGCGAACGCACCAGCCCGCTGGCGGCATCGTCGGCCTCGCGGGCGGCTTCGCGCACACCTTGGTGATACAACTCGATCAGTTGCTGCAAGCGGGCGTCTTCCACGCGCACGGCGTTCTTGCGGCGGCCGTAGTCGAACGGATTCCAGATCAGGCTGGGCCCGGCGGCGATGTCGAAGGTATCGGGCAGGTGATTGGCCGTGACAAAGCTCCAGCCGATGCTGCCCAGCAGGCTCAGCTGTGGATAAAGATCAGCCTCGGCCACCCCGACCAGCGCCGATTGCGCCGCTACCGCCTGCTCGGCGGCACGGATATCCGGGCGACGCTGCAGCAGGTTGGCGGGCACGTCCTGCAGCACCGCACGGTCCGGTAACGGCAACTGGCCGTGGCCGGCATCCAGCTGAGGTAGCGACCCGGGTGGCCGGCCGAGCAGCGAGCACAGCACGTTGCGCAAGCCATTGAGCTGGTTCTGGAACTCGGGGATGGTGGCCTGGGTAGCCAGGTACTGGGTACGCGCCTGTTGCCAGTCGAGTTCGTCGTTTTCGCCATGACGGAACAGCCGCTCGGTTATCTCCAGGCTGCGCGCCTGGCGGCGGGCGTTCTCTTCGGCGATATCCAGCCGCGCCTCGGCGGTGCGCAGGGCAAAGTAGGTGTCGGCCACCTGCGCACGCAACAGCAACATGGCATCGGCGTAGTTGGCCTGGGAGGCGAAGTAGACGGCGTCGGCGCTTTCGATGGCGTGGCTGAAGCGCCCCCAGAAGTCGATTTCCCAGCCGATGTCGAAGCCCGCGCTGGATTGCCAGAACACCGAATCGCGAGCGGTGGCAGTACCGGACTGGTCCTGTTTCAGGTACAGGCTCTGGGCGCGCACCTGCTGCAGCTGTGGATAACGCCCGGTCTGCACGATGGCCAACTGGGCGCGGGCTTCGGCAATGCGCAAACCGGCCACACGCAGGTTGCTGTTATTGGCATCGGCCTCGGCGATCAAGGCATCCAGCGCCGGGTCGGCGAACACGGTCCACCACTGGCGCAGGTCGGGCGCCGCGGCCTGCTGCCCGGCCTGCTCTAGCAGCGGGGTGTTCCAGGTGCCCAGCCATGGGTCTTGCGGCGGCTGGAAGTCCGGGCCCACTTGAGTGCAGCCCACCAACATGGCCACCAGGCTCAGTGCACAACCATAGACGCGTCCGGGCATGGCAGTCCTTGGCTCACGCCGTCGGTTCGACGGGGTTTTCCGGCACCTGCAGCGCTACCCACTGCCAGAACAGTACATAAGTGACGCCCAGGATCACCGGGCCGATGAACAGGCCGATGATGCCTTTGACCACCATCCCGCCCAGTGCCCCGATCAGCACCACCGGCATCGGCACATCCACCCCGCGCCCCAGCAGCAGCGGTTTGAGCACGTTGTCGGCAAGCCCGGCAACGAAGGTATAGATGGCGAAGATGATGGTCGCCACGGTAAAGCCTTCGACGTTGAATACGTAGATGATCACCGGCAACGTGATCAGCGTGGCGGGGGCCTGGGCAATCCCCAGCATGAGGATGACGATCGCCAGCATCCCGGCCCCCGGTACCCCTTTGATGACGAAGCCGACACCGATCAGCAGCATCTGGATGAAGGCAATGCCGATCACGCCCTGGGCCACCGCGCGAATGGTGGCTGTGCACAGCTTGGCCAGTGGCTTGCCGCGCTCCTCGCCCGATACCCGCATGGCGATACGCTGAGCCGCGATTTCACCGCGTTGCCCGAAAGCCATGATCACCCCCGAGATGATGATTGCACCGATGAATAGCAGGAAGGCCCCACCAGCGCTGGCCGCCGCCCCCAGTACCGTGCGCCCTGCCCCCTTGAGCTGGGGCATCCACTGGTTCAGCACACTGGCCATGTTTTCGGAGGCCGCCAGCCACAGGGCATGCACCTTCGGCCCGATCAGTGGCCAGGCCGCCACCGACTCGGGAGGTGCCGGCACGCTCCAGGCACCGCTCTTGAGCAGCGTCACCAGGCTGTCCACCGATTCGCCGATGGACATCACCACCAGGTAGATCGGCACCAGCAGCACCACCAGTACCAGTAGAACGACCAGCGTCGCCGAAAGCCCGTCCTTGAGCCCTGTGCGGCGCTGGATGCGGCAATGCAACGGGTACAAGGTCACCGCCAGGATCACCGCCCACAACATCAGCTCCAGGAACGGCTGGAACGTCTGGAAGGCGAAAATCACCAGAGCAGCCACCAGGCCGGCCTTGATGAGCACATCGAGCAAGCCCCGCGACAGGCTGCTGTCCAGCTTGATACCCGGTTGCATGCTTCACCTCCGAATCAGGTGCGCCATGTGGCGCGTTTCAATGGCCCGTTTCAGGGCTTGCCTGGGCTGGGCTGTCGTCACGCAACTGCCGCGCCAGGGCCATCATTACCAAGGGCACCACCGCCATCGACAAGGTGATGGCCAGCACCAGCAGGTCGTGCACCTGCTGCGCCAGCACCTGATGGTCCAGCGCCAGCTTGAACACCACGAAAGCAAACTCGCCGCCAGACGCCAGCACCACGCCCAGGCACAATGCCTGGGCCTGGTTTAGCCCACCGGCCATGCGCCCCAGGCCATACAGCAGCGGCAGCTTGATGACCACCAGCAGCAGGGTCAGCCCCAGCACCAGCAACGGCATGCCGAACAGCAGACGCAGGTCGGCGCTCATCCCCACCCCGACGAAGAACAGCCCCAGCAGCAAACCCTTGAGGGGCTCGATCTGGGATTCCAGTTCGTGGCGGAAAGGCGACTCGGCCATCAGGACGCCCGCAAGAAATGCCCCCAGTGCCATGGACACACCCACGTGCTCCATCACCCAGGCGGTGCCCAGCACCACCAGCAAGGCGGTAGCGGTAGACAGTTCGGGCAGGCCCGAACCGACTGTCCATTTGAAGACAGGGGTCAGCAGGTAGCGGCCAACGATGATCACCACACCTATGCCAACCGCCACCGCCAGCATCGGCCAGGCACCTTCGTCGGCGGTACTGACATCACCACCGAGCAGTGGCACCACGGCAATCAGCGGGATCGCGGCAATGTCCTGGAACAGCAGGATCGCCACAGCGAGGCGGCCGTGCGGCTTGCCCAGATCCTTGCGCTCGGCCAGTACCTGCAGGCCAAACGCGGTGGACGACAACGCAAGGCCCACCCCCAGCACGATGGCAGCCGGCTTCGATTGGTCGAACAGCCAGTACGCCAGCAGGCCAAGCACCACAGCGCTCAGGCCCACTTGTAGCGAGCCAACGCCAAACAACGCGCGGCGCATGCTCCACAAACGCCGCGGCGACAGCTCCAGGCCGATGACGAACAGCAGCATCACCACGCCCATCTCCGACAGGCGCGCCACGTTATCCGGGTTGTTCAGCAGGCCAAACACCGATGGCCCTATCAGAATGCCCGCCAGCAGATAGCCAGGCACCGCCCCCATTTTCAAACGCTGCGCCAGCGGTACCAGAAGTACCACGGCCAGCAAAAACACCACCGTCGCCTGTAGCAGGCTGCCGTCATGTGGCATAGGTTTGCACCCTCGCTGCTCCCCGCAGGGAGGGGATCAGAAACGCTGTTCCACTTCTTTGAACGGGTAGGCAACGGCCTTGTACTTGCCGATCTTGCCGCGTCTGGGCAGCTTCACTGCCTGCTCTCGGGTGATGTCCTTGTAGGGAATGCGTGTCAGCAGATGGCTGATGATGTTCAGCCGGGCACGCCGCTTGTCGTTGGAGTGGGCCATGAACCAGGGCGCCCAAGCGGTATCCGAGGCGGCAAACATCTCATCACGGGCCTGTGTGTAGTCATCCCAGCGGGTGTAGGACTTGAGGTCCATGGGCGACAGCTTCCACAGCTTGCGGCCGTCGTTGATGCGGTCCTGCAGGCGCCGGGTCTGCTCTTCGGCGCTGACCTCGAGCCAGTACTTGATGAGGATGATGCCCGACTCGACCATGACCTTTTCGAACAGCGGCACGCCAGCCAGGAACCGGTCGGCCTGTTCGTTCGAGCAGAAGCCCATCACCCGTTCGACCCCGGCACGGTTGTACCAGCTGCGATCGAAGATCACCACTTCACCTGCGGCCGGCAGATGGCCGACATAGCGCTGCAGGTACATCTGGGTCTTTTCCCGCTCGGTCGGCGCCGGCAGTGCCACCACGCGGAATACTCTGGGGCTGACACGCTCGGTGATGGCCTTGATGGTACCGCCCTTGCCGGCACCGTCGCGGCCCTCGAAGACAATGCACACCTTCAGGCCCTTGGCCACCACCCACTCCTGCAGCTTCACCAATTCCACATGCAGCTGCTTGAGTTCCTTCTCGTAGGCCTTGCCGCCCAATTTCTCCGACTGGTCCTTGGCGTCTTTCTTCCTGGACGACTTCGACATGGCACTCTCCTGAGGGCGAATGAAGAGTCAGTATGGTCGATCCATGGCAGTTTGCCGCTTCGCTTGTTGTTTTCGCAGGTTGTGCGTCTAGTCGATTGATTTGTTGGGTATTCGGCTGACTGTGGGAGCGGGTTCACCCGCGAAAGCGTCGGCAGCTTCACTGACGCATTCGCGGGTGAACCCGCTCCCACAGGAACGCGCCAGCCTTTAGAAATCGAGTAAGACAGTTGCTCCCACAGGGTAGGGTGTGGCCTCGAGGCCGGATTACTTGGCCAGCTTGTTGTAGCTGGTCATCAGGTTGCGGTAATCCGGAATATGGTTGGAGAACAGGGTCCCCAGCCCTTCGATGTCATTGCGCCAGTCACGGTGCAGCTCGCAGGCCACGCCGAACCAGGTCATCAGTTGCGCACCGGCGGCCTCCATGCGCCGCCAGGCCGAGTCACGAGTCAGTTCGTTGAAGGTGCCGGAGGCGTCGGTGACGACGAATACCTCGAAGCCCTCCTCCAGAGCCGACAGTGCCGGGAAGGCCACGCACACTTCAGTCACCACGCCGGCGATCAGCAGCTGCTTCTTGCCGGTGGCCTTGACGGCCTTGACGAAGTCCTCGTTGTCCCAGGCGTTGATGTTGCCGGGGCGGGCGATGTACGGGGCGTCGGGGAACTGCTCTTTCAGTTCGGGCACCAGCGGGCCGTTGGGGCCGGTCTCGAAACTGGTGGTGAGAATGGTCGGCAGCTTGAAGTACTTGGCCAGGTCCGACAGGGCCAGGACGTTGTTCTTGAAGCGGTCGGGGTCGATGTCCCTTACCAGCGAGAGCAGGCCGGTCTGGTGGTCGACCAGCAGCACGGCGGCGTTGTTCTTGTCCAGACGCTTGTATTGGAAGGCCATGACGGTTCTCCTTGCTTCAGCAGGTTGGGATTATCAGCGTAGGCAAGGATGAGGGGTGGGTGGGACCGTCAGTCGGTTCGCCTGCCGAGGCCGGCGATGGGGCCGCACGGCGGCCCCTGCAATGCTCAGCCGAGCACCTTGCCAGCCACCTCATCGACCGCCGCCTTGGTGATGGCGACGATCTTTTCGGCATCCTCCTGGCTCAGCACCAACGGCGGTGCAAAACCGAGAATGTCACCATGCGGCATGGCCCGGGCGATCATCCCGCGCTCAAGGCACGCTGCCGACACCTGTGGCCCTACCTTCAACGCCGGGTCGAACGCCGTGCGCGCCTCGCGATCGGCCATGAACTCGACCGCGCAAAGCATGCCGTCACCCCGCACTTCACCTACCAGCGGGTGGCCTTCGAAGGTTTCGCGCATGCGCCGGTTGAGGTAGGCCCCCACCACTTCGGCATTCTCGGTCAGGTTCTCGCGCTCGAGAATATCCAGGTTGGCCAGCGCCGCCGCTGCGCAGATCGGATGCCCGGAGTAGGTCCAGCCGTGGCCCATGGGGCCGGCTTTCTGCGAGCCTTCTTCGATCACGTTCCATACCTTCTCGCCAACGATCACCGCCGACAGAGGCGCATAGGCGCTGGTCAGGCCCTTGGCCGTGGTGATCAGGTCCGGACGGATGTCGTAGCGCTGGCTGCCCATCTTCGAGCCCAGGCGGCCAAAGGCGCACACCACTTCGTCGGCGATCAACAGCACGTCGTAGCGATCAAGCACCGCCTGGATCGCCTGCCAGTAACCCTTGGGCGGCACGATGATGCCACCGGTGCCCATCAGCGGCTCGCCAATGAACGCGGCGACGGTGTCGGGGCCTTCGGCCAGGATCAGTTGCTCCAGCTCGTCGGCGCAGTAGCGCACGAAGGCCTGCTCGTCCATGCCGGCCGGTGCCTTGCGGTACCAGTGCGGGCAGACCGTATGCTTGACGCCCTCCACCGGCAGGTCGAAATGCTGGTGGAAGCTGGGCAGGCCGGTAAGGCTGCCGGTCATGATGCCCGAGCCGTGATAGCCACGGTCGCGCGAGATGATCTTCTTCTTGAGTGGACGCCCCAGGATGTTGTTGTAGTAACGCACCAGCTTGACCTGGGTCTCGTTGGCATCGGACCCCGACAAGCCGTAATAGACCTTTTTCATCCCGGCCGGCGCCCAGTCGATGATACGGCTGGAAAGCTCGATGATCGCCTCGGTCGAGTGGCCGACGTAGGTGTGGTAATACGCCAGCTCCTTGGCCTGGCGATGGATGGCGTCCGCGACCTCGGTACGCCCGTAACCGATGTTCACGCAGTACAGGCCGGCGAAGGCGTCGATCAGTTCGCGGCCTTCGTGGTCACGCAGGCGAATGCCCTCGGCACCGGTGATGATCCGGCCCTTGAGCGCGCCGCTGGCGTGGTCATGGGCATGGGTCGAAGGGTGCATGAAGTGGGCGCGGTCCTGATCGAACAGCTGGCTGTAATCTTGGCTCATGGCAAACACTCCTTAGAACTGACCGTGGTGGTGCAAGCAAACGTATTTGGTTTCGACGAAGGGTTCGAAGCCCTCGCTGCCGCCTTCGCGGCCCAGGCCCGAGGCTTTCATGCCGCCGAACGGGATGGGGTGGCCGGTGAACTTGACGCCGTTGATCGCCACCATCGCGTGGTCGAGCCCGCGCACCAGCGGGTGCACGACATCGAGGCGGTTGCCGACGATGTAGGCAGCCAGGCCGTACTCGGTGTCATTGGCCATGGTGATGGCCTGCTCCAGCGTGTCGAACGGCATGACCCCGGCAATCGGCGCGAAGTTTTCTTCCTGGTAGATGCGCATCGCCGGCGTGACATCGGCAAGCACCGTCGGCTGGAAGAACCAGCCACCCAGCGCATGGCCCTCGCCACCGACCAGGCGCCGGGCGCCACGCTGCAGGGCGTCCTCGACCCGGGCCTGGGTGGCATCGAAGGCGGCCTGGTGCATCAGCGGGCCGACCTCTGCCGCTGTCTCCTCGCCATCGACCATCGCCGGGCCAACCTTCAGCGCCCGCACTGCTTCTGCGAAGCGCACCAGGAATGCTTCGTACAACGGCCGCTGCACCATGATCCGGTTGGCCGCACAGCAGTCCTGGCCAGACGTCTGGAACTTGGCTGCCACGGCCACCCGTACGGCCAGCTCCAGGTCGGCATCGGCGCAGACGATGAACGGCGCGTTGCCGCCCAGCTCCAGCGCCACTTTCTTCACATCCTGAGCCGCGGCTTGCAGCACCAGCTTGCCGACCCGGGTCGAGCCGGTGAAGCTGACCGCCCGCACGCGGCTGTCGCGCACCAGGGTTTCCATGGCCATCTGCGGCTCGCCGATCACCACGTTGAACACCCCCGGCGGGAAGCCGGCGTCCTCTGCCAGCTGGGCCAGGGCCAGCGCCGAGAACGGTGTTTCGTGGGCCGGCTTGACCACCACCGTGCAGCCGGCCGCCAACGCCGCAGCCGCCTTGCGGGTGATCATGGCGCTGGGGAAGTTCCACGGGGTGAGCAGCGCGCAGACCCCGACGGGCTCCTTCAGCGTACTCAGCTGGGCACCCGCAATATGGCTGGGGATGGTCTGCCCGTTGAGGCGCCGGGCCTCCTCGGCAAACCAGGGGATGAAGCTTGCCGCATAGGCGATTTCACCGCGTGCTTCGGCCAGCGGCTTGCCCTGCTCCTCGCTGAGAATGCGCGCCAGCGCCTCCTGGTGCTCGAGCATCAATTCGGCCCAGCGCCGCAACAGCGCAGCGCGGCTGTCCAGGCTCTGCTGGCGCCAGGCCGTGAAAGCCCGATGGGCGGCATCCACTGCAGCGACGATCTGCTCGTGGTCAAGCAGTGGCACATGGCCGATCACCTGGCGGTTGGCCGGGTCATGCACGGCGATGCTGTTGCCGCTGTGGCTGTGCAGCCATTGGCCATCGACGTGGCACAGGCTGTTGAATGGGTAGTGGTGTGACATGACTGTTCTCCATACCTCGTTGTCTTGGCGCCAGGTTCAGGCCAGTACGTCGGCGATCACCGCCAGGGTGTCGCCGCACTGCACCAGCCCGGGAAAGTGCCGGGCTGCGAGCAAGCCACTGCGGCGGGCGCGGTACTCGACCGGGGCACTGCCGGTGCGGCGGATGTCATGGATACGGGCGATCACTTCACCCTGGCTGACCGTTTCGCCCAGGTCGCGGCACATCTCCAGCAAGCCGTCGTGCTCGCTGGCGATGAAGCAATCGCCATCGGGCATGTCCAGCAGGGTTGTCTCGCCCTGCTCCACTTCGCCGGCGAGGATGCCGGCGTGAATCAGCACATTGCGCACGCCACGCTCCGCCAGGGCCACGCTTTTCGCCGTGGAGGTGCCACCACCGCCCAGTTCGGTGGTGATGAACACCTTGCCCTGCTCTTCTGCCGCGGTGTCGTACATCGCCTGCGCATCCAGCTCGAGCATGCGCATGCTGTAGGGCGCGGCGAAGGCCCGCATGCCGGCTTCACAGCGGGCCTGCTGGGCCTTGTCGGGCAGTACATGGCATGCAGCGAACGGCAGGAAGTCGAGGGTGCGACCACCGGAGTGGATGTCCAGGACGATATCGGCCAACGGCAGCAAGGTGCGGCGGAAATAGTCGGCGATCTTTTCCGTCACGCTGCCATCAGGCCGGCCAGGGAAGCTGCGGTTGAGGTTGCCCCGGTCGATCGGCGAAGTCCGGGT
This sequence comes from Pseudomonas sp. 32_A, assembly GCF_017490905.1. Classification (NCBI taxonomy): domain Bacteria; kingdom Pseudomonadati; phylum Pseudomonadota; class Gammaproteobacteria; order Pseudomonadales; family Pseudomonadaceae; genus Pseudomonas; species Pseudomonas sp. 32_A. The sequence goes on along the minus strand of NZ_JAFGYI010000019.1, from coordinate 50,408 downwards.
GCCCGCCTGGAACGCCGGTGTGTTCATGAACGGCACGATGATCACCCGCCCGCTTACCTGCCCGGCCTGCAGCTGCTGGGCCAGCTTGCTCAGCGCCACCGGGCCTTCGTATTCGTCACCGTGATTGCCGCCCGTGAGCAAGGCTGTCGGGCCATTGCCGTTCCTGACCACCGTCAGCGGAATCATCACCGCCCCCCAGGCCGAGTCGTCACGCGAGTACGGCAGCTTGAGGAAGCCGTGCTGCACGCCGTCCTGCTCGAAATCCAAGGTACAGGTGATGGGGTTGGCCACCGTGGCGGCGGCCTGTGCGATCGCATTCATGGGTCAGTCCTTCACGAACAGCTGGCGCGGCACGTTGCACAGGGTCTCGACCCCGGTCTCGGTGATAAGGATGCTTTCGGTGATCTCCAGGCCCCAGTCATCCATCCACAGCCCCGGCATGAAGTGGAAGGTCATGCCCGGTTGCAGCACGCTGGTGTCGCTCGGGCGCAGGCTCATGGTGCGCTCGCCCCAATCTGGCGGGTAGCTGATACCGATCGGGTAACCACAGCGGCTGTCCTTGTGGATGCCGAACTTCTCCAGCACGCGGAAGAACGCCCTGGCGATGTCACCGGTGGTGTTGCCTGGCCGCGCGGCATCGAGGCCGGCCGCGATACCTTCGACCACCGCCTTTTCGCCATCGAGAAAGTGTTGCGGCGGCTTGCCCAGGTACACGGTGCGCGACAGCGGGCAGTGGTAGCGCTTGTAGCAGCCGGCAATCTCGAAGAACGTGCCGGCGCCGCGGGTGAACGGGGAATCGTCCCAGGTAAGGTGCGGCGCGCTGGCATCAGCGCCAGTCGGCAACAACGGCACGATCGCCGGGTAGTCGCCGCCATGGCCATCGACACCGAGGATGCCGCTGCGGTAGATCTCGGCCACCAGCTCGTTCTTGCGCATGCCGGGCTCGATACGCTCGAGGATGCACCCGTGCATCTTTTCGACGATGCGCGCAGCGATGCGCATGTATTCGATTTCCTGCGGCGACTTGACCGCCCGCTGCCAGTTGACCAGCCCGGCGGCATCGCTGAAACGCGCCTGCGGCAAGTGCTTGCACAGCGCCTGGTAAGCCGCCGCGCTGAAGTAGTAGTTGTCCATCTCCACGCCGATGCTCAGGCCGCCCCAGCCCTTGGCCAGAATCACCTCCTGGCACAGGTAGTCCATCGGGTGGCGCTCGCGTGACTGCACATAGATGTCCGGGTAGCCGACGATGTTGTCGTGCTGCATGAACACCGTGCGCCTGGCGCCGTTGGCGTCCTGGCCGCGGCCAAACCAGACCGGCTCGCCATCGAGCGCCAGCAGCACGCACTGGTGCACGTAGAACGACCAGCCGTCATAGCCGGTGAGCCAGGCCATGTTCGATGGATCGGTTACCAGCAAAAGCTCCAGGCCCTGTGCCTGCATGGCAGCGCGGGTCTTGGCCAGGCGCTGGGCGTACTCCTGCCGACTGAACGGCAGGTTGACCACTGTCTGTGACATACGGATGCCCTTCTTGTGAGTGGGTTGCGAAAACTGTCAGCTGTTAAACGCCAGGCCTTTGTGGGCGGCGATTGCGCGTTCGAAGGCAAGGTTGGCGATGGCGGTGTCCTGGGCCCCGGTGCCGGTCAGGTCGCACAGGGTGACCTCTTCGGCCTGTACGCGGCCCGGGTGCAGGCCGGCGATGATCTGGCCCAGCTCGGAATGAACGGCCTGTTGGCTGACTGCGCCAGCGCGCAAGGCGTGGTGCAGTTCGCCCAGCACGCGGGTCTGGCTCAGGCGGTCGGCGACATAACGGTCGAGCCGGGCCAGGGCCGTGGGCGCGATCTCGTTCTTGTGCTCGGCATCCGAGCCCATGGCGGTGATGTGCAGCCCCGGTTGCAGGTGATGCGGCTGGATCAGCGGCTCGCGGCTGGGGGTACAGGTGATGGCGATATCGACCGCCTGCATGGCCTGGTCGACACTGTCGCAAGCCTTTACCTGCAGTTGCCCATCGCGCCCCAGGTCATCACATAACGCTGCGGTTCTCTGCGCATCGCGCCCCCACACCTTGACCTGCTCGATCGGCCGCACCAGGCGCAGTGCCTGCAGCTGCAGGCGTGCCTGTTCGCCACTGCCGATCAGGGCCACGCTGCGGCTGTCCTGCCGCGACAGCCAGCGTGCAGCTACCGCACCGGCTGCAGCGGTGCGCACGGCGGTGAGGTAGCCATTGTCGAGGAGCAAGGCATCGAGCAGGCCAGTGCGGGCTGACAGCAGCATCATCATGCCGTTGAGGCTGGGCAGGCCAAGCTTGGGGTTGTCGAAAAAGCCCGGGCTGACCTTGATCGCGAAACGCTCCAGCCCCGGCAGGTAGGCGGTTTTCACATCTACCTCGCCGTTGTGCTCGGGCACATCCAGGCGCAGGATCGGTGGCATCGCCACCTTGGCCGTGGCAAGCAGGGCAAAGGCCTGCTCGATAGCATCGATCGCGTCGCGGTCGAGGGTGATGCAGCTACGCAGGTCGGCTTCGCTGAGCAAGGTGATGGCCGGCATTCGAATACCTCCAGTGAAGGAAACGTGAGTTTCAGGCGTCGCCGCCGTTGATGACGCGCTGATGCTGTGCGCTGTCGACGTTGCGCCCGCTGACCACCACCACGACCGGGCCGCGGGCCGTCACCAGGCCGTCGAGCAGCGCGGCGATGCCGACCGCGCCGGCACCTTCGAGTACCAGCCGTTCGTGCTGGTAGGCGTGGCGCATGCCATTGGCGATCGACGCTTCCGGCAGCAGGTGAAGGTGGTCGAGCAGACGCTGGGTCATGCTCAGGGTGTGCTGGTTGCCCAAGCCGATGCCGCCGCCGAGCGAGTCGGCAAGGGTCGGCAGTTCCTCCACCTCGACCGGTTTGCCGGCCTGCAGGCTGGCGTACATCGCCGCGCCGCGCTGCATGCTGATGCCGTGGGTGGTGATCGCCGGCTTGATGCTTTTCATGGCCAACGCCACACCCGCGAACAGGCCACCACCGGACAGCGGAATCAGCACCTGCTCCACCTCGGGCAACTGCTCGATGATTTCCAGGCCCAGCGTGCCCTGGCCGGCGATGACCTGGGGGTGATCGAAAGGTGGAATCAGCGTTGCGCCCTGTTGCTCGGCATGTTGTTGCGCGGCCTGTTGGGCATCGTCCTGGGAATGGCCGATGACGCAAACTTCGGCACCCAGGTCGCGGATGGCCTGGACCTTGTTGGCTGGCACCAGTTGCGAAAGAAACACGGTTGCCTTCACACCCAGTTGCGCAGCAGCGTGGGCCACCGCCCGCCCGTGATTACCGGTGGAGGCCGTAACCACGCCGCATGCGCGTTGTTCAGCGCTGAGTACGACGATGGCGTTGCTGGCGCCGCGCAGCTTGAAACTGCCGGTGGTCTGCAAGGCTTCGAGCTTCAGGTAGACCGGCGTACCCAGGCGCCGTGACAGGCTGGGGGAAAGTTCCAGCGGAGTATTGCGCACCAGGCCGTGGATACGCTGGCGGGCGAGGTAGAGATCGTGAAGCGAGAGCGCTGACATGACCGGGACCCAACAAGTGAGCTGATGTTGGGCGGAGTGTATGAGGCGAAAATTGTCGTGATGAATGTACTAGGGCAATTTGCCGGGGAATTTGTTTTTGCCTGCGCCGGCCTCTTCGCGGGTAAACCCGCTCCCACAGGAATCGCGCATTTCCTGAACCCCACACGGAACCTGTGGGAGCGGGTTTACCCGCGAAGAGGCCGGTACAGGCCGCTCAAAGCTCGTGGATCTGCGGATACTGCCCGAACAACTCCCGCATATCGCCCAAGGCCTGGCGCAGCTTTGCGTCCGAACACTCGGCGCCCACGCACAAGCGCACGGCCCGTGGCCGCGGTGTACCGCGCACCAGGAACGGCTCCGGTGGCGTCACCGCAATCTGTCGGCGGCGCAAGGCACGCACCAGGCTGTCCACTTCCCAGCGCTCGGGAATGTTCAGCCACGCACCCAGGGCATGGGCGTGCTGGCCACGTACATATTCCCCCAGGTACTCACGCAACAACGCCTGGCGCTCGCCCAGCAAGGTGCGCTGCAACGCCACCAACTGCGCCGCGCGCCCGTCATTGATCCAGCGCGATGCAATCTCCGCCACCAGGGGTGTAGCCATCCAGCTGTTGACCCGCAAGATGCTCTCGGTGCGCAGCGCCAGGCGCTTGGGCATGGCCAGGTAGCCCACGCGCAGGCCGGTCAGCACCGACTTGGTCATGCTGGTGCAGTAGAACGACAGTTCCGGCGCATAGGAACTGAGCGGCCTGGCATGGCTGCCACCCAGTAGCGGCCCGTAAACGTCATCTTCGATGATATGCACGCCAAAGCGCCGGGCAATTTCGGCAATCTCCTGGCGCCGGCTGTCGGGCATCAGGCTGACGGTCGGGTTGTTGAGATTGGGCGTGCACACCAGCGCGGTCACCCGCTCGTTGCTGCAGATGTCCTCGAAATGCTCCGGGTTGATGCCCTCGCGGTCCATCTCCAGGCCTTTGAGGGTGAAGCCGAGCACCTGTGAATTGCCAATCACGCCATGGTCGGTCAACCCCTCGCACAGCACCACGTCATCCGGCCCGGCCAGCGAGGCCAGGGCCAGGAAAATGGCGTGGGCGGCGCCGTTGGTGACCAGCACATCGTCACGCTCGACCTGCATGCCCAGGCCGGCAAGCCAGCGTACCGCGGCCTCGCGGTGGCTCTCGAAACCGGCGATGGGCCGGTAGGCATGGATCCACGGCTGCTCCTCTTCCACGGCCAGCTCGGCGCAGGTGTCGCGCCAGATGCGCTCATGCACCTGGGTGTGCAGGATGCGGGTGATGGAGAAGTCGACCAGGGTACGCTCGGGCAGGTCGATGATGTCATCCGACACACGGTCGCTCATGCGCCGGCTGACGAAACTGCCACGGCCGATCTCGCAACGCACCAGGCCTTGGCGTTCCAGCTCCTTGTAGGCATTGGTCACGGTCTGCACGCTGATGCCCAGGGCATCGGCTACCTGGCGCTGCGGTGGCAGGCGCTGGTCATGTACCAATACGCCGCGCTCGATCTCGCTGGTGACGGCCTGCACCAGGATCTTGTATTTGGACTCGCCGATGCGGGCGGCGTCCAGGGCTGCCTTCCAACTGTGCATCATGATGTTCGCTTCACTTGCCGGGGCCAGGGTCACAGCATCCCCTGTACATGTGCCCCGGGCAATTGTCCTAGTGCAATGCCATCGCCGTTTCAGCTTTTGTATGCTCGGCCCAAGGTCGAACTCCCGCTGCCTGGCAGCTTCGAACAAACGACCCACCCTGCTTTCGCTGTTTTGCTCCACTGCCTCCTAACACAGAGCCGTCGACGACGGTTTTTATAACAAACAGGAGTTTCATTGATGAGCCAGCCTTTCAACGTTCCACGCCCCTTCCAGCGCCTGCTGATGGCCTGTGCCACCTTCGGCGTGCTCGCCAGCGCCCAGGCCGCGAGCCTGGACGAGATCAAGGAAACCAGCCATATCCGCATCGGCTACGCCAACGAAACCCCGTTCGCCTTCACCGAAACCGATGGCCGGGTAACCGGGGAGTCACCGGAAATCGCCAAGGTCATCTTCGAGAAGATGGGCATCAAGCAGGTCGATGGCGTGCTCACCGAGTGGGGTTCGTTGATCCCAGGCTTGCGCGCCGGGCGCTTCGATGTGATTGCCGCCGGTATGTACATCACCCCGGCACGCTGCAAGCAGGTGATCTTCACCGACCCGCAGTACGCCCTGCCCGACACCCTGCTGGTGGCACAGGGCAATCCGAAGAACCTGCACAGCTACGCCGACATCGCCAGGAACCCGGACGTGAAGCTGGCGATCATGGCCGGCACGGTCAACCTCGCCTATGCCCGCGACTCCGGCATCACCGATGCGCAGATCCTTCAGGTGCCGGACACCACCGCCCAGTTGCAGGCCGTGCGCGCCGGCCGTGCCGATGCTGCCGTGGGCACCCAGCTGACCATGAAGGGCCTGGCGAAAAAGGGTGGCGACAAGGTCGAGGCGATCAGCGACTTCACGGATGACCCGGCCCACACCGGCTACGGCGCCCTGGCCTTCCGCCCCGAGGACAAAGCGCTGCGCGATGCGGTCAACGCCGAGATGAAAAAGTGGCTGGGCAGCGAGGAGCATCTGAAGACCGTCGCACCGTTCGGCTTCGATCGCAGCAACGTGACAGACAAGACCGCCGCCGAGCTCTGTGCCCAGCAGTGAATCGAGGTGGCATGGCGCTTGCCATGCCAGTCCCTGTGTAATCCGATTATTCAGGTCGAACCATGGGTGAATTGATACCGTTGTTACTGCAAGGCGCCTGGGTCACCATCCAGGTCACCTTCTTCGGCTCGCTGCTGGCCATCGTCGCCGCGATCCTCGCCGCCCTCGGCCGGCGTTCGTCATGGCGGCCATTGAGCTGGCTGTGCGTGGCCTACATCGAGCTGTTCCGCGGCACCTCGTTGCTGGTGCAGTTGTTCTGGCTGTTCTTCGTATTGCCGCTGCCACCGTTCAACCTCGAACTCAGCGCCTACACCGTGGCCATCGTCGGCCTCGGGCTGCATATCGGTGCCTACGGTGCCGAAGTGATGCGCGGGGCGATCAGCTCGGTGGCCAAGGGGCAGTACGAAGCCTGCACCGCGCTGAACATGCCCGCCACCATCCGCTTCCGAAGGATCATCCTGCCGCAGGCATTGCTGGCGGCCATCGCACCTGGCACCAACCTGCTGATCGAACTGCTGAAAAACACCTCGCTGGTGTCACTGATCACCCTGTCGGACCTTAGCTTCCGCGCCCGTCAGCTGGACCAGGCGACCTTCCAGACCCTGGAAATCTTCAGCCTTACCCTGCTGCTCTACTTCGTCCTGGCGCAGGTCATCAACTTCCTCATGCGTCGGGTCGAACGGCGCCTGAGCCGCGGTCGCCTGCGGGGGAGCCTGTCATGAATTTCTGGGACTGGAACTACGTCGCGCAAATCCTGCCCGACTTGCTGCAGGCGTCGCTGAAAACCCTGGGCATCACCTTGGTAGGCTTCCTGATTGCGGTGGTACTGGGCCTGTTCCTGGCCATCGCCCGGCGCAGCCGCCAAGCCTGGCTGTCGTGGCCGGTAGCACTGCTGATCGAGTTCATCCGCAGTACGCCGCTGCTGATCCAGGTGTATTTCCTCTACTACGTGCTGCCCAACTACGGGGTCAACATGACGGCCATGCAAGCCGGCATCATCGGTATCGGCGTGCACTACGCCTGCTACCTGGCCGAGGTTTACCGCGGTGGCCTCGACTCGGTGGCGCGCAGCCAGTGGGAAGCGGTGGTCGCCCTCAACTTCGCGCCGTGGACCGCCTACCGGGCAGTCATCCTGCCCCAGGCGATTCGGCCGATCCTGCCGCCGCTGGGCAACTACCTGATCGCCATGCTCAAGGACACCCCGGTGCTGTCGGCCATCACCGTGGTGGAAATCATGCAGCAGGCCAAGAACGTCGGCTCGGAAAGCTTCCGCTACCTCGAGCCGATCACCCTGGTCGGTCTGTTCTTCCTGGCCTTGAGCGTCGCTCTGGCCTACCTCGTTCGGCGCCTTGAAGTGCGCCTGGAGCTCCGCTGATGATCGCCCCTGTGACCCACTTCGCCACTGCCACCGCCACCCAGCCGCTGGACACCCACATGCCCACACCGGCCATCGCTCAACCGATCGTCAGCTTCAAGGACGTGACCAAACGCTACGGCAGCTTCACCGTGCTCGACGGCCTCAACCTCGATGTCGCCCCCGGCGAAAAGGTGGCGATCATCGGCCCCAGCGGCTCGGGCAAGTCGACGTTGCTGCGGGTACTGATGACGCTTGAGGGCATCGACCAGGGCATGATCGAAGTCGATGGCGAATCGCTCACCCACATGCCCGGGCGCAACGGCGCGCAACTCATCGCCAACGAGCGCCATGTACGCAAAGTGCGGGCGAAGATCGGCATGGTGTTCCAGAGCTTTAACCTGTTCCCGCACATGAGTGCCTTGCAGAACGTGATCGAGGCCCCGGTCCAGGTGCTGGGCGTGAAGCCGGCCGAGGCGCGCGAACGGGCAGCCGAGCTGCTGGAGATGGTTGGCCTGGGCAACAAGTTCGAGCATTACCCGTCGCAGTTGTCCGGTGGCCAGCAACAACGCGTGGCGATTGCCCGGGCGCTGGCGATGCGGCCCAAGGTGATGCTGTTCGACGAAGTGACCTCGGCGCTGGACCCGGAGCTGTGTGGCGAGGTGCTGAACGTGATCCGCCGGTTGGGCAGCGAGCACAACCTGACCATGCTGATGGTGACGCATCAGATGGGCTTTGCCCGCGAGTTCGCCGATCGGGTGTGCTTCTTCTATAAGGGGCAGATCCACGAACAGGGGACGCCGGCGCAGATCTACGAAAACCCGCAGCAGGAGCGGACCCGGGCGTTCCTGAGTGCAGTGCGGGAGGCGAACTGACCTGCGATCGTCGCTTCAGTATTTCCCTGTGGGAGCGGGCGCGCCCGCGAACACCGGCGAAGCCGGTGCCATGCACCACGCTGGATTCTTCGCGGGCACGCCCGCTCCCACAGGATGCGCGGCGCGAAACCTACCTTGCAACCCGCCGATATTGCTGTTTGGGGCTCCGTTGTGATTCGGGATCAGTCATTTCGATCAACCCGACAGCCGCCGGGTACAAGTAACTCTTGCGGAATGTGGCACGGTGCGAGAGGCCAAGTTGGTGCATCAATTCGCTACTCTTAATGCAGCAGGCGAGTGCCGCGATAGATGCTTACCCCTCAACGCCGAACCCGCTTTGAATATTCGTTGCAGTCAGATGACAGTTGGATAGCTGAAAGCCCTTTGGGCTGCGCTGTCGCCTAGAGAACTGCATTCGCAAGCGGTCCGCATACCCTGTGGGAGCGGCTTTAGCCGCGAAGAATCCAACGCGGTGCCTGGCACCGGCTGCGCCGGTGTTCGCGGCTAAAGCCGCTCCCACAGGATGCGGCGCGAAACCCAAACAAGCGCAGCCATCACTTCACAAATTTCTGAACTGATTATTTGCCCGCAGCGATTTTTCCCCTCGCCAACCGCCACCAGAATCGCTTCACCACAATCACAAGAACCGTGAGGCCACTCCCGTGGACCAGACACTCCAGGTACGGCAAGCCGCCGCCGACCTCGTTGCCGCGTTCGCCAGCAACGACACTGCTCGCTATTTCGCCTGCTTCAGCGAAGACGCCACCTTCCTTTTCCACACCCTGCCGCAACCGCTGCTGTCGCGCCATGCCTACGAGCAACTCTGGGCCCGGTGGCAGGCCGACGGGTTTGCGGTATTGGCCTGCGAATCGGGCAATGCCCAGGTGAGCCTGCAAGGTGATGTGGCGATCTTCATGCACGATGTGGCCACGCACATCCGCATCGCCGGCGAAGAACACAAGTTGAGCGAGCGCGAGACCATCGTCTTCCGCCGCCACGGCGAACGGTGGCTGGCCTGCCACGAGCACCTGTCGGTCGTATCGCCGGCCTGATCATCCCTTTACGCGGCCCTGCCGCCCTGCCATCGCACCCACAATAAGGCCCGCGTACTGCGCCGGCCCACAACAACCGCGCTGGAGCATCACCATGAGCCACTCGACCGGTATCGAGACCAACGGCGTCGAACAGATCCCCGACGATCAACGCGACGCCTCCCCGCTGGACCTGTTCCGCCTGATCTTCGGCGGCGCCAATACCTTCGCCACGGCCGTACTGGGCAGCTTCCCGGTGCTGTTCGGGCTGTCGTTCCAGGCCGGCGTGTGGGCGATCCTGCTCGGCGTCGTCGTGGGCGCGCTGATCCTCGCGCCCATGGGCCTGTTCGGCGCGCTCAACGGCACCAACAACGCGGTGTCGTCGGGTGCACACTTTGGCGTGCATGGGCGCATCGTCGGTTCGTTCCTGTCGCTGCTTACCGCGGTGGCGTTCTTTTCGCTGTCGGTGTGGAGCTCGGGCGACGCCCTGGTCGGGGGCGCCAAGCGCCTGGCTGGCCTGCCGGAAACCGACCTCACCCTGGGCCTGGCCTACGGCCTGTTCGCGGTACTGGTGCTGGTGGTATGCATCTTCGGCTTCCGCTTCATGCTGTGGGTGAACAAGATTGCCGTGTGGGCATCGAGCTTGCTGTTCCTGCTGGGCATCGTTGCCTTTGCCGGGCCGTTCGATGCTGGTTACGCGGGCAGCGTCAACCTCGGCCAGGCGGGCTTCTGGGCGGCATTCGTTGGCGCGGCGATCCTGGCCATGAGCAACCCGGTGTCGTTCGGTGCGTTCCTCGGCGACTGGTCGCGCTACATCCCGCGTGAAACGCCCAAGGCGCGCATCATGCTGGCGGTGATCGCGGCCCAGGGCGCGACACTGATCCCGTTCCTGTTCGGCCTGTGCACCGCCACCCTGGTGGCCACCCAGGCGCCGGACTACATCGCTGCCAACAACTACGTCGGTGGCTTGCTGGCGGTGGCGCCAAGCTGGTTCTTCCTGCCGGTGTGCCTGATTGCGGTAATTGGTGGCATGTCCACCGGCACCACGGCGCTGTACGGCACTGGCCTGGACATGTCCAGCGTGTTCCCACGCCTGCTCAGCCGTGCCGGCGCCACACTGCTGATCGGTGTGCTGGCGATCGGCTTCATCTTCATCGGCCGCTTCACCTTCAACCTGGTGCAGAGCGTGTCGACCTTCGCCGTGCTGATCATCACCTGCACCAGCCCGTGGATGGTGATCATGATCCTCGGCCTGATCACTCGCCGCGGCTTCTACCATGCCGACGACCTGCAGGTGTTCACCCGCGGCCAGCGTGGCGGCCACTACTGGTTCCTGCATGGCTGGAACTGGCGCGGCATGGGGGCGTGGATCCCCAGCGCGGCGGTCGGCCTGTGCTTCGTCAACCTGCCAGGGCAGTTCGTCGGCCCGCTGGGCGACCTGGCCGGCGGCATCGACCTGAGCCTGCCGGTCACCCTGGGGCTGGCCGGCGTGCTGTACCTGCTGCTGCTCAACCTGTTCCCCGAACCTGCTGGCGTGTATGGCCCCCTGGGCCCGCGTTGGGTGCGTTGCAAAAGCACCGCGCACACGCCGGTAACCACTGCCGAAATGGCCTGACTGGAAACCGACCATGACCACTTCCCACTACATCGCCGGCCGCTGGGTCGAAGGCCAGGGCAGCGACTGCATCAGCGTCAATGACCCTGCACTGGGGCAACCGTTCGCCGAACTGATGGCCGCCAGCGTCGCCCAGGTAGACCAGGCCGTGACCGCTGCCCGTGGCGCCCTGCCCGCCTGGAAAAACACCAGCGCCAGCGAACGCGCCACCTACCTGCGCGGTTTTGCCGAGCAACTCGGCCAACGCCGCGAAGCGCTGATCAGCTTGCAGATGCGCAACAACGGCAAGCCACGTCACGAAGCGGAAATCGACCTGGACGACGCCATCGCCACCTTCAGCTACTACGCCGAACTGGCCGAGCAACTGCCATCGAAGAACCGTGACGTACCCTTGGCTGCACCGGGTTTCACTGCGCGCACTCGCCTGGAGCCGGTGGGCGTGGTCGGCCTGATCGTGCCGTGGAACTTCCCGCTGGTGACCAGCGCCTGGAAGCTCGCCCCGGCCCTGGCCGCCGGTTGCACCGTGGTGCTCAAGCCGTCGGAAGTCACCCCGCTCATCGAACAGGCCTACGGCCAGATCGCCGATGCCCTGGGGCTGCCGGCCGGGGTGTTGAACATCGTCAACGGCAAGGCCGAGACTGGCGCCGCACTGAGCAACCACAACGGCCTGGACAAACTGTCGTTCACCGGCAGCAACAGCGTCGGCAGCCAGGTGATGCGCAGCGCGTCGGCGCAGTGCCGGCCGGTGACGCTGGAACTGGGTGGCAAGTCGGCGATCGTGGTGTTCGATGATTGCGATGTCGACCAGGCTGTGGAATGGATCGTCGCCGGCATCACCTGGAATGCCGGGCAAATGTGCTCGGCCACTTCGCGGCTGCTGGTGCAGGACGGCATTGCCGATGCGCTGCTAACGCGCTTGCAGGCTGCACTGGAAAACCTGCGGGTCGGTAATCCGTTGACCGAAGAGGTCGATATGGGGCCACTGACCAGCCAGGCCCAGTGGTTGAAGGTGGCCAGCTACTTTGCCACGGCGCGGGAAGAAGGCCTGCAGTGCCTGGCCGGTGGCAAGGCGCTGGACCGGGATGGCTGGTTCGTCAGCCCGACGCTGTATGCCGATGTGCCGAAAGACAGCCGCCTGTGGACCGAGGAAATCTTTGGCCCGGTACTGTGCGCACGGCGCTTTGCTACCGAGGAACAGGCGATTGCCGAGGCCAACGACAGCCGTTTCGGGCTGGTGGCGACGGTGTGCTCCGCCGACCTGGAGCGCGCCGAGCGAGTGGCCGATGCGCTGGAGGTTGGCCATGTGTGGATCAACTCGGTACAGGCGGTGTTCGTCGAGACCTCATGGGGTGGTACCAAGGGCAGCGGGATCGGGCGTGAGTTGGGGCCGTGGGGGTTGTCGGCCTACCAGTCGGTCAAGCATGTGACGCGGTGTCTGGGCTGAGATTTCTGCGGCCGCTCCCACAGGGATAGCGCAGGCCTGAAGGGCAGCGCCGTACCTGTGGGAGGGGGTTTACTCGCGAAGAGGCCGGTGCAGGCAACACATGCCATGCGGCCCATTCGCCGGCAAGCCCCTACCCCAGGCGGTGATACACAACCGCTTCATGGCCCGGCTTGTTGTCGAGCAACTCGAACCCTAGCCCGACGACCTTGAACCCCACCCGGCTCAACACCTTGGCGGAGGCAATGTTCCGCTTCAGGCAACTGGCCGCCAGGGTATGGATCCCCAGCTCATCAATGGCATACCGGCAAACCCGGCTGGCAGCCTGGGTTGCATGGCCATTGCCCCAGAACGCCTTGCCCAGCCAATACCCCAGCACCGGTGCTGCACCGCCCAGCTCCCGCAACGAAATCACCCCCATCAGCGTTCTCTCATCACGGCAGCAGATCCCCCACACCACCCCTTCCCTGGCCGCCCAGAGCCGTGGGTGCCGGCCAATCCAGGCACTCGCCAGGCCTGGCGGGTAAGGAAAGGGAATGAGCGAGGTCATCTGGGCGATTTCCCGGTCCTGCAGCAAGCCCTCGATGGCAGACGCATCGCGCTGGGCGAGGGGGCGAAGCTGCAAACGTGGCGTATACAGTGTGGGTTGCATTCGGTTCTCCCTGCTCGTCGAATAGCTACTGTATGCGCAATCTCGCGGTAGCTGCCGGCTGCGCTGCGACAATATGTGTCACCAACAGGTAACTTTCACGGCCCCCGGCAAAGTCCCACTCCCTGGTCCCCCCAAATCACAACACCAGGCCGGACCACCCATGCACCCTCAACGCACCGCCTTGCACAATGAACTGCACGCCCGCCCGTCGCTGTATTTCGACGGCCCGGCGCATGTCTTCCACCTGGCCTTGCTCGGAGGCGACGCTGCTGCCCGGATGCCCTGGACACCGCAACCGCCCAGGGCATCACCCGCCTGGATGGGCATCCGTTCAAGTGGGAGCGGCACACCGAGTTCTTCACCCTGACCCTGGTGGTGCCCTGCACTGCAGCCGGTGCTGGCCGAGGCTATCGCCCCGCAACCCACAGGTACTGCGTATGGCTTGAAGACGACGCGGCCCTTGTGAGAGCCGGCTTGCCGGCGATTGGCTTCACACCGACTCGTCAGCCGAGCGATTGCCCTCTTGCACCAACACCATGCTCTGCGGCGACGACAAGGAAATGCCTTCATCACGCAGGCGCCCAAGAATGGTGAACAGCAGGTCGCTACGGGTACCAGACACCTGCCGCGGCCCCGCCACGTAACCACTCACGCCAATCACCATCCCGCTGCTGGTCAGGTCCTTGAACGACACCGAGGTGGCCGGCGCATCCAGAATCGCCTCGTGCTCCTGATAAGCCGCCAGCAGCAATTCACGCACGCGGTTGGCATCGGTCTCCAGCGGCAGCGTCAGCGTAATGCCGACCACGCCCAAGGCATTGCCCATGGTCACGTTGCGCACGTTCTGGGAAATGAACTGCGAGTTGGGCACGATTACCGTCGAACGGTCGGACATCTGGATCTCGGTGGCACGCACGTTGATACGGCGAATGTCGCCCTCGACGCCCGCCAGGCTGACCCAGTCGCCCACCTTCACTGGGCGCTCGGTCAGCAGGATCAGGCCAGAGATGAAGTTCTGCACGATCTGCTGCAAGCCGAAACCGATACCCACCGACAGGGCACTGACCACCCAGGTCAGGCTGGTGAGGTTGATGCGCAGGGTCGACATCACCAGCATGGCCAGGAAGATGAAGCCCAGGTAGCCCACCAGGGTCACCAGCGAGGCACGCATGCCGGCGTCCATGTCGGTTTCCGGCAGCAGGCGATCGCTCAGCCAGCGTTTTACCACGCGGATGGCGAACAGGCCGCCGAGGAACATCACCACTGCCAACAGGATGTCCTGGGGGACAATGTTCATGTTGCCCAGCAGCTTGCCGCCGGTCTCGTCCCAATCACCCAGGCTCAGCAGCAGCTCGCTGGGGCTGGTGCCCGATGGCATCAGTGCCAGCAACAACGCCAGAAACAGCACCACGGTGCGGCCGATGCCGGCCAGGATGGTGCTGGCCTGGGCCTGGTGACGTGGCGCCAGGCCCAGGGTCGAGGCCAGCGCCAGGCCGCCGGGTTGGCGGGGCGACAGCAGGGTTTCGCAGAGGTCGCCAAAGAAGGTGGTCAGCAGGTAGGCACAGGTGATCACCAGGCTGACCCACAGCAGCTTGGCAGTGAGGAAGTAGGCCAGTGTCAGGTAACCGGCGAGCAAGGCCAGCAGGATCAGCGTCAGCCAGATCACCATCACGAACGGGATCAGCCCGGCCAGGCCCGTGGGGCGCTCCAGGTCATGCTTGCGCAGGGTGCGGCGGTAACGCAGCAGCGCACCGGCGAAGGTGACCGCCACGACCAGCGCGGTCAGGCCGTTGACCGCCACGGTCAGCGCCAGGCTGGCACCGATCACGCTGTTGATGCGTTCCATGGTCATCATGACCATCAGCGCCAACGCCAGCACCTTGGGGAACCAGCCCAGGGCGCTGGCCACTTCGTCGTGAATCGGCGGCAGGCGCCAGGACGGGCGCTGCAGCATCAGCATGGCGCGGCCCAGGCCGGTAATGAAGGCGCTGAACACCACCAGCGCGAGCACATGGTTGGCCAGGCTGGCGATATCGGAGCCCAGCTCGGCGCTGCTCTCCAGCCCCCAACGCAGTAGCGAGACCGAGCCGGCGATGGTACCCAGGGTTGCCAGGCTCACCCCCAGCGCCAACGCACTGCGGCGCAGGCGGCCTTCGGGTAGCCAGCTGACCATGGCGCTGGCCAGCAGGCGCTCGAGCATGCGGCGCACCAGGGTCCATACCAGGATTGCCGCCACCAGGCTGGTAATGAACAGCCAGCGATGTTCGGCGCTGAAGGCGCTGGCAATGGCATCGGCAGTCTCGCCACGCAGGTCACGCAGGCGTGCCACATCGTCCTGGGTGGGGCGAATGATGCTCTGCCAGAACGCCGGGCTCAGCGGTGAGGCCGCGCGGCTGGTGATCTGCGAGTTGAACTGGCTGCGGCGCAGGTTGACGATTTGCGTGGACAGGTCGCGGGCCGACTGGGTCAGCTTGGTCGCCTGCTCCTGCTGGGCTACCAAGGCTTTCTTCTCGGCCTCCAGCTCCTTGCGCTGCTGGGTCAGGGCGGCGGCCTCGTCCGGCTGGACCGGGCCGATGACCTTGAGCTTGTCGTCGACTTTCTCCACATCCGTGGTGCGCAGGGCACTTAACGCATCGGCCTGACGCTGGACCTGCATGGCGCCCAGGCGCAGTTGCGACAGCAGGTCGTCGTTGGCCTCGCTGGTGACACCTTGGCGGATCTGGTCCAGTCGATCGCTCAACTGCTCGATGCTGGCGTTTTCATCCAGCACGTTCGCTTCGGCAACCGCCAAATTGGACAAGGGCGTGGCCGGGGCCGACCAGGCCGGGCTGGCAATGGCCAGCATCAGGGCCATGAAAACCATCAGGCCTGGGCAATAACGGGCAAGGCTGACACGCCTCATCGAATATTCCTCTTTACAATTCGATTTGGCGGGGGATTCTACGCGGCTTCAGGCAATCAGGAGAGTGCCGTTTCTCGTTTGAGCAGTTGTTGTTTGCGCTCGACACCCCAGCGGTAGCCGCTGATGTCGCCGTCCCGGCGCACCACCCGATGACAAGGGATGGCCACGGCGATGTGGTTGGCCGCGCAGGCCATGGCCACCGCGCGCACCGCCTTGGGTGCACCGATGCGCTCGGCGAGGTCGGTGTAGCTGACCCGGCTGCCGGCCGGCACCTCGCGCAGGGCCTGCCACACCCGTTCCTGAAACGCTGTGCCTTGCACATCCAGTGGCAAGGCCAGGCCCAGCGCAGGGGCTTCGACGAAGCCCACTACCTCGGCGACCAACCGTTCGTAAGCACTGTCGCCGCCGACCAGGTGGGCCTTGGGAAACTGGTCCTGCAGGTCGCGCAGCAAGCCCTCGGGGTCGTCGCCCAGCAGGATCGCGCAAATGCCCTTCTCGCTCTGGGCCACCAGGATCGCGCCCAGAGAGCACTGGCCGAGGGCGAAGTGGATGGTTGCCCCGGCACCGCCGGCGCGGTATTGCCGCGGGCGCATGCCCAGGCGCTGGTCGGCGCTTTCGTAGAAACGGCTGTTGGAGTTGTAGCCAGCGTCATAGATGGCATCGGTGACAGAGCGCTGGCCATCTTCCAGATGCGCGCGCAGGCGCCGGGCACGGAAAGCAGTGGCATAGGCCTTGGGGGTGAGCCCGGTTTCGGCCTTGAACAGGCGGTGCAGGTGGAAAGGGCTGATGGCCAGTCGGGCGCTGAGTTGGTCGAGGCTGGGCGCAGGGTCGCTGGCTTCTATCAGCCGGCAGGCGCGGGTGACCAGCTGGCTGTGGCGCGTGGCGCTGGTGGTGGCGATGCAACGTTTGCAGGCGCGGAAGCCGGCGGCTTCGGCGGCGGCTGGGGTGTCGTAGAACTCGACGTTGGTTCGCTTGGCCAGGCGTGATTTGCAGGCGGGGTGGCAGTAGATACCGGTGGTGCGCACGGCGTAGACGAAGTGGCCGATGGCGGCGGTTTCGCGGGATGCTACGGCTTGCCAGCGTTGGTCGGGGGTGGTGTAGGAGCTCATGGGTAAATGTCCAGGTAGGTTGTTGCCTTTACCGGCCTCTTCGCGGGTAAACCCGCTCCCACAGGGAGCGTGTCGGTTTCGGATGTTGTGTCTGCCTTTGAGGCGGGTTCACCTACAACTTCCAGAAAGGTTGTTGGCTGTGCCGGCCTCTTCGCGGGCATGCCCGCTCCCACAGGGACCGTGTCGGTTTCGGATGTTGTGCCATGCCTTTGAGGCGGGTTCACCTACAACTTCCAGATAGTTGTTGGCTGTACCGGCCCTTTCGCGGGTAAACCCGCTCCCACAGGTACTGCATAGACTTTCAAGGCTGTGGAAGTCCCTGTGGGAGCGGGTTTACCCGCGAAAGGGTCGGCACAGGCAGTGCAAGGCCTCAGGCCCGCCACAGGTACCAGGCCGCCACGGTGCGGTACGGTCGCCAGCCTCCGCCCAGCGAACGCATTTGCGCCGGCGTCGGTGCCTTGCCCAGCCCCTTCAGCCGCCGGTACCCCTCGCGCACGCCAAAATCGTCGACCGGCAGAACATCCGAACGCGCCAGGCTGTAGATCAGCAACATCTCCACCGTCCACCGCCCTACCCCGCGCAATGCCACCAGCCGCTCGATCAACGCCTCGTCAGCCAGGGCCAGTGCCTCCTCCCGGCTCGGCACCAGGCCATCCAGCCGGCCTTGGGCAATACCCTGGATAGTCGCCATCTTGCTCGCGGAAAAACCACAGGCGCGCATGGCTTCCGGTGTAACCGCCAGCAACTGTTCCGGCCCAGGGAACTCGGCCTCCGGAAACAGCGCCAACAACCGCCCCAGAATTGCCTCGGCAGCGCGGGCATGCAGTTGCTGGTAGGCAATCGCCCGCACCAACACCTCGTAAGGTTCACGCCCCGGCGTGGCCTGGTGCAGGCAAGGCCCCGTCGCCGCGATATGCCGCGACCAGTCAGGGTCGAGCGCCGCCAGGTATTCGGTGGCCTCGCGGTACGCGTCAGGCGAAAGGTCGGCCAGGATCATGGCACCTCCATCAAGTCGATTGCAGGTCCAGCTTAGCGCAGCCGCTCATCGGGCAAACGCCGGTTCTTGCGCGGCTAATTCCTGGCATGCCATTGCTCCGCGCCATCGTCCCCGCATAGAATTGAGAACAATTCACAATCGCATATATCCACAGGACCGGGCCTTCGCCAAGATGCAGATCAACGACACGCTCAAGCCGACCGAGGTTGCTCTGCTCTACCAGGCCCACCACAGCTGGCTCAGCGGCTGGCTGCGCAGCCGGGTCGGCTGCAGCGAGCACGCCGCCGACCTGGCCCAGGATACCTTCGTGCGGCTGTTGCGGGCCCGCCAGCTGTCGCCGCTGAAGGAGCCACGCGCCTACCTCAGCAGCATCGCCCGTGGCCTGATGATCGACCAGTTCCGCCGCCGTGCGCTGGAACGGGCCTACCAGGAAAGCCTGGCTCACCTGCCCGAAGCCGAAGTACCCAGCGAAGAAGATCGACTGGTCATCCTCGATACCCTGGCGCGCCTCGACCGTGCCCTGCACCAACTGAAACCGCGTGCCCGCCAGGCATTCCTGCTGGCCCAGCTCGACGGTTTGAGCATCGTACAGATCGCCCTGCGCCTGGGTGTATCGCGGGCCACCGTCGAACGCGACCTGGCCAAGGCCCTGGGCGTCTGCTACCGGTTGCGCTATGCCGACGCCTGACAGCGCGCCCGCGCAGGCGCAGGTCGACCAGGCCATCGACTGGCTGGTGAAGTTGCGCTTCGACAGCCCCTGCCCGCGTACCGAGCAACAGTTCCAGCACTGGCTGGCCAGCCATCCGCACAATCCCTTGGCCTGGCAGCGGGTCAGCCACCTCGGTGACGAACTGGCCGGGCTGCCCAAGGGCCTGAGCCGCCGCACTCTGGATGCCAGCCAGCGCCAGCACATCAACCGCCGCGACCACCTCAAGTTGCTGGCCGTGCTGGCCGTGGGCGGCAGCCTGGGCTGGGCCGCGCGCGAACCGTTAGGCATACCCCAACTGCTTGCCGACAGCAGCACTGCCACCGGCGAGCGCCGCCGGTTGCAAGGCAGCGATGGCAGCCGCATCCAGCTCAATACCGCCAGCGCCATCGACCTGAGTTACAGCGCCGAGCAGCGCCGGCTGCAACTGGTGCGTGGCGAGGTGAGCCTGGACAGCAACCCCAACGACAACCGCCCGTTCCGCATCGACACCCGCGTCGGCCAACTGGCCACTCTCGACAGCCACCTGCTGCTGCGCGAGAACGACCTGGGCCTGTTGCTGGCGGTACGCCGGGGCGACGTCACGCTGTTCCCCTCCTCGGCCTCGCCACGCCGGGTGCTGCCAGGCGAAACCTTGCAGGTGTGGGCCAACGGCAGCTTCCAGGCGGTGACGCTGCATAGCGACCCCTGGGGCTGGACCGACGGTGTGCTCAGCGTCCAGCAGATGCCGCTGGGCGAGTTCATCGCCGAAGTGGCGCGCTACCGCCCGGGCCTGCTGCGCTGCGCCCCGGAAGTGGCAGAGCTGAAGGTATCCGGTACCTACCAGCTGGCCGACACCGGGCAGATCCTGCAACTGCTCACCCGCAGCCTGCCGGTGCGGGTCGACTACCGCACGCGTTATTGGGTGAGCATCGGTGCGGCCTGAAAAATTTTCGAAAATAAATGAGGTGGAATCTCATTCTCGTCCGGCCTGAAGGAACAAAACCCGAAAAGTGGTCTTCACAACCTTCAGGAGCGCTTCATGATTGCCCCGTGTTCCCTTCGCAACGACAGGCTGCGCCGTGCCGTACGCGCGGCCGTGTTCGGCCTTGGCCTGGCAGCTGGCGGTGCCTTCCCGGCCATGGCCCAGGCTGCAGTGGCCAGCCAGAGCCAGCAGACCGACTGGAACATCCCGCCCGGCCCGCTGGCTCCGGCGCTGGACCAGTTGGCCCGCCAGGGCGGCCTGAGCCTGTCGTTCGACGCGAACAGCCTGCAGGGCAAGACCACCCGCGGCGTACAGGGCCGACATGACGGTGCAGGGGCGCTATCGATCCTGTTGCAGGGCAGCAACGTGCAGGTCCAGCAGGAAAGTGCAACCAGCTTCCTGCTGATGCCGGCGCTGGATGTGGGAAACGCCCTTGAGCTGGGCGCTACCAGTATTTCCAGCGACCGCCTGGGCGAAACCACCGAGCACACCGGCTCCTACACTACCGGTGAAGTGACCATCGGCAAGATGCCGCAAACCCTGCGCCACACCCCGCAATCGGTAAGCGTGGTAACCCGCCAGCGCATCGATGACCAGAACATCACCAACCTGACCAACCTGCTGGAGCAGACACCCGGCGTGGTGGTCAACTACACCGACAGCGAGCGGGTGCAGTACTACTCGCGTGGCTTTGCCATCGATGCCATCCAGTACGACGGCGCCACCGTGGTGCAGAGCAGCGGTGGCGGTTCGTTCATCCAGACTGACTCGGCGTTCATCGACCGCGCTGAAGTGCTGCGTGGCGCCACCGGCATGCTGCGTGGCGCCGGTAACCCGTCGGGCACGGTGAACCTGGTGCGCAAGCGCCCGACCCATGACTTCCAGGCTACGGGCAGCGTGACCCTGGGCTCGCGGAATGCCCAGCGCTACGTGGCCGATATCTCCGGCCCGCTGACCGAAACCGGCAACGTACGCGGGCGGGTGATCGCCGTGCATGACGACCGCGACCTGTTCCAGGACTCGCGCATGGAGCGCAAGGAGGCGTTCGGCGGCTCGCTGGCCTTCGACCTGGACGACAGCACCACGCTGACCACCGGTGTCGAATGGACCAAGCTCGACGCCACCGGAGCCTGGGGCAACCTGCCCGCCGACGCCAGCGGCGCCCCCCTGCCTTTCGGACGCAGCACCTACCTGGGCGCCGACTGGAACCGCTGGGACCGCAGCAACCTGAACACCTTTGCCGAACTGGAACACCGCTTCGACAACGACTGGACCCTGAAGCTGATGGCCCTGCGTACCCACTTCGAGCTGGACGACCATGGCTTCAAGCAAACCTACATGGAGCGCGCACCGGCCAACCTGAACCCCACCGGCAACCCGTACCTGATGCAATACCAGGTTACCGAAGGCGACGGCGGCGAGAGCCTGCAGAACAACCTGAGCGCCACCCTCAACGGCCCGTTCGACCTGTTTGGCCGCACCCACGAGCTGATGGTCGGCGTCGAACGGATTCGCAACGACTCCTACGCTTCGGCCACCAACCGGGTAATTTCCGGGCTGTACGACATCCGCTACTGGGACCCGAAAACCAGCCTGCCCGAGCCAGACATCGACATCACCGCACACCCGGTGCGCACCCGTACCACCCAGCAAGCGGCGCATGCCACCTGGCGCATCTCGCTGGCCGAACCGCTGACCGCGATCATCGGCGCACGGGCCAACTGGTATGACTACGAGCAGGAAAACAACACCGGTGCCAACGGCAAGTTCAGCGTCGACGAGAAGATCGTGCCGTATGCGGCGCTTATCTACGACCTGGATGAGCACTTCAGCGTGTATGCCAGCTACACCGAGATATTCAGCCCGCAGACAGTGGTGGACAAGAACAACTCGGTGCTCGACCCGATCATCGGCGAAGCCTACGAAACGGGTATCAAGGGCGAGTTCTACGATGGCCGGCTGAACACCAGCCTGGCGTTTTTCCGTATCAACCAGGTCGGTACGCCGGTGGATGACCTGTCCACGCCAATCGGCTGCAACGGCACCACCGGCCGCTGCAAGATCGCCTCGGGCAAGAGCCGCAGCGAGGGCATCGACCTGGAGATTTCCGGCGAAGTGCTGCCGGGCTGGCAGGTTACCGGTGGCTACACCTACAACACCACCGAGTACCTGAAGAACTCGGCAGCCACCAATGGCAACGCGATCCGCACCACCGACCCGGAGCACATGCTGCGGCTGTTCACCAGCTACCGCCTGCCGGGCAGGCTGGACGCCTGGACCATTGGCGGCGGCGTACAGGCGCAGAGCGACATCTATTCCGAAAGCGGCACGGCGAAGGCGACCCAGGCGGGGTATGCGGTATACAACGGCATGCTCGGGTATCGCATCAACCACAACTACTCAGTGCAACTGAACGCCAACAACATCTTCGACAAGAAGTACTACCGGCAGATCGGCACCACGGCGACGGGGTACTACTGGGGGGAGCCGCGCAATGTGTCGGTGACCTTGCGCGGGAGTTTCTGACAGGCATTTGCCTGACCGGCTGGCACCATTCCTGTAGGAGCGGCCTTGTGTCGCGATAGGGCCGCAAAGCGGCCCCCGGGCCTCAGCAGCGCCGCAGATATCGCCGGGGCTGCCTTGCAGCCCTATCGCGACACAAGGCCGCTCCTACAGGGACCGTGCAGCCCTGGAGGACCTCAGTCCACCACCGCCCGCAACCGCCCAGCGCGCCGGTACGACTGCCGGGCAAAGCACACGAACAACCCGGCCATCAGCGCCAGCGCGATGGGCAGACCATGCGGCGCCACATCCATCGCCGCACCGCTGACCAGCGGCCCGACCAGGCTACCCACACCCCACAGCAAGCCCACGCTGGCATTGGCGGTAACCAGGTCCTGCCCCTTGAAGCGCTGCCCGATCAGCACCAGCGCCAGGGTATAGATGCCTCCTGCCACAGCGCCCAGCAGCACCAGCAGCGGCCACAGCAACCAGGTCAGGTTCAGCAGCCAGGGCAGGCCGATCCCGATCGCCATCGCCAGCAGCCCGCACACCAGGTGCAGCCCGGTGCGCTCCACCCGGTCGGCCAGCCAGCCAAGCGGCAACTGGAACAACATGTCACCGGCGAACACCACGGTCACCATCAGTGCCGCCACGCCCACGGCAAAGCCATGGCTGGTGGCATACACCGGCAGCAGCGACAGCACCACGGCATCGAAGAACGAGAAGAACAGCACCGCCACGCACAACGCCGGCGCCACACGGAAGAAACCAGCCAGGCCGAAGCTCTTTTCACCCTCTTCATGTTCCACATGGTCGTTGGGCACGGTCAGCACGATGCACAGCAGCGCCAGGCCATAACAGGCGGTGACCACACCGGTGATCCACGGGCTGTTGGCGCCCAGCACTGCCAGCATGGCCGGGCCGAGCACCTGGAAGCCGGTGAAGCTGGTGGCGTACAGGGCCATGATCTTGCCGCGGTTGTGCTCCGGGCACAGCTCGTTGACCCACGACTCGCCGAGGATGATGGCAATACCCATGCCCAGCCCCAGGCCCAGGCGCAGCAGCGCCAGCAGCCACAGCGAGCCGAACGCCGACTCGAGCAAGCCGATGCTGAGCATGCACAGGCTGAAGCACAGCAGGTAGATGGTGCGCCGGGTGAGGTGGCGACAGCAGGCGTCGACCAGGAACGCCGAGAGCATCATGCCCGCAGCGGGTATGGCCGAGATGATGCCGATTTCCAGGGTGCTCGCACCGGCTTCATGCAGGCGCAACGACACCAGCGGCAGGCTGGCCCCCAGACTGAAACCCACGACCGAAACGGCGAACAACAAGCCCGCCAGCAAACGCATGTTCATGTACCACTCCTTGCAAACCGAAAAGACGTGCAGACACAGGCGCGCACGCCAGGGCGGCGAGCGACGCGAAAGCGCAGATCAGTTCAGGCGAGGTGTGGCGAGAAGGTGAAGGCAAACAGCACGCTGCGGCGACGCTTGAGCACCGTGTCGCTCGGCCACGCACGACGCAGGGCCTGGAAGGCAGGCTGGCGGGCGTTTGGCAGGGACTGGGTACGGCACATTGCTTTGACTACTACGCAGGTGGTTGGGGAAAGGCGGACTCTAGGCCACCGCAGGTTGGCTCGTCAATTGCCCAGGGGGCCTCTACGAGGCCCTTTCGCGACACAAGGCCGCTCCTACAACAGTACGCGGTCCCCTGTGGGAGCGGCCATGTGTCGCGATGGGCTGCAAGCAGCCCCGGCAATATCAACGCTTGCCGGTACTCGGCAAGAACACCGCCAACAACCCGAACAACGGCAGGAACGAACACACCTCGTACACGTACTCGATGCCACGCATGTCCGCTACATATCCCAGCAAGGCCGCACCGATGCCACCAAAGCCAAACATCAGCCCGAAGAAGATCCCGGCAATCATGCCCACGCTGCCCGGCACCAGCTCCTGCGCATACACCACGATCGCGGAAAACGCCGAGGCCAGGATAAAGCCGATCACCACGCTCAACACGGTGGTCCAGAACAGGTCGGCATACGGCAATACCAAGGTAAACGGCGCCACGCCAAGGATCGAGAACCAGATCACGGCCTTGCGCCCGATGCGGTCACCGATCGGCCCGCCAAAGAAGGTTCCCGCCGCCACCGCACCGAGGAACAGGAACAGGTGCAGCTGCGAGCTGGCCACCGACACGTCGAACTTCTCGATCAGGTAAAAGGTGAAGTAGCTGGTAAAGCTGGCCATGTAGAAGTACTTGGAGAACACCAGCAGGCCCAGCACGATCAGCGCCGCAACCACCCGCCCACGGGAAATGCCATGGGTCGCCTGCACTGCCTTGCGCGCCTTGGCCTGGTTGAGGTGCTCCTTGTACCAGCCACGCAGCATCAGGGTGACGCCGAGGAAGAACAGCGCAGCCAGGCCGAACCAGGCCACGTGGCTCTGGCCGAACGGAATGACAATGGCCGCCGCCAGCAGTGGGCCCAGGGCAGAGCCGGTGTTGCCGCCGACCTGGAAGGTTGACTGGGCCAGGCCAAAACGCCCGCCCGAGGCCAGGCGCGCAATACGCGAGGTTTCCGGGTGGAAGGTCGACGAGCCGATCCCCACCAGCGCCGATGCCAGCAGAATCATGGGGAAGCTGCCGACGAAGGCCAGCATCACGATACCCACCAGGGTACACAGGGTGCCCAGCGGCAGCAGGTTCGGTGCCGGTCGGCGATCGGTGAAGAAGCCGAC
This sequence comes from Pseudomonas sp. 32_A, assembly GCF_017490905.1. Taxonomy (NCBI): domain Bacteria; kingdom Pseudomonadati; phylum Pseudomonadota; class Gammaproteobacteria; order Pseudomonadales; family Pseudomonadaceae; genus Pseudomonas; species Pseudomonas sp. 32_A. The sequence continues at coordinate 25,268 of NZ_JAFGYI010000019.1, read as the reverse complement.
CCACGGCTGCAGCAGCGAGGCAGTGATCTGGAAGGTCAGCGTGATCATGCCGATCTGGGCGAAACTCAGGTCGTAGTTGGCCTTGAGCATCGGGTAGATCGCCGGCAGCACCGACTGGATCAGGTCATTGATCAGGTGCGCCAAGGCGCAAAAGCCGATGATGCGCATCACCAGCGGCGTGGCTTGGCTCGCCGCCGCACCGGTGGGCGCCGTAGAGGCGCTACTGATAGCCATGTGCCTGAATCTCCATCCGTAGTTTGGGATCCGATTATCGGGAAACGAATAGATACATAGCTACCTTTTTTAATTCTCTGCGGCAGCGTACTTGTAAATGGTTCTCAATATTATTAGCATCTTCGGCTCGATACCCTGCAATCATTGGGCGAAACAACCCTTACAGCGAGCAGACCGAACTCATGAGCCCGATGCCTGCTCGCCCCCGTCCACGACAGATCACTACGCGCGCCAGCCATTTGAGCAAATGGCTGGCGCTACTGTTCCTGTTGGGGCTGGGCACCGCCGTCTACCTGTACTGGCCGCTGATGCAGCGTCTGGGCAGCCAACTGCACACCGATACAGGCGAACGCCGCAGTGTCCGCCTGGCCGATGGCACCACTCTGCACCTGGGCAGCGCCAGCGCGATGAACGCTGACCTGCGCGGGCGCACGCGCCAGCTGCACCTGGTGCAGGGCCGGGTGTACCTTGAAGTGACGCTCGACGGCCGAGCCATGGAGGTGGCGGTGGGCGACGCGCGCATCCAGGTGCTCGGTACCCGCCTGCAGGTCGCCCGCCATGCCGGCCATGACGAACTGGTAGTGCTCAGTGGCAAGGCCCTGGTTAACCAGGGTGCCGAACAGCGCATGATATCGGCGGGCGAGCGGGTAACCTTCGATGGCGCGCGTATCGGCCCGGTACAGAAAGCCGACCTCAAGGCCGCCGATGGCTGGCGTACGGGCAGCTGAAAGCCGGCGACATGCCGTTGGGCAAGGCAACGGCCCGGGCTTGGCCGCTAAGTTTTTGAAAGCGTGCAAATTTTTTTTGAAATGAGTGTTGACAGGGGGGCCGTTCAAGAGAATAATGCGCGCCATCGGCTACATAGCTCAGTTGGTTAGAGCATAGCATTCATAATGCTGGGGTCCGGGGTTCAAGTCCCTGTGTAGCCACCAAACAAGACGAAGGGCTTACCGCAAGGTAAGCCCTTTTTCTTTGCCTGCGAAAAACTCCCCACAGGCCTGCCCCCTTCCCGCACAGGGCATTCGATCCCCGGCTCAACGCATGCCGGTCACCGCCACGGCCAGCCCCAACCCGATCAGTGCCAGGCCGATTACCCGGTCCACCAGCCCTTGCCGCTCGATCATCGCCTTGCGCAATGCCGTACTGGAGAAGAACACCGCCACCAGGCTGAACCACAGCCAGTGGGCAACGGACATGAAAGCGCCGTAGGCAAAATCCAGCGCCAGCGAGCTGCCAGGTTGCACCACTTGGGTGAAGGCGCTGATGACGAACAGCATGGTCTTTGGGTTGAGGGCGTTGGTCAGAAAGCCCGTGCGCAATGCCTGCGTTACGCTGGCGGCTGATGATGCGGCAACCCCGTCGAGGCTGATGCGGCGGGTGTTGGTCAGTGACTGATAGCCCAGGTAGATCAGATAACCCGCGCCCAGCACTTTCATGGTCAGGAACAAGGTCGGGCTCTTGCTGATGATCACCGCAATGCCCAGCACCGTGTACAGGACATGCACCTGCACTCCCAGGGCAATGCCTACGGCAGCAGCCAGCCCGGCCTTGCGGCCCTGTGCATAACTGCTGCGGGTGACCATGGCAAAGTCGGCACCGGGGCTGATGACGGCGAGCAAGGTGAACAGGGCGACGGCGATGATTTCGGTCATGCTGGTGGGTCTCGATAGGCGATGGAAATGCACAGACCAGGTAATTATCGAGAGCTTATGGACAGGGGAAAATCGATTTATAGTGGGGCAAATCTGATAGCTTTACTCACAGATATATAGAACCTGTGCCGGCCTCTTCGCGGGTAAACCCGCTCCCACAGGGACTTCACCAAACCTGAGGGTTGCGTATCACCTGTGGGAGCGGGTTTACCCGCGAAAAGGCCTGCAAAGGCACAAAGGGATGCTATGAAACTGCCCCCACTCAACGCCTTCCGCTACTTCGACATCGCCGCCGCAACCGAGAGCTTCGTGCGCGCCGCCGAGCATCTGCATGTCACCCATGGTGCAGTCAGCCGCCAGGTGCGCCTGCTTGAAGAAAGCCTTGGTGTGGAGTTGTTCGAGCGCCGCAACCGGGCCATTTTCCTCACCCCTGCCGGGCGTGCCTTGCAAGGCACCACCCAGGCGATCTTCGAGCAGCTCGAAGGCGCCGTGCAGCGCTTGCAGCAACAGGCCCGCGACAACGTGCTGGTGCTGTCTTGCGAGCCGACAATCGCCATGCGCTGGCTGATCCCGCGCCTGCCCCGCTTCCATGCCATCCATCCCGACCTGCAGTTGCACCTGGTGGCCGCAGGCGGGCCACTGGATTTCGCCCGCAGTGGTGTCGACCTGGCAATACGCCGCGATGACTTCCACTGGGACGAGCAGCTGTACAACCAGAAGATCTGCGACGAATGGATCGGCCCGGTCTGCCGCCCCACCGCCCCCATCCAACTCGAAGGCCAACGCCTGCTGCACAGCGCCACTCGCCCCGGCGCCTGGCCCAACTGGCTGCGCCTGAGCGGCCAGCAGGCCCGGCACACCGAGCGCAGCGACTACGAGCATTTCTACCTGTCGATCCAGGCCGCAAGCGCCGGCCTGGGCCTGGCCATGGCCTCAGCCCTCATGGTGCGCGACGAGCTCGACAACGGGCAGCTGCAGGCGCCGTTCGGCTTTGTGCGTGACGGCTCGGCCTATCACCTGCTCAGCCCCCAGCCACTGGAAGACAACGGCAAGCGCCAGCGCTTCGCCACGTGGGTGACGGGCGAATGCAGGAGCTGCCTGGCTCATCTGGGCTTGATACAGAACGACGAACCCGCACGGCCGTCACCGCCCCAGGTACGGTAACCCGCCGTATCCACATGTATACGCCCGGACGGATAGCGCCCCAGGCCCATGTTCCAGGCCTGGCCATACTGCTGCCAGAAACGGCACAGCGGGTTGGGGTCCGCCCAGTCGGGTAGCAGGATATCGACGGCGAACGCCCGGGTATGCGCGCTGTTGGCCGCCCCGCCGGCGCAGACGTTCAGCCGTGGGTCGCGATAGGCCGAAACCACCTCGAACTGGCGCAGGATGCCTTGCTCGTCGAGCGTCTTGATCAGCGAGAGCGTTGACCGCACTTGCGGCCAGTTGCTGGCAGGTGGCACGGCGAAGGGGGACGCGCGGCACAGCTTCCAGTCCGAAGCCGAACGCAGCAACTGATGGATCGGCACCACGCCATACAGGCGGGCATCCACCAGCATCTCGCGAAACGGCCGGGTCTGATGGTCCCCAGCCCATTGCGCGAACAACCACAGGTCGCGTTCCTCGGCGTGGGCAGTGGCCGCTACCAGAAGGCCTGCCGCCAGAAGCAGTCTTTTCATCCTTCACCCATCCCTGCACATGGAACATAGGCTGCCACGCCGCCTTACGGCAACTGTCCTACTGAAAACCCAAACGCTTGCACGATCCCTGTGGGAGCGGGTTCACCCGCGAACACCGGCAAAGCCGGTGCCATGCACCGCGTCGCCTTCTTCGCGGGTGAACCCGCTCCCACAGGGTCTGTGCCAGGCTTGCAAACGTCACTACTCCAACGCCCGCAACCGGTACTGCGGCGGCAGTTGGGCGAAGCCGCTGATGGTGGTGTCCAGGCTTTTCCACCGGCCATCCTTGATGCCATAGATGCAGCCATGCACCGACAGTTCCTGGCCACGGTGCCAGGCGTTCTGCACGATGCTGGTATGGGCCACGTTGGCCACCTGCTGGATGACGTTCAGTTCGCACAGGCGGTCGACCCTCGCCTCTTCGTTGTCCAGCTTGGCCAGCTCGGTGCGCTTTTCGTAATACAGGTCGCGGATCGAGCGTAGCCAGCCATCGATCAGGCCCAGCTGGCGGTCCTGCATGGCGGCGCGCACGCCACCGCAACCGTAGTGGCCGGTAACCAGGATGTGCCGCACTTTCAATACCTCCACCGCGTACTGGATCACCGACAGGCAGTTGAGGTCGGTGTGCAGCACCACATTGGCAACGTTGCGGTGGACGAACAGATCACCCGGTAGCATGCCGACGATTTCGTTGGCCGGCACGCGGGCGTCGGAACAGCCGATCCAGAGGAACTCCGGAGTCTGCTGGCGGGCCAGCTTGGCGAAGAAGTCGGGGTCGCGCTGGTTGATCGCGTCGGCCCAGCGGGCGTTGTTGTCGATCAGTTCCTGCAGGTCATGCATGGTCGTTGCCTCATCAGGGTTTGCCTGCATGACTCCAGCCCCTGCAAGGTCAGTCCTCGAACAGGGTGCAGGCCATCACCAGGGCGTCTTCACGGCCGCCGGCAACCGGGTAGTAGTCGCGGCGGCGGCCGATTTCATTGAAACCGTAGCGCTCGTACAAACGATAGGCCGACTGGTTGCTTGCGCGCACTTCCAGGAAGCACTCGCGGCCATTGAGCTGGTAGGCCCGTGCCATCAGGTGCTCGAGCAGGCGCAGGCCCAGGCCGCGGCCCTGGTTTTCCGGCTTGACGGTGATGTTGAGCAGGTGCGCCTCGTCGATGATCACGTTGATCACGCCATGGCCCACCTGCTGCTGGCCGTCGAACATCAGCCAGACTTCGTACGATTTGAGTGCATCCTGAAAGATCCCGCGGGTCCAGGGATGACTGAACGCGGCATATTCGATCTTAAGTACGGCATCCAGATCCGCCTCGGTCATCGGGCGGAAGCTGATCGAGTCACTCATTCAACGCTCTTCCAGCGCGCCATCAGCTGGCGCATGGCTTTCCAGACGTCCGCCTTGCGCTGCGGCTCGTCCATCAACAGTTCAAGGCCCGGCAAGGCCCAGGCTTCGCCAAGGCCCTCGAGCTTCAGGGTTTGGTAATAGGCCTCGCCGTCGGCATTGGCGGCAAAGCGCAGAGCCGGCACGCCGATCAGCCACAGGCAGCTGCACGGCGCCTCTTCCAGGCGCGCCTGAACAAAGCCCTGGACGAAATCGCGCGCGGCCTCCGGGCCCTGGTCCATGTTGCCGCGCACCAGCAGCGGCCAGCGCACCGGTTCGCCGATGATCTGCGGGGCGTCGGGCAGCCCGGCGGCGCGCAGCATGTCCTTGAGCAGCAGATAGGACGGGTCGCGGCTCTGAAATGGTTGGCCGGTGGCCAGCTCCACCAGCAGCAGGCAGCTGCCGGCGCGCAGCAACTGCAACGAGAAGCGCGGGGGCGGTACCGGGGCCGGGCGCGGTGGCGCGGCCTGCTCCTCGGACTCGACTGGTTTGGCGGCCGGTTTTGGCGCACTGCCCGGGCGCGGAATCTCGATTTTTGGCCGCTCGCCGGAGCGAGCCTGGGGGGCGGCTGGTGCCTCGGTAGCCGCCGGTGCGGGCCTGACGTCGAAATCGAGGTCCTCGACCGGCGCCACCGGCAACAGCAGCTCGGGCCGCGACGGTGCGGCGAACGGCAGCTCGGCGCGCGGCAGCCAGTGCACCACTTGCATGGCGGAAAGGTAGGCGCGGCGACGGGGTTCGGTGAGCAAGAGCGGGTATCCGAGGGGTGGAGACAGTGGGGCATTCTAACGCTGTTGGCATTCGAGTGCCGCAACTGGTCGGCGGATTTTTGTTGCCTGTACCGGCCTCTTCGCGGGCACGCCCGCTCCCACAGGTACTGCACACAGTCTGAAATGTGCGCAGTGCCTGTGGGAGCGGGTTCACCCGCGAAGAGGCCAGTGAATCCCCTGCAAGTATCAAGGTTATCGCTCATTACAGACCAAGGGGTGAAAACCTCCCCCCCGGATGCAGTACAATCGCCCCCTTTTTCTTGGCAACGAGTCGAAGCCAATGATCGAACCCAAGCGCGTCCTGCGCGCCCTAGCCGAACACTGGGCCCTGATCGAGCCGCTGTGCGAGCGTTTCGACCAGGGCACCCTGAGCCTGGTCGAATTGCGTCAGCATGTGGGCCGCCAGCAGGTCGAGAGCACCCCGCAGGACATCACCCAGCTGCTCGACGTGTGGATCCGTCTGGATATCCTGGTCCCGGTGGCCAAGAGCCCGAACCGTTTCGAGCTCAACGCGCAGATCCATGACTTCCTCGCCTACCTGCGCCGCGAACACCGGCTGGGCCTGTGCCTGGAGATCGAAGCCTACCTGCGCCACCTGGAACGCCTGGCCGGGCATATCCAGGACGCCTTCGACAACCGCGACAGCGACGACCTGGCACGCCAGCTGCGCCTGCTCGACATGCGTGTGCGCGATGTACTGAAGAAGCTCGACAATGACGAGCAGGCACTGGTGGCCGTGGCCGAGCGGGCCAAGACCAGCAACCGCCAGATCCCGCTGCGCCAGCGCTATGCCGAAGTACTGGCGACCTGGGACGAGTACGTCGAGCCGATGATCCAGCTGGTCAACGCCGACGGCGCCTTCGAACAGGGCGTGCGCAAAGTCGAGACCGTGCTGCTGAAGCTGCTGGGCGAACAGGCGCGCCTGGGCCACCTGGTCGACGACGACATGCTGCTGCGGACCCACGCGCGCATCCTGGAAATGCAGACCAGCGCCCAGCTGACCCTGCGTCACGCCCGCGAACTGCTGCTGCCGCTGCGTGAGGAAGCCCGCCGGCACAACGCCGTGACCCGTGGCGCCGCGCTGGCCCTGTCGGTGATCCGGCGCAAGGGCATCGACGCCGTACCGCAAGCGGCCATGCCGATGTTCACCCGCCCGCAAAGCACCTTCCTCGGCAGCGCCAGCCAGGTGGAAGCCTATGTCTACGCCCTGGCCCGCTTCGAGCCCAAGCCGGCGCGTTTCCCCAAGGCCCACAAGACCCAGTCCGGCGCCCTGCCCCGTGCACCGCGCACGGTCAAGGAAATGGCCGAACGCTGCGAACAGGCCCTGCCGCTGCCCGACCTGATGGTCTGGCTGCTGGAGCAGGAACCCGAAGGCGCCACCGACGAGCTGCTGTACTGGTTCTCGCGCCTGTCGCGGGAAAAGCGCTTCAAGCGCGAACGCCTCGACCGCCGCGAGTACATCACCCAGGAACACCTGGTCAGCCTGCGCTCGTTCGCCCTGACCTCCAGCCGCGAAGACGCCGCCAGCGCGCCTACCGAATCCAACGCGAGCCCAGCCCATGCATCTTGATCTTTCCGAACTGTCCCAGCTCGCGCCGATCTTCCGCGAGCTGTTCAAAGGCTTCCACGTCAGCCGCCGCGACCCCGAGCTGTATGCTCAGCTGTCGAACTTCCAGGACCAGTACCGCACCCTGTTCAAGGCTCTGGGCTTCGAACTGGTGTGCGATACCCGTGGCTTCTACTACTTCGTGCCGGACATGGCCGCCGCGCAGGTCAACAAGACCGCGCAGCGCCTGTCGCTGTTCACCTTCATCCTGGTCGAACACCTGGCCGACCAGGGCCGCGACCCGATGGCCGTGCTCGATGGCGGCAGCATCGGCCGTGACGAACTGCCCTCGCTGCTGGACAAGTACCGCGACCTGTTCCTGCAGGCCGAAGTGCAGACCGTGGACGAGCTGGAAGAAAAAATCCTGCGCCGCATGACCCAGCTCGGCTTCGCCTTCGAGGAAGGCGGCATCTACCGCTTCCTGCCGCCGATGCACCGGTTCCTCGATGTGTGCCTGGCGGTGCAGCAGGACCGCGACCTGGCGGCCACCCTGCACAGCGACCTGCCGCTGCCGACCCCGGTGCTGGTCGAGGAAGAAAGCCCCGAAGAACTCAACCGCACCGACGACCCGCTCGACCTCAGCCCCTTCGAGGGCGAGGAAAGCGAAGAGGAAGCCCTGGCCCGGGCGATCCGCGAAGAGCAACAGGAGATTGACGCATGAGCCAGGAACGCTACGGCATCCGCCGCTTCGCACTGCTCAACACCGCCGGCTACAGCCTTGGCCTGTTCCCGCTGGAGCACCCACTGTCGGTATACGGTGCCAACAACCTGGGTAAATCGGCGTCGATCAACGCCCTGCAGTTCCCGATCCTGGCGCGCATGTCGGACATGAGCTTCGGCAAGTACAGCCTCGAGCAGTCGCGCCGCTTCTACTTCGCCAGCGACACCTCGTACATTCTCTGCGAACTGAGCCTGCCCCACGGCCCGCACGTCATCGGCGTGGTCGGCCGCGGCCCGGGCGGCGGTTTCGGCCACCAGTTCTTTGCCTACAAGGGCGAACTGGACCTGGCCCACTACCAGAAGAACGACACCTGCCTGCGCCAGAAAGAGCTGTTCACCAACCTCGAGCGCCTGGGGATCAAGGCCTACGAGCTGAAGCCGGATGAACTGCGCCGGCTGCTGGTCGGCGGCCACACCTCGGTGCCGCTGGACCTGACCATGATCCCGCTGCGCTCGACCAGCGAGCAAAGCCTGAAAACCTTCCGCGCGCTGTTCATCAACCTGCTGCACATGCGCGAAATCACCGCCGCCAAGCTCAAGCAGCTGTTCCTCGACGCCTTCGAGCACAGCCTGCGCTCCGGCAGCGTCGACTACATCGCCGCCTGCGAGGAAGCCTTCCGCGACGTGCGCCGCATGGAGCAGGACTACAACGCCCTGGTCGCCGCCGGCCCGCTGGTCGAGGCCCTGGCCGGTGGCGTGGCCCAGCGCGACATCCTGCGCGGCAAGCTGCACCGCATTTCGCCAGTGCTCGACACCCTGCTGGGCACCTGGCAGGAATACGCCATGGCGCGCAAGGAAGAGCTGGTGATCCAGGCCGAGCACTACCGTGGCGAGCAGGATCGCCTGCAGAACGACCAGCGCGGCGGCACCCAGGAACTGATGCGCCTGGAGCGTGAAATCACCGGTATCCAGCGCTGGCTGGGCGAGCTGTCGGTGCTCAAGCACCGCTTCGCCCTGGTCGATGACGTCAAGGTGCTGGAGCAGCAACTGCTGGCGGCCAAGGACGCCCACGACGAACTGGCCGGCGCCCTGGCCCAGTCGCGACAGTTCAGCGCCGAAGACCTCGACGAGCGCGTACGCGACCTGGAAAAACGCCTGAAGCAGGTCAAGCAACAGCTCGACCACGCCGACAACAACAGCTACGCCCGCCTGCGCGAGGAGTTCTCGCAGCAGGACGTCGACCGCCTGATGCGCCTGTTCAACGGCGCGCTGTTCAGCCTGCCGCTGGGTGACCGCGGCATCGAACTGGACGACAGCGACCTGTGGGTAAAATCGCTGGAGGCGGTGCTCGACGGCTTCAAGGGCGAACGCTTCGAAGCCCCGGGGCTGTCCATCGACCTGTCGCACATCGACCCACCAGCACTGCAGGCCCTGGCCGACCGTGCTGCCCTGCGTGACCAGAAAGAGCGCCTGGAAAAGGAGCTCAAGCAGCTCAAGACCCAGCAAGCCGTGGCCGCCGACCGCTCCGCCTCCAAGGCGCAGACCGAAACCCTGTACCAGGAAGTACTGGACGCGCAAAAAGCGCTGGAAGACTTCCGCCGCAGCGAAACCCTGGCCGCCGAAGAGCCCGAGAAGCTGGAACAGCTGTCGCAGCTCGAAGCCGCCCAGGACGAACTCAAGCGCTCCAGCGACGCCTTCACCGAACGTGTCCAGCAACTGTCGGCCAAGCTGCAGCTGGTCGGTAGGCAGATCGGCGACCTCGAGGCCAAGCAGCGCACCCTGGAAGACGCTCTGCGCCGTCGCCAGCTGTTGCCGGCCGACCTGCCCTACGGCACGCCGTACATGGAAGCCGTCGACGACTCGATGGACAACCTGCTGCCACTGCTCAACGACTACCAGGACAGCTGGCAGGGCCTGCAGCGGGTGGACAACCAGATCGAGGCGCTGTACGCCCAGGTGCGCCTGAAAGGCGTGGCCAAGTTCGACAGCGAAGACGACATGGAGCGCCGCCTGCAACTGCTGGTGAATGCCTATGCGCACCGCACCGACGAAGCCCTGACCCTGGCCAAGGCCCGCCGCGCGGCGGTCACCGACATCGCCCGGACCCTGCGTAACATCCGCAGCGACTACGACAGCCTCGAGCACCAGCTGGCCCTGTTCAACCGCGAGATCAACAAGCGCCAGGTATCCAACCTGGAGAGCTTCCGCGTGGTGCTGGCGCCGAACAAGGAAGCGCTCAAGCACATCGACCAGATCATCCACAGCGCTGGTCAGTACGAAGAAGGCGAAACCCTGTCGGTATTCGACCTGACCCAGAGCGCCGAGCAGGACAACAAGAACGAAGAGGCCAAGGAATACCTGGCACGGCTGGTGGCGGCCAACCACAACCAGCTGGGCCTGAAGGACCTGTTCGAGCTGGCGTTCGAGATCACCAAGGTCAACGGCCAGCCGGTGATCCATGCCGACATCGACGGCGCGGCATCCAACGGCACCACCATGACCATCAAGGCGCTGACCAACATGTACCTGTTGCTGCACCTGATGGACCGCGACCTGGCCGGGCGCATTCGCCTGCCGTACTACCTGGACGAAGCGGCGGACATCGACGAACGCAACCAGGCTGCGCTGCTGGAAACCAGCCTGCAGCTGGGCTTCGTGCCGATTCTGGCGAGCGTGAAGCCGCAGGTTTCGGCGCGCGTGGCGATCGACCTGGAAGGTGGCAGCGGGCCGAATGGCATCTACATCGACGAAGCGGACTGGAAGTTCATCAGCCGTCGGGATGAAGTGAAGGCTGTTGTGCGAGAGGATCAGGCCGAAGAATTGGCCTGATATCGGGGTAATGGGGCCGCTTTGCGGCCCTATCGCGACACAAGGCCGCTCCTACAGGGATTCGCGTTCCCTGTAGGAGCGGCCTTGTGTCGCGATGGAGGCCAAAGGCCTCCCGGCGATCTGTCAGGCGATCAATGCGCCCAAGGCAGGATCGGAATCGCTGTCACCGCATTCTGCGGGCTACCTTCGACGATGCGGTCGCTGTACACCAGGTACACCAAGGTATTGCGCTTCTTGTCGAGGAAGCGCACCACCTGCATGGTCTTGAACACCAGCGAGGTGCGTTCCTTGAACACCTCCTCGCCATCCTTCAGCTCACCCTTGAAACTGATCGGCCCGACCTGACGACAGGCAATCGATGCCTCCGCCCGGTCCTCCGCCAGCCCCAACCCACCCTTCACGCCGCCCGTCTTGGCCCGCGACAGGTAGCAGGTCACGCCCTCGACCTTGGGGTCGTCGAACGCCTCGACCACAATACGATCATTCGGCCCGAGGAACTTGAACACGGTGGACACCTGGCCGATTTCCTCGGCCCCGGCCAGCATCGGCAACGCCAGTGCCGCCACGGCAAACATCCTTTTCAGCACGCGCACGTCCTCAGACCAGAACCAGGTTGTCACGGTGCACCAACTCGGGCTCCGCGATATAGCCCAGGATGCTTTCGATGGCATCCGACGGCTGGCCGATGATCTTCTGCGCCTCCAGGGCGCTGTAGTTGGCCAGGCCGCGCGCCACTTCAAGGCCGTCCGGGCCGACGCACACCACCATCTCGCCACGACGGAAGCTGCCCTGCACGGTCTTCACGCCAACCGGCAGCAGGCTCTTGTTGGCCTGGCGCAGCGCCTGCACGGCACCGGCATCCAGCACCAGGGTGCCACGGGTCTGCAGGTGGCCAGCCAGCCACTGCTTGCGCGCCGCAAGCATGCCGCGCTCGGGCGACAGCAAGGTACCCAGGCGTTCGCCAGCCTTGAGGCGATCCAGCACGCGCTCGATGCGGCCACCGATGATGATGGTGTGGGCACCGGAACGGGCTGCCAGGCGCGCGGCGCGCAGCTTGGTCTGCATGCCGCCACGGCCCAGAGCACCGCCGGTACCGCCGGCTACGGCGTCCAGTGTCGGGTCGTCGGCGCGGGCCTCGTAGATCAGCTGGGCTTCGGGGTTGTTGCGCGGGTCGGCGTCGAACATGCCATCGCGGTCGGTAAGGATCACCAGCAGGTCAGCCTCGACCAGGTTGGCCACCAGCGCCGCCAAGGTGTCGTTGTCGCCGAAGCGGATCTCGTCGGTGACCACGGTATCGTTCTCGTTGATCACCGGCACCACGCCCAGGTCGACCAGCGTGCGCAGGGTACTACGGGCGTTCAGGTAGCGCTTGCGGTCGGACAGGTCGTCGTGGGTCAGCAGGATCTGCGCAGTGTGCTTGCCGTGCTCGCCGAAGCTCGACTCCCAGGCCTGCACCAGGCGCATCTGGCCGATCGAGGCAGCCGCCTGCAGCTCGTTCATCGCACTCGGTCGCGACGTCCAGCCCAGCTGGCTCATGCCGGCAGCCACGGCCCCGGAGGAGACCAGTACCAACTCCACGCCTGCCTCACGCAGCGCTACCATCTGCTCGACCCAAACGGCCATGGCACCGCGGTCGAGGCCTTTGCCATCGGCGGTCAGCAGAGCACTGCCAATCTTCACGACCCAGCGCTTGGCGCCCGTCACCTTGCTTCGCATCTTCTTCCAACCTATGTCGAATCTGTAGATACCGTGGATACAAAAACGCCGCTCCAAAGAGCGGCGTTTAGTGTACTGCAACCGGTCAGTCGCGCACGTAAATGATTTCCGGGCCGTCTTCGTCGTCCTCGAAATCATCGTCCCAACCGTCATCGTCGCCGATGTCGTGCACGCTCTTGACGCCGGTACGGCGCAAGGTACGGGCGTCGTCCAGGGCCTGCAGCTGGGCGCGGGCTTCGTCTTCGATGCGCTGGTCGAGGTCGGCCAGCTCTTCGGCGTAGGCCGGGTCGTTGGCCAGGCGGTCGGCGCGGTCTTCGAGGTAGCGCATCAGGTCGTGGCTGAGCTTTTCGGTGCCCTGCTTGGAGATGGCCGAGATCACGTAGACCGGGCCTTCCCACTGCAGGCGCTCGACCACTTCCTTGACCCGCTCGTCGCGCTCGTCGTCCATGACCATGTCGGCCTTGTTCAGCACCAGCCAGCGCTCACGCTCGGCCAGCGACGGGCTGAAGCGGGTCAGCTCGTTGACGATGACTTCGGCGGCATCGGCCGGGCTGCTTTCGTCCAGCGGCGCCATGTCCACCAGGTGCAGCAGCACGCGGGTACGCGCCAGGTGCTTGAGGAAGCGGATACCCAGGCCGGCGCCTTCGGAAGCACCTTCGATCAGGCCGGGGATGTCGGCGATGACGAAGCTCTTCCAGCGGTCGACACTGACAACACCCAGGTTCGGCACCAGGGTGGTGAACGGGTAGTCGGCCACTTTCGGCTTGGCGGCCGAAACCGAGCGAATGAAGGTGCTCTTGCCGGCGTTCGGCAGGCCCAGCAGGCCGACGTCGGCCAGCACTTTCATTTCCATTTTCAGGTCACGCTGCTCACCCGGCTTGCCAGGGGTGGTCTGGCGCGGCGCACGGTTGGTGCTGGACTTGAAACGGGTGTTGCCCAGGCCGTGCCAGCCGCCCTGGGCGACCATCAGCTTCTGGCCCGGGGTAACCAGGTCACCGATCACTTCCTGGGTGGAGGCGTCGATCACGGTGGTACCGACCGGCACACGCAGGAACAGGTCTTCGCCTTTCTTGCCGGTGCAGTCGGTGCTGCCACCGTTGGCGCCACGCTGGGCCTCATGGTGACGGGTGTAGCGATAGTCGACCAGGGTGTTGAGGTTTTCGTCGGCGATCATGTACACCGAACCACCATCACCACCGTCACCACCGTTGGGGCCACCGTTCTCGATGAACTTCTCGCGACGGAAGCTCATGCAACCGTTGCCGCCGTCACCGGCCTTGACCCGAATGGATACTTCGTCAACAAACTTCATTAAAACCGCCTCTCGTCGGTAGACGAGCTGAATGACTCAAAAACATGAGGCTCTTGCAAAAATGAGCGCGGCGGCCCCGTACGACCGTAGAAACTCACGCCGGCAGCCCATACAAACAGCTTTGCAAGAGGCTCACCACAAACGAAAAAGCCCCGTCGCGTGACGGGGCTTCTGGAGCGACGTCGCGATTAAGCGGCGACGATGCTCACGTAACGGCGCATGAACTCGCCTTTCTTCTCGAACTTGATCACGCCTTCGATCTTGGCGAACAAGGTGTGATCCTTGCCCATGCCAACGCCGTAGCCAGCGTGGAATTCGGTGCCGCGCTGACGGACGATGATGTTGCCTGGCTTGATAACCTGGCCGCCATACATCTTCACGCCAAGGCGTTTCGATTCTGAGTCGCGACCGTTACGAGTACTACCACCAGCCTTCTTGTGAGCCATGGTTCAATTCTCCAAATAAATTCAGGGGATCTAGGGGATTAAGCCTGGATGCCGGTGATTTTGATCTCGGTGAACCACTGGCGGTGGCCCATACGCTTCATGTGGTGCTTACGACGACGGAACTTGATGATGCGAACCTTGTCGTGGCGGCCTTGCGAAACGACTTCGGCCACTACTTTAGCGCCAGCAACAACTGGAGCACCGATGGTGACTTCTTCACCGTTGGCGACCAGCAGGACGCGATCGAAGGTCACGGATTCGCCAGTGGCGACTTCCAGTTTTTCGATCTTGAGGAATTCACCTTCAGCGACTTTGTACTGCTTGCCGCCGGTAACGATTACTGCGTAAGACATGGTATTTCTCCGATAATCCTGCTCACCCAGCGCTTTATATGATGAGTATTGGCTGGCATGGCTGCACAGGGCTGGAACGGCCCGGCGCAATTGCGTAAGGCAGGTGCTGCCCAGGAAGTTAGGGTGCGCGATTGTACGCAACCGCGGTTTTGCTTGCAAGTACCGCCCCCGGCGCGCTGGCACCGCGCCTTGACACGCCGGGACCCGCGACCTAGCATGCCGCGCAACCTCACTGGAGCAGCCGATGCAACCCCAATCCTTCTACCGCGCGGTGGCTGATGATTTCAGCGCCGTCGACGAGATCATCAAGAAGCAGCTGACCTCGCGCGTGCCGCTGGTATCGAAGATCGGCGACTATATCACGTCCGCCGGTGGCAAGCGCCTGCGCCCCCTGCTGGTGCTGCTGTGTGGCAAGGCCCTGGGCCGCGAAGGCGACGACCTGCGCCTGCTGGCTGCCACCATCGAATTCCTGCACACCGCTACCCTGCTGCACGACGACGTGGTCGACATGTCCGGCATGCGCCGTGGCCGCTCCACCGCCAATGCCCTGTGGGGCAACGCACCGAGCGTGCTGGTGGGCGACTTCCTCTATTCGCGCTCGTTCGAGATGATGGTCGAACTGGGCTCGATGCCGGTCATGCAGATCCTGTCCAAGGCCACCCGCGTGATTGCCGAGGGTGAAGTGCTGCAGCTGTCGCGGGTACGCGATGCCAGCACCACCGAGGAAGTCTACATGGAGGTCATCCGCGGCAAGACCGCGATGCTGTTCGAAGCGTCGACCCACAGCGCCGCCGCGCTGGCCGAGGCAACCGACGAACAGCGCGAGGCCCTGCGCACCTTTGGCGACCACCTGGGCGTGGCCTTCCAGCTGGTCGACGACCTGCTGGACTACAAGGGCGACTCGCAGACCCTGGGCAAGAACGTCGGTGACGACCTGGCCGAAGGCAAGCCTACCCTGCCGCTGATCTACACCATGCGCGAAGGCACTGCCGAACAGGCTGCGCTGGTGCGCCAGGCCATTCAGAAAGGTGGCCTGGAAGACCTGGAGCAGATTCGCGTGGCGGTAGAAGAGTCGGGGGCGCTGAAGTACACCGCGGAGCTGGCGCGTGACTACGTCAAGCGTGCCATCGCCTGCCTGGAAGTGCTGCCGGCCAGCGAATACCGGGATGCGCTGGTCGAGCTGAGCGAGTTTGCTGTCGCGCGTACTCACTGATAGACCGAGTCGCCTTCATTCGCGGGTAAACCCGCTCCCACAGGGATATCACAGGGCTCTGGGCCTATGCGGTACCTATGGGAGCGGGTTTACCCGCGAAGCTTTTGTCCGGACATAATCACTTTCGCAGAAATACCTTTTACAATGCGGGTCTTTAACCGCCCGTCTGTTTGTTTGAGGAACCGAAGTGAGCACTCTGCCACCCTGCCCGAAATGCAACTCCGAATACACCTATGAGGATGGCACTCAGCTGATCTGCCCTGAATGCGCCCACGAGTGGTCGGCCAGCGGCGACACCGAAGCGGCCAGCGACGAGGTGGTGAAGAAGGACTCGGTCGGCAACATCCTGCAGGATGGCGACACCGTCACCGTTATCAAGGACCTCAAGGTCAAGGGCTCGTCCCTGGTGGTCAAGGTCGGCACCAAGGTCAAGAACATCCGCCTGTGCGACGGCGACCACGACATCGACTGCAAGATCGACGGCATCGGCGCCATGAAGCTGAAGTCCGAATTCGTACGCAAGGTCTGATTTTTCTTAAAACCGCCAATTGGCGCTTGCTATTCAGATAATAAGAATTATTCTCATTGGGACTGCTATCCAAGGAGAATAGCCATGACTTATCTGATCGACGCCTGGCTGGACCGCCCTCACCCCTACCTGCGCATTCTTCATCGGGAAACCGGTGAAGTGTGCGCGGTGCTTGAAGAAGAAGCGCTCGACGAGCTGCGTGACCTGGGCGACCTGGACATGAGCGGGCTGAATTCGAGTGAACCGGGGGTGCTCAAGGAGCTGGTGCGGAATCTGTTTCTGTTCTGCTATGCGCGGGCGTTGCGCCCCGGGGGAACAGACTGGAATTGAGGCTGGCAGGGCCGGCCTCTTCGCGGCGGTTCGTCGCCACGATGAACCCGCTCCCACAGGGACTCCACAGCATCTGAATCCTGCGCTGTACCTGTGGGAGCGGGCTTGCCCGCGAATGGGCCGCAAAGCGGCCCCAGCGGCATTACAGAACGTCGAGCAGCTCGACGTCGAACACCAGCACGCTGTGCGGCGGGATGCTGCCAACGCCTTGGGCGCCGTAGGCCAGCTCGCTCGGCACGTACAGGCGCCATTTGCTGCCAGCGTTCATCAGTTGCAGGGCTTCGGTCCAGCCAGCGATCACACCACCTACCGGGAATTCAGCCGGCTGACCACGGTCGTAGGAGCTGTCGAACACAGTGCCGTCGATCAGGGTGCCGTGGTAGTGGGTGCGCACGTTGTCTTCGCGGGTCGGCTTGGCGCCTTCGCCAGCGGTCAGTACTTCGAACTGCAGGCCCGAAGCCAGGGTGGTGATGCCGTCACGCTTGGCGTTCTCGACCAGGAATGCCTTGCCAGCGGCAGCAGCGGCTTCAGCCTTGGCGGCTGCTTCGGCTTGCATCACGTCGCGGATGACCTTGAAGCTGGCCGACAGGTCGGCTTCGCTGACGCGGCTGTCGGCGCCGTTGAAGGCGTCGGTCAGGCCGGCCAGGATGGCTTCCAGGCTGACGCCTGGTGGCGGGTTGTCGCGCAGCTGGCCGCCCAGCTGACGGCCGATGCCGTAGCTGACGCGAGTTTCGTCGGTGGACAGGTTGAGTTCGGACATTGTCGTGCTCCACTGCAGGGCGCAGTGAAGCCGCGCCCTTGATGAAAAGGGCGAGCAGCCTAGCATACTGGGGCGCTGCGAGCAGCTACCAGGCCGAGCGCTGGGAAATCGGCACCTTCAAGTCTTCTTCCGGGTGCGTGCCCATGCCGCACATTTCGTCCTGCACCGACCAGTGCACCAGGTTCATCGAGACCATGGGGATGGTTTGCAGCAACTTGCGCGCATCCTCCACCGAGTGCACGCGCAGGCGTTCACCACGGGGGTCTGAGAGGGGGTGGGCGTGGCCTTTGATCCGGGCCTCGAGCAGGTAGTCACCGCCTTCGATGGCGATCAGGTTCAGTTCGTCGACATGGCCAGCCCTGGCCTCGGTGTTGAGCTGATGCAGGTTCATGAAAGCACCTCGCGATGAGAACCACGCATGAGAGCTCATTTTTTGTACAGAATGGACGAATGCACAAGGCATGACTGACGCCGCTCGTCAGGTGGACCGTACCGGCCTCTTCGCGGGCTTGCCCGCTCCCACAGGGATCGCGAAGAGGCCTGAAGGCTCAGTGCTTGGTCAGCTTGTCCAGGTAGCCCATGCAGAATGCCGAGACCACGAAGGTCATGTGGATGATCACGTACCACATCAGGTAATCGGTGGAGATGTTCTGCGCATCCATGAACACACGCAGCAGGTGGATGGACGAGATGGCCACGATCGACGCGGCAACCTTCATCTTCAGCGACGAAGAGTCCATCTTGCCCAGCCAGTTGAGCTTTTCCTTACTCTCGTCGATGTCCAGTTGCGAGACGAAGTTCTCGTAGCCGGAGATCATCACCATCACCAGCAGGCCGCCCACCAGGGACATGTCGATCAGCGACAGGATCACCAGGATCAGGTCGGCTTCGCTGAGGGCGAAGACGTTGGGCAGGACGTGAACCACTTCCTGGAAGAATTTCAGCGCCAGGGCCAGCAGGCCAAGGGACAGGCCGAAGTAGATAGGGGCGAGCAGCCAGCGCGAGGCATACATCGCGTTTTCGAGGATACGTTCCATGGAGTGTCGGGACTCATCAGGTGACTAAAAAAGCGACGGCGAGTATAGCCAGCCACCTGTTACAGCAAAAGCCCGGTGAAATGGGGGCTGCTTTGCAGACCATCGCGACACAAGGCCACTCCTACAAGAGATCGCGGTCCCTTGTAGGAGCTGCCTTGTGTCGCGATGGGCCGCAAAGCGGCCCCCGGCCTCAATCAGGTCTCAGGATGAAACTGGTAATCCCCCAGGTTCCGGCAACGCTCACCATTGATCCGCCGCAACTGCGCCTGCAAATGCAAGCACCAGATCTGCGGATCCTCGGCCACCTGATAGCCATGCAAGGTCAGGCTGTCGACAATGGCATTGAGCACCGATTCGGCCACCAGCGGCCCATGGAACGGCCCTTGGGCCTTGATCGCGGAGGGTTGTTCACCGGCCATGCCGGCGGCGAACAGCAGTGTCCACATGCCGTTGTCCCCGGCCAGCGGACGAATGCTGCATTCGATGCGGGTCACCAGGCCCAGGCACTGGCGTGTGAGGCTGAGATTGCGCATGGCCGCGCCCCCTCCAATAAGCCTTGTTCAGCCTGAACCTCAGGCTGTTTCCATCCTGAACGCTGATACCGTCCTTAAGTTCCAGCATAGAAGAACGGTATAGAAAGATGGAAAACCGGCGCTGAACGGTAGCACATCGCCGCCAGCGCCGGTTTATTGACTCAGGCCGGTTTGGCCTGGGCGATCACCTCTTCCAGGCGCTCTTTCTCCGCCTTCTCGATTTCTTCCTCGCTGATCATCTCGGCGATCTCACGCAGGCGCTCAACCACCCGGGCGTTGACGCTGCCTTCGGTGAACTGGCCCTTGTCATCCGGCACACCGGCCTCCTCGCCCACCAGCAAGCTCAACGCCTCGTCGGCCTGGCTGACCGCGTACACGTGGAACATGCCGTTCTCCACCGCCTGCAGCACGCGCTCGTCGAGCATCAACGTGGCAACGTTGGCACGCGGGATGATCACCCCTTGCTCGCCGGTCAGGCCGCGCGCCTCGCACAGGCGGAAGAAGCCCTCGATCTTCTCGTTGACCCCGCCCACTGCCTGCACTTCGCCAAACTGGTTGATCGAGCCGGTGATGGCGAAGCACTGTTTGAGCGGCGTGCGCGACAAGGCCGAGATCAGCGTGCAGGCTTCGCCCAGCGAGGCGCTGTCACCATCCACATAGCCGTAGGACTGTTCCAGGGCGATGCTCGCCGAGATCGCCAGCGGGAACTCCTGGGCATAGCGGCTGCCCAGGTAGCCGGTGAGGATCATCACACCTTTGGAGTGGATCGGCTGGCCGAGGTTGACCTCACGCTCGATGTCGACGATACCGCTGCCACCCGGATACACGGTGGCGGAGATACGCGCCGGCATGCCGAACGCCGAATCGCCCACTTCCAGCACCGTCAGGCCGTTGCACTTGCCGATGGCCGCGCCTTCGGTGTCGATCAGGATGATGCCGGCGAGCATGTCGTCCAGCACCCGCTGCGAAACACGCCCGGTGCGGGTGGCCTTGGCCTTGAGCGCACGCTCGATGTGCCCGGCGTCGGTCATTTCGTCACTGGCCAGCTGGCGGATGAAATCGGCTTCGCTGACCAGCTGGAACAGGTCGCCGATACGTGCCGACAGGCGCGACTGGTTTTCGGCCAGGCGGGCACTGTACGTGGCCAGGCGCGCCACCGCGTCGCTGGTCAGTGGCGCCATGCCTTCTTCGTTGGTGCGGGTGCGCAACAGCTGGGCGAACTGCTCCAGGTTCTCATCGACCATGGGCATGTCTTCGTCGAAGTCCACCAGCACCCGGAACATCTCCTGGAAGTCCGGGTCGTGGTCCTGCAGCGCGTAGTACAGCTGGCGCGAACCGATGATGACCAGCTTGATGTTCAGCGGGATCATCTGCGGCGTCAGGCTGACGGTGGCGACCCGGCCCAGCTCGCCGAGCGGCGACTCCATCTTCAGCTTGCGCGATTGCAGCGCGCGCTTGAGCGCGTCCCAGACGAACGGCTCGCCCAGCATCTTCTCGGCTTCGAGGATCAGGAAGCCGCCATTGGCGCGGTGCAGCGCGCCCGGGCGTAGCTGGCGGTACGAGGTGTACAGCGCGCCCTGATCGGTGCTGTATTCGATACGGCCGAACAGGTTGTCGTAGGTCGGGTGCGGCTCGAATACCACCGGGGCACCGCCGTCGGCGTGGTGGCCGACCACCAGGCTTGGGGCGTACTGCTCTTCCAGCAGCTTGCGCGCGGCAGCGTCAGTCTTGCTGTCTTCGACCAGTTGCTCGACCACGGTACGCAGCAGGTTCAGCTGCACCGACTGCAGGTAGGCGCAGACGGCAGCGTTCTCGGCGTACTTCTCCGACAGCGGCGCCAGCAACGGCTGCAGGGCCAGGGTGATGGTTTCTTCGTTGAGCTGGCGCAGCTGGTTGTTCGACTCGCGTTTCCATTGCGGCAGGCTGGCCAGCTCTTCGTTCAGGCGTTCCTCGAGCAGGGCGATATCTTCGTGGAACTGCTCGCGCACCTCTTCCGGCAACTGGGCGAACTCGGCTTCATCCAGCGCCTTGCCGTCGGCCATCGGGGTGAAGGCAACGTTGCTGGCGTCGCGGTACAGGGCCACGTCCTTTTCCAGCGAGGCGCGCTCGATCACATCCAGGGCGCGGTCGTAACGCTGGTTGAAGGCACGGTCGATGGCGCCTTTCTTCTGCTGGTACGACGGGTGTTCGAACACCGCCGGGAAGGTCGACAAGAGGTTGTCGATCAGCCCGTTCATGTCGGCGATGAACGCCCCGGCGCTGCCGGACGGCAATTCCAGCGCACGCGGTTCGCGGGTGTCGTCGAAATGATTGACGTAGACCCAGTCGGAAGGGGTTTGCTGGCGCTTGCCCTCGGCCTTGAGGTAGCGCTTGACGAACGAGAAGCGGCCGGTACCGGGCTCGCCCATCACATACACGTTGTAACCAGGGCGCGGCATGGCCACGCCGAACTGCAGGGCCTCGACAGCACGTTCCTGGCCCAGGACTCCGCGAAACGGCTCCAGATCGTCAGTATGGGTAAAGGCAAACTGCTCGGGGGAGAAACGCCGGGTCAGGGCTTCAGGCGCGAGACGCAGGCGCGCAGCGACAGGATCGGGCATTGGGTTTCCTTACTTCGGCGGGGCAGATACGCAGCATTCTGGCGCTGCCCGCGCGCGCCTTGCAAGGCTCCGCAGGACTTTATGTCGCAGCCGAAGCGGGTCATGGAACAGCAAATTTTTCGCAATCAACAACGCAACCTTTAGATCGTGCCTAAACTCCAAGCTGCGCGGGTGGGTGAAAAGCTTTCCCGACCTGGCAACCGAGTTGCCAGAAACCCTGACCCTTGGTTAAGTCAAATAGAGAACAAATGCTATGAAACGGATTCTTCTGGGTACTCTGTTCACCGTGGTCTCGATCAATGCCATGGCCGAAGCGCCAGGCGGCCCGAACTGCGGCTGGGGCAACATGCTGTTCGAAGGCCAGCGCGGCACTCCGGCACACTTCCTGGCTTCCACCACCAACGGCACCTCCGGTAACGCCACCTTCGGCATGACCTCCGGCACCAACGGCTGCTCGACCAGGGCGTCGCTGACCTACGGCGGTAAGTCCTGGTTCGCCATGAATGGCATGATGAACGAACTGTCCGAAGACATGGCCATGGGCCAGGGTGAAGCGCTGACCACCTATGCCGTGGTCCTCGGTGTGGCTCCGGAAGACCGTGGCTACTTCGCGTCGGTCACCCACCAGCACTTCAACCAGATCTTCAGCAGCGCCGACGTCACTGCCGAAACCGTCCACAGCAACACCCTGGCCGTTCTGAAGAACGACCCACGCCTGGCCAAATACGCAACCGAGGCCTGAGTGCAGCTGCTCCCGCCCCGGTTCCGGGGCGGGTTTCGCCTTTTTTCGGCATCGTTCAGAAGTAGTTGCCCGACATGCTCAAACGCTTCGTATCCCTGGCGCTGTGTGCCTGCGCCCCTGTTCATGCCGCGCCCGTGCTGGACCAAGGCCGTGTCCAGCAACTGGCCAACACCCCTTACTGGATTGCCCTGGGCCATTACGAAACCGCCAAGCTGGGTGGCTGGCGCAGCTACGTGGACGATGAGGCGTTCTTCCTTGCCGAGGACGGCGCGCACCACCCCGATC
The DNA here is from genome assembly GCF_017490905.1 of Pseudomonas sp. 32_A. Lineage (NCBI taxonomy): Bacteria > Pseudomonadati > Pseudomonadota > Gammaproteobacteria > Pseudomonadales > Pseudomonadaceae > Pseudomonas > Pseudomonas sp. 32_A. The sequence continues at coordinate 2,604 of NZ_JAFGYI010000019.1, read as the reverse complement.
AGGAGCTGCAAGCCACGGTCGAAGCGCTGTACGCGCCGGCCAACCTCGGCGACAAGCATGCCCAGTGCGTGTTCCCGGCGCGCACCCGCTGGCTGCGCGAACAGCTCGACCTGCAGGATTTGCCACAACCAAACTGCCAGGAATTCACCACCTGGTACCAGTCGATCGACCCGCACAGTGCGGCGCTGATCTTCCCGGCGGCCTACCTGAACAGCCCGTCATCGATGTTCGGCCACACCTTGCTGCGCATCGACCAGTCCAACACCCGCAGCGACGACACCACGCTGCTGAGCTACGCGATCAACTTCGGCGCCTACATCGAAGGCAGCGACAACAGCATCCTGTATGCCTGGAAAGGCCTGATGGGCGGCTACCCGGGCCTGTTCGCGCTGATGCCCTACCAGGAAAAACTGTCCGAATACCGCAGCCTGGAAAACCGCGACCTGTGGGAGTACCAGCTGGACCTGACCCCGGAAGAAACCGGGCGCATGGTCGAACATGTGTGGGAGCTGAAGCAGATCCAGTTCGACTACTTCTTCTTCGACGAGAACTGCTCGTATCGCCTGCTGGAACTGCTGCAGGTGGCCCGCCCGAGCCTGGACCTGACGTCGCAGTTCCCGCTGACCGCGATCCCGACCGACACGGTGAAGGCCGTGAAGCAGTCCGGCATGGTCGCCAGCGAAACGTACCGCCCTTCTCGCGAACGCGAACTGTTGGCCCGGGCCGAGCCGCTTGATCACGACGAGAAGCGCCAGGTGCTGGCTGTAAGCGCCGACACCGCGCAATTGCAGAGCCCCGAATTCAAGGCCCTCCCCCGCCAGCGCCAGGCGCTGGTGCAGGATGCCGCGTACCGCCTGGAGCGTTACCGCGCCAATGGCCAGGAGCGCGACCCTGGGCAGGCCAAGCGCAGTTTCGAACTGCTGCGGGCAATCAACAGCAACCCGCCACCGCCCCTGCAGATCGAGCGCCCGGGCCTGCCCGAGGACGGCCATGATTCGCGCACCTGGCAGCTGGGCGTGGGCACCCGCGAAGACCGCGCCTACGCCGAGTACGGCCTGCGCATGGCCTACCACGACCTGAATGACAACGCCTATGGCTTCCCGCTGGGTGCGCAGATCGAGATCCTGCAGCTGAAGCTGCGCCAGTACGAAGGCAATGACTGGCAGGTACAGCGCCTGGACCTGGCCACCATTCGCTCGCTGACGCCGCGCAACGAGCTGCTCAAGCCTTGGTCGTGGCAGGTGGCCGGCGGGCTTGAGCGCGTGCCGGGCAAGCATGATGACGAAGTGCTGGTGAGCCATGTGAACGGCGGGGCCGGTGGCACCTGGCAACTGGCCGACGGGTTGCTGGGCTTTGCCCTGGGCACGGTGCGGGTCGAGCACCACAATGATTTTGCTCAGTTCATCGCCCCGGCGGCGGGCTTCAATGGCGGGCTGCTGTGGCGCAACGGGCTGGGCAACATGACGCTGGAGGCCAAGGGCGATTATTTCGCCAATGGCGAGGTGCGGCGCAGTGTGAGCCTGAACCAGCAGTGGGAAATCAGCCAGAACCTGGGCGTGCGGTTGAGTGCTTCGCGGGAGTTCAGCCACCTGGCTACGGCGCAGAACGAGGTGATGCTTGAGCTGAAGTGGTATCACTATTGATCGGCCCCAAGCATTTTTGTAGGAGCGCGCCAGGGCAGAACCTGTGTGACCCAACCGACTCTTTGACACTGTTTTGACGGCCCCCCGACAAATCCCCACCTAGACTTTCCAGTATCAACCGGAGGGTTTTGTGGTTATGTCGCGGTACTGGTTCGGCGTGTGCATGGCGTTGTTGCTGTCTGGTTGCGAAACCACCCACGAGCAGATGATCAATCAGGGTTATCCCCCCGCCTATGCCGATGGTTTCCAGGACGGCTGCAGCAGCGGCCGCCAGGCGGCGGGGCTGATGGTCGGTGGTTTTCGCAAGGACGTGCCGCGCTACCTGCACGAGCGCCAGTACGAAAGCGGCTGGGACGACGGTTTTCGCCAGTGCCACGCCATGCAGAACAGCGAAGAACAGCGCCAGTACCACGAGCGCTTCTGGGACCAGCGCGAACGCGACTGGGAGCAGGAAAAAGACCGCGATGCCGCACGCGCCTATCGCCACAACTGAGTCGCAAACGGACATTCCTTGAAACCGGCAGCCTGCGATGATGGTCTCCTGCACAAGGAGGCCACACATGAGCCGAGCATTCGTCAACGAAGACCAGGCCGCCGCCCAGGCTGATCAGCCGGTCGAGCGACGGGTCAGCGCGCAACCCAACTACGTCACCGCCAGTGGTTTGCGCCAGCTGCAGGAGCGCGTGGCCGAACTGAATGCCCTGCGCAGCGAACTGCAGGCCCAGGGCGAACGGGGCGACAGGCAAAGGCTGGCGGATACCGAACGGGACCTGCGCTACTTCAGCGCGCGGGTGCAGAGTGCCCAGGTGGTGCCGGCGGCGACATCGCGCAGCAAGGTGCAGATTGGTAGCCGGGTGCGGTTTGTCGATGGGCAGTACCAGGAGCAAGTGGTAAGGCTGGTGGGCGAGGATGAGGCGGATGCCGGGCGGGGGTTGATCAACTGGGGTTCGCCGTTGGGGAG
>NZ_JAFGYI010000165.1:0-535 GCF_017490905.1 Pseudomonas sp. 32_A | reverse complement strand
CGCCCGCCCACCGCGGGTTTGCCAAAAACGAAGGATTCCAGGCCGGTCTCCGGGCTTGCGATGTCGGCCGATGCGGCCGGGCGGGTCAGCCTTCCCATGCGCGAGCACAGTGGCTACCGATGACCCTTCAATCGCTTACCGTTGCGGGGGCAGCGCCGGACTTGTCCTTGCGGACGCACCGGCTTCCCGTTTCACCTCGCGCACGACGGCGCGAGACACCTGAAACCGCGTTAGCTGACCACGAAGCCCCGCGAGCGTCAACCGCGCGGCAACCGATCCCCGGCGATTGACCGCCCCGCCATCGCTGCGTAGCCTTCTGCCCTTCGAGGTTCTCCGGCACTGGCCGGAGCTAAGAGGGAACGTGGAAATCTTCGGATGCGCCACGGCTGCCCCCGCAACTGTGAACAGCCTGTCTCTTCACGCGCCACTGCCGATTCGGGCGGGAAGGCGAGGAGACAACAATGGGCTGTGAGCCAGGAGACCTGCCTCGTGACTGGTTTTCGATCTGCTGCGCGTCGGCCATGCTGCGTTGGAG
>NZ_JAFGYI010000164.1:0-536 GCF_017490905.1 Pseudomonas sp. 32_A | reverse complement strand
ATTCGAAACCGATGGAGGCCAAACCGCTCCAGATCGCAGGCGGCGTGGTCGCATCGTTGCAATTGCGTACGAGGTTCGGGTCCTGGCTCGATATCGCTCGCGGTCTAGGTTGCTGGGTTGCCGAACTCGCGAGGCCGGCGCGCTTCCCGCATGCGCGGCGCACGCATCTGATGGCACTGGCTCGATATCTTCGGAGCGCAGCCTACTTCAGGCGCACGGGGGCACGGTATCGCAAAGGCGGTTTTCGCCCCGGTTTTCGTTTTTGGGGATATGGTGACCGACGCGACGGCGCATTTTTTGCCTTCGCGGTCGAGGAACTCGACGCGCGCACGGTGCCGCTTGTCTCGATCATCGTGCGAACGCATCGCCGGCCGGCATTGTTGCGGGAGGCGCTGATGTCACTGTCGCATCAAACCTATCCGCGTGTCGAAGTCATTGTCGTCGAGGACGGCGAGCCGAATAGCCGCGCGATGATCGAGCGCGAATTTGCAGGGCGCCTTGATATCCGCTATGAGGCGACGGGCATGCCGGTAGGC
>NZ_JAFGYI010000163.1:0-536 GCF_017490905.1 Pseudomonas sp. 32_A | reverse complement strand
GTTCAGGATCGGACTGTAATAGCTCGACGTCACGTGACCGAGCATCGGCGTCGTGCCGTCCGCACGCGCGGCCGCATCGAGCTCGACGATCTGGCCGCCTTCGGGCAAAACAGACTGCGCGTCGTCGGTCAGCAGGCCGACGAACTGCTTGCGGCCGCTCTTCGCGGTATCGGCGCGCGTGAGCGAGCGGCGGCCGAGGAAATCCTTCGATTTCGCGACGAGCCCGCCCATGCCGAGATCGAACGGCGTGATCGATCCGTCGGTATCCTGACCGACGATGATGTAGCCCTTCTCCGCGCGCAGCACGTGCATCGTCTCGGTGCCGTACGGCGTGATGTCGAACTCCGCGCCCGCGTCCATCAGCGCTTCCCATACCGCGCGGCCCGCATTCGCCGGCACGTTCACTTCGTACGCGAGCTCGCCCGAGAAGCTGATGCGCATCACGCGCGACTTCACGCCGGCGACCGTGCCGTCGCGATAGCTCATGAACGGGAACGCGTCGTTCGCGAAGTCGATGTCCTTGCACACCTTCTGCA
>NZ_JAFGYI010000162.1:0-537 GCF_017490905.1 Pseudomonas sp. 32_A | reverse complement strand
GAGCGATGACGGCTCGTTCGAGGCGATGGACTACATCGTTTCCGAGATCCCGAATGCACCGCTTACGGAAAATCCGGAAGCGGCACCGCGTACGGGTTTGCCGCTCACGGGTTTGCCGTGTACGGCTGATCCGACACAAGCAAAGAATCAATATAAACAAGGACTGAGAAAAGCACCAAAGGGCGCTGACGCGCCGCCGGTTGATCTGCTCGGCAATGAAATCGTCGAATCGGTCAGCGATCTGGCTTGCCCGGTAGACGAAATCGTCGCTGCGTATCACGAGCTCATGCCGGACAACCCGCGCGTGAAGGCGGTGCACGGCGATCGTCGCAAAGCAATTGCGGCACGCTGGCGCGAGGCGTCGAAGCTGGACTGCAAGCCGTTCGGCTACTCGACGGTCGACGACGGGCTGCGCGCCTGGCGCAAGTTCTTCGCCGTCTGCGCGCGATCCGCCTTCCTGACTGGAAAGGCAACGCCGAAGCCGGGCTGCAAGCGATTCCGCGCTGACATCGACTTCCTGACGTCGCCGTCTGGTTT
>NZ_JAFGYI010000161.1:0-537 GCF_017490905.1 Pseudomonas sp. 32_A | reverse complement strand
GTTATCTACTGGTAGAAGCGAATTAAAGTAGTACTTTATGAACTAATCACTCATGACTTATGGGTCTTTCATAAATAAGGCCGGTTCATCCAGCAATGGGACACGTAATTTATAGAATACCATAAATAATGTCAGTGAAATTTTTTGTCTATACACAGAAAATATAATTTGCGATTTTCGGTAAATAACTTGTTCAATCTATTAAAGACCCACAGGCTATATGTGGTTCGTCCATAAAGTACGTTCGAAAAAACTAAAAACTGGTTATGACTTTTAGTTTTCGTGTTGAAATAAAATCCAATCGATAAGTATGTTGCTTGCTCTTATTTTGGTGGATTATTTTTTTATTAATTTGAATGGAGACCAAAAATAAAATGCAGTAACTTGAATAAAATGCTGTAGTTGTATTATTAATATTATGCTATTAGCTGGACACTTGAACTGATTGCGTTGAAAAATGACTTTGCTACTAAAAAATGCAAGAAATTTTCAATGAATTAGATGGTTGGTTTACCATGTTATCCGATAGATGAATTG
>NZ_JAFGYI010000160.1:0-537 GCF_017490905.1 Pseudomonas sp. 32_A | reverse complement strand
GCGGTAAGGCGTCAGTAAATCGAAAGAAAAATATTGTTAACAGGCCTCAATGCGGCTGATGTTGATCGATAAGTGAAGCCATGTGCTTGGCGTCTAGATGCAGTGCATTACTAGGATGCGGTGCTGCTGGTCCAGGGCCTGTTCTGTGCGTAGAAGCGGCGCCCTCGCCGGGGAGGCGTTATCGTTGAATAGTGGAAGGCGCTGGCGGGTAGCGCTTGGTGTCAGTTTTTGCGGAAGGATTCGATCTTTGGTATAACGCCCGACCATTTCACAGGAAGGATCCTTATGAAACGCACCATAATTGGCGCCATGCTCGTTGCCGTTACTGCGCTGTCGTTGAGCGGCTGCTTCGAATCCGAGGCCGAAGAGAAGGCGAAGGAGCAGCAAGAGGCCAGCGAAAAACTCTGGGAAATCACGCCGCCAGACCGGAGCAAGGACCAAGGGTTTAAGCCATGATCCGCGCCTTCGCACTAGCTATCATTGCTTTAGTCAGCGCTGGACTACTCAGTGGGTGTCTGGAGTCAGAGGCAGAGAAGC
>NZ_JAFGYI010000159.1:0-538 GCF_017490905.1 Pseudomonas sp. 32_A | reverse complement strand
GGATCATGTGGCTACATACGTCCTCAATAGCCTGGTTCTTATTCGAACTCGAGTCGACAACTGAGTGGTAATAGTCTTCTAGGTACTTGTTCTTGATCACATCTGTAATGGTTATCCACCGACGATGAGGACATTCTTCAATATCTGCTACGGAATACAAATGTGGCTCCTCTTCGCATAGACTTCCGCCCATGTCCGCAATTTCACGGAGTACTTCTTTAGCGTAAAAATCGAGCATTTACTGAAAACTTTCTCTTTCATTGAAGATGCCCTGCATTTGAAAAGGAATTGTTCTACAATTGCGGCCTTTTATCAAAATACTAAGAAATATTGAGCCATAATAAAGCGACCTGAGACGAGTCTGAGGGCTAGAACACACGCATTTAAGTACAATAAAAAAACATACGAATTAGGAGGGAAAACCAGCACAGTTATGGGAATCGCTACACAAATACTGTCATTAATTGGGTTTGTGGCAATTACTAACATAACGGCAATTTTTGTTGCCGCGGAATTCTCTCTGACGGCTCTCGAGAAG
>NZ_JAFGYI010000018.1:0-112197 GCF_017490905.1 Pseudomonas sp. 32_A | reverse complement strand
CTTTCTCGGTCACTTGCTTGACCGCTTCGATCTTGAATTCTTCGGGGTAACGCTGACGACTCATGGCACCTCCTATTTGGGCCTCATTATGAGGCTTGGAGGTGTCTACGAAACCAGGGGCGATTCACACTTGAGCACCAGCCAAACATGAAGCGCCTGGCCCGCGAGCCGGACGACGCCAAGGTGTTCGACGCAGCGCTCAAGATCATCAACCGGGTGTGCGACCTGCTCGACATCGGGCCGGGCACCACCTTCGTGCGCAATGGAGGCGATGATGGCTCTGACGCAGCAGCAGCGTGATGAGAAACGCAGGGCCAAAGAATCGCGCGCCAAGGTTGAAGATCTGCGGATGAAGGCCGGCCAGGGCACCCGCCAGGCCCTGGCCGAGATCATGAAGTGGGCCGAAGTCGAGGAAAACGGCGAGGCCATGACCCTGCTGATCCACCGCATCCATGAATTAGGGCCTGAAGCGGCCCGACACTTCCTCAGTGCGCCGCGCCACGAAATCGTTGTGTCTGATTTTGTGGCGCGCCGGCTCGATCAGTTCCGCATTGGTCGTGAGCTGCGAGCGGCTGACCTGCTCCTGGGCGATGACCCTGACGATACAGGCGTGCTGCTTCTCTCAAGTCGGAGTGAATATGCAGGGCATCGGCGCCGGAGAGTTTAGCACCGTCTAGTCGCTCCTTAGATTCGGTCGGACCTGTTCATTGTATTTTCTTGAACATCAAAAACTCCAACCACGGACATGGCCATTGCATGATGATGACGAAGCTGATCTAGCGTTCTAGCAAGCTCTAGCTTTTTTTTAACATCCCGCAAATAGTAATCACAAACTCTCTTGGCATACTCTGCGCCCGCCTTGAGCTCGTTAATCATTATTAGATTGCAACGAGCCTGCTCGACAACAGAGAAATCATTAAAAGTGTATAAATTGCTCTCCCAATGCAGGTTAAGCCCTAGTGAAAAATATTCCCTCATAGGCTCAGGACTGCCAGTAACTTCAGTAATTTGCATTTTTTCACAAAGAAATTTTAGCTGATTGCATTGGCTTTCTGCGGCCTTTCTGAATATAGCCCTAATGCGCGCAACGTGCTCGGCCTCCTCTTTCTCTTTAGCCAATCGCTCGTGCACTCTCTGAGAGTGGCTAACATACAACGCACCCAAGATAGCCGCTATCGAGCCAAAGGCTTGAATCCATGAAGCAAATTCTGAGCTGCTAGTTGGAACCACTCCTTTAACACTCGTCATTAGCACCCATGCGGTCGGGGCAATGATTAAGCATAACCAAAGTACCTTGATTGCAAACGGAGCGCTTTCCCTCACCAGTCGCGAAATATCCATCCATAACCCCGAGAATAAAGCTCGGAAATTTACTCGCAAATAAACCAAATTGCCACCATGCCGCATCCGGCCACGGAGGGCGGCGCATGCTAGGGAGATAATCCATGCATCCAGAATGGAGGCCGATTCCCGGCTTCGAGTCAGCCTACCTGGTCAGCTCCGAAGGCCAGGTCAAATCGGTGGCCCAGGGCGCAGGGCGAGTGCCTGAGCGTCTGCTGAAGCAGTTTGCCGACCGGGGCGGATACATGAAGTTGGTGCTCTGCACCAAGGGCCAAAGGACCAATGTCTATGTCCACCGCCTCGTGGCAGAGGCGTTCCTGCCAAACCCTGATGGCCTTGCTCACGTCAACCACATTGATGGCGCCAAGGACAACAACTGCCGTGAGAACCTCGAATGGACCTCATCCGGCGAGAACAACATCCATGCTTGCCGAGTGCTGCTGAAGCGCGTGCGCCCAGTGGTGGCTGAAAGCACCAGCGGCCCGGTATCGCTCTGCTACCCGAGCATTCGCCAGGCCCTGGAAGATGGCTTCCATCGCGGCTCAATTCAGCGATGCATTGAAGGTCGGCGCCGCCGTCATGGCGGGTACCGCTGGCATGACTGCCTGCCATTCAGGCCTGAACAAGGAATGATCATGAGCAACTACAACTGCGACTACGTTCGCCGACACTACGACGTGCCTGCGGAGATCGGGCGCCGCGTGATCGCCAACGGTGAGCCAGGCGTCATCATGGCCGACCGTGGACACTACATCGGCGTCATCCTCAACAGCGACCCGAAGAAGCGCATTCGCAACTACCACCCAACTTGGGAGATGCAGTACGGCGAAATGGCCGAGAAACTGCCGCTCAAGCAGTGGGAAGTGCTCACCAACGGCATGTATGACTGGGATGACGTCCGGTACATGCTGGGCGATGCGCGCCATTACGTGCAGCGCGTGTGGGCGGCCACTCGAAGCCAGGCCAAGTACCGGGCCTATCAAGAGCTGGCCGAGTGCTTCAACGACGACGCCACCGCCATGCTGTCGTTCAAGGTCCGAGCTGCCGCCTGACCCTCCGGCGCTGCCCGCTAGCGCCTTCCCCTATTCAACGATAACGACTCACGCCACCCCGGCGAGGACCGCCCATGTCTGCATTCCAGAAAAAGAACCCGCTCGACTTCAAAACCCAGTACGGCCTTGGCTTCGATCCGCAAGACGATGAGATCGTGGTGGACTTCTTCTGCGGTGGCGGCGGCGCCGGTACCGGGCTGGAAATGGGCCTGGGCCGCCCAGTGACCGTGGCCAAGAACCACAGCCCGGCGGCAATCAGCATGCACACCGCCAATCACCCAGCGGCGCGCCACTTCACCACCGACGTGTTCGAGGGTGATCCGGATGAAGAGTGCCAGGGCCGGGCCGTGGGCTGGTTCCACATGAGCCCCGACTGCACGCATCACAGCCAGGCAGCCGGCGGACAGCCGCGCAAGCGCGAGATCCGCAACCTGTCGTGGATCGGCCTCAAGTGGGCCGGCAAGAAGAAGCCTCGGGTCATCAGCCTGGAGAACGTGAAGCAGATTTTGCAGTGGGGCCCGCTGATCGCGAAGCGCGACAAGGCCACTGGCCGGGTGATAAAGCTGGATGGCACCGTGGCCACCGCCGGCGAGCGCGTGCCAGTGCAGCAGCAGTTCCTGGTGCCCGACCCGAAACGCCGCGGCATCACCTGGCGCCGGTTCGTGCACCTGCTGGAGGACATGGGCTACCAGGTGGAATGGCAGATCATCAAGGCCTGTGACTTCGGAGCTCCAACCAGCCGGGAGCGCCTGTTCATGATCGCCCGCTGCGACGGGCAGCCTATCGTGTGGCCAGAGCCGACCCACGCCAAACACCCAGCCAAGGGCCAGCAGAAGTGGCGCACCGCCGCCGACTGCATCGACTGGAGCGTGCCGAGCAAGAGCATATTCGGTCGCAAGAAGGCGTTGGCTGATGCCACGCTGCGCCGTGTAGCAAAGGGCATGAAGAAGTTCGTGCTGGACAACCCGCAGCCCTTCATCGTCCCGATCGCGAACTGGTCGGGCGAGCTGGCCCAGTCGGCGCACGAGCCACTTCGCACGGTGACCTCCTGGCCGCGCGGCGGATCCTTCGCCATGGCAAGCCCGGTGATTCTTCCAGCAACGCACCAAGGCGCCGACCGAGTGAATAACCCGGGCGATCCCCTGCCAACAGTAACTGCCGCCAACCGCGGCGAATTGATGATGGCCAGCCCAGTAATGGTTGGGGCCGGCGGCCCGGTGTATGCCGGTAAGCCAGTAGCAGCTGACCAGCCAATGGGTACCCTGATGACCCAGAGCCACCGGGCGCTGGCATCGGCGCATCTGGTCAAGTTCAGGTTCAACAGCGAGGGAGCAGCTATCACCGATCCGGTGCCGACCATCACGAGCGGCGGCAACTACAAGCGCCCTGCGGGTGCAGCCCATGCCATGGGCGTGTGCACAGCCTTCATTGAGCAGGCGAACGGCGGGTTCAACACCACACCAGCCAAGGGCGCGGATGAGCCACTGACCACGGTCACCAACACTGGCAGCCAGCAGCGCCTAGTGACGGCCAGCTTGGCCACGTTGCGTCGCAATTGCGTAGGGCGTGCGGTAGATGAGCAGGTGCCAACCATGACCGCCGGCGCAGAGCACCACGCCCTGGTCGAATACAAGCTATCGCCGGAGCACGAGGAAGGCGCCCTGCGCGTCGCCGCGTTCCTGATCAGCTACTACGGGACGGAGAACATCAGCGGCTGCGACTCGCCAGCGCCTACGGTGACCACCAAGGACCGCCTGGGCCTGGTCACGGTCTTCGTGAAGGGTACGCCCTACGTCATCGTCGACATCTGCCTGCGTATGCTGCAGCCGCATGAGCTCTACCGCGCCCAAGGCTTCCCGGCCAGCTACATCATCGACAAAGGTGCCGACGGTAAGCCGTTCACCAAGACCGAGCAGGTGCACATGTGCGGCAACAGTGTGAGTCCACCACCTATGGCTGCATTGGCGAGAGCCAATGATCCCTGGCTGCGTCAGCGCTATCAGTCCGCAGCAGCTTAAGTCCTGTAACTAAATCTAAAATTGAAGCATTATGCTTTCGCCAACAAACCTTGCAGGACTAGAGCATGGACAACTCTCTTGATTCATTTTTGAGTTCCCAGAACATCAGTACGAACGATTGGGGTATGGCTCGTATTGATTGGGATTTACTCTACGCCATCGCTATCGACCACATTGATCGCTCTGAGGATCTGCGAGCAACAGCGAGTTACTTCGCATCTGCATTCCAAGCAACGCCAGGGGTGCATTCCGTACGCTGGCGCATTAAAGACCCTGAGCACCTTCTGGCAAAAATCATTAGAAAACGAATTGAAAAGTCAGAAAAGTACGAGAATATCAGCCTAGAAAATTATAACAGCATCATAACCGACCTAATCGGAGTCCGCGTACTACATTTGTTCAAGCATGAATATGAGGGCATAGACCAGGCAATTCGTGCAAAATGGAACCTGCATGAATCTCCGCCTATCCACTACATCCGCACCGGAGACACAACTCCAGATAATTTCAAAAAAGACTTATTTGACGAAAAGCCCCATCCAGCTGGCTACAGGTCCATTCACTATGTCTTGAGGACGCAACCAACAATTCGTGAAAACCTGGTAGAGGTTCAGGTACGAACTATATTTGAAGAAGGCTGGAGCGAAATAGACCACAAGATCAGATACCCTAATTTTTCAGACAATCCGTTAGTTGTATATTTTCTGACTATATTTAACAGAATGGCTGGAAGCGCTGATGAGATGGGAACCTTCGTAAAAAATCTATCTGTAGCCATGAGCATCAACGATCTGCAGGTCGTAAAGCTCACTGAAGAGCGCGATCAGACCCTTCTGAAGATGAGCCTTCTAGTCGAAGAGCTTGCTCAAGCCAAAGACACAGGCGAAAGCTACAAAGAAACAATTGCAAAACTTCAAAGCGATTTACAACAACTCAAAACAAACTCGGACCGAGATGCCACCTCTAAGTCATCAAAATGGTCCTCCAGCCTTATCGACATAAACTCGATGGCCGAGGATATTCGGAAAAGCACGATGTTATTCCCCTCTCTGTCAGACATACAACTTAGTTCTAACGAGGAACTTGTTAAGCTTGCGCAAGAGTTCAGCAAAAGCACCAAACATCACAATGAAATAATAGCCAACACACTTAAGCATACCAAAAATTATACTGTTAAAAAAACCTCCAAAGAAGATGATTCCGAGGATAAAGACAGCTGATCAAGTTATAGCTTACCATACAATTTTAACTGACCGACCAGTTCAGAAACTTATCATGAATGGCGACCCGCAGTGGTGCGGGTCGCCGAAGCGTGAATTAATCAAAATCCCTGGAGTCACTCCGATTTCACTTTGACACCATAGTTAAGCGGGCACTCTCCTCAATATCGGCCCGGCTACAGCGACGTCCTCCCTTCTCAGCTAACAAAACCTCACTATTCACTGCCGCGATATGGCGGCCAAGGACGAAGTCATGTCTGAAGGAAAGCAACTGATTCAGCCGGTAGCCATTGAGCGTGATGAGCACGGCTTCTGGACTGACCCTGCGTGGCCATCCACGGACGAGGAGTTGATTCCCTATGCCTGGTTCTATGATCGCGGCATGGACGTAAAGCAGGTTGAGTTTGAGTACGACGCCTCGGAAACCCTGCAGGCAACCTGGCACCACGACGGTATCGCAGACTGCACCAGCTGGAACCCAAGCAAGCCGGCAGGTGATGGCTGGTTCATCTTCTCCATCCATGACACAGAGGACGGCCCAATCTGCGTTTGGGTACGTCAGAAGGTGCAGTCATGAGGCTGAAAAAGTATCCGCTCGACGTTCAGAGCGTGGGCAGCAACACCTATATCGCCATGAGCAAAGGCCATCACGACCTCGAGGTATTCATGGCTGAAGCCGTGAAGGAATGTCCGGGCTGGTTCCTGGGTGGGCCGCAGCACAAATGGTGCAAGACCGTGCCGTATCGCTCGGGCGAGTTTGCGCACCGATACGTGTTCGTGGAGGAAGGTACACCAGGCGCCTGGCCGGCGACCTACTGCTGTGAGTTCGGCGAGGATTACAAGCGCTACAACGCTGAGATGCAGCCATGACCCGCCTCGCCCTCTGCCTCCTGCTGCTGGCCACCGGCGCCAGCGCAACCGAGAACGTCATCGACGTGCAGCACGACAGCCAGCGCGGCGTCACCTGCTACCTGCTGAATGGGGTCGGCATCAGCTGCATCCCCGACAGCCAGCTGCAGGCCGGCAACCAGCGCCAGCTCTCCCCGCACGAAACCCAACCCGAACCTACACCCGCTCTGGCGCCTGGGCGCTGGATTGATGAGAGGTATCAGCTGTGACGGAACTCGAAGAATTGCTGCTGGCCGCCAAGGCCGCCGGGCTTGAAGTTGAGCCCTGCACCTGCAGCGATCCGAAATGGCCGCTGCGTATCAAGGGGCAGTCGGGCACCCGGGCGCATTGGAACCCCAACATCAACGATGGCGACGCTTTCAAGCTGGCCATTGACCTAGGAATGCAAGTCAACGTCGAAGGCTCTGGCGAGGATGAGGCCGTCTGGGCTGACGACACCATGCTCTGGGTGAACAGCGAGTACGCCCAGGGTGATCGCCGGAAGGCTGCGCGCACGGCCATTGTCAGCGTTGCCGCCCAGCGCGGGGAGAAGATGCCATGACCGACCTGATCGAAGTGAGGGTATCCAACCTGACTGGCCTTGCTCTGGACTGGGCCACAGGCATTGCAGATGGGCGCGAACTGGAGTTGCCCGGAGCAGTGAGAGGGCGGAATAACGTGGTCTGGTGTGATCCGTTCGTGGTTAAGCGGGATGGTCGCCCAGATTTCCATGACAAAACGCGCCGCAAGTGGCAACCGTCCACTGATTGGAGTGCCGGCGGTCCGCTGATCGACAAGCACCTCGGCAGCATCCATCACAACCCGCACCTGGAGGACAGCAGTTGCCGGTACAGCGCCGGCCCGGCAGGTGCCGGCATCTGGCTCTACGGGCCAACAGCATTGATCGCTTTCTGCCGCACCCTCGTCCTCACCAAGCTCGGCGATACCGTCCAGGTGCCGAAGGAGCTGATCACATGCCCAGCCTGATAAAGGTGCAAACCTGCGACCTCGCAGGCAAGGCGCTGCTCTGGGCCGTCGAGCTGGTGGACGGTCCGGTGCCGGCGGCGGCCGGCCAGCTGCAACTGTCACTGGGCGACCAGGTCATCGACGACGCAACCGGCGAGCACCTGATCCAGAAGCATGGCATGTGGATTGAGCGCGGGTACAGCTGGCCATGGTTGGCCTGTGTGTCAGGTCACCCACTGGACAGACAACCCGGCGATACCCGGGCAGAAGCTGCAGCCAGGGCGGTCGTGCACCACGCCCGTGGCGAAACCATAAACGTGCCGAAGGAGTTATGCCAATGATCCTGCCCCTGATGTACATGGCCTACCTAATATGGAAGGCGCCAAGATGAGCAAGAACTGCAACACCTGCAAATGGCTGGAGTGGGTAGACGGCGAGCACGAATCGGACACCGGATTCACCTGCAACAAGCGCCATAACCAGATGTGGGCCGCCGGCCGCGAGCAAGAACTGCACGCCAACCTTGATCGCGAGGAATACCGGTCCCGCTACAAACGCTGCTTCGAGCCAGAAGCCTAACCCCTCCCCATACAATTCAAGCTCGCCGACATGCGCGGGCATGGAGAGCTATTGCCATGACGAAAGAAGAACTGGCCGGCCTGCCGGCGAAGGTGCGCATTGCCATAGAAGCTGGAAAGGCCGCAGCAGCTGCCTGCACCGATGACGGCGGCAGCGCAAACCTGGATCGGGTTGTTATTCCGGTACCGGGCCTGCGCCCTAACCAGCTGCCCGGCCTACCGGGCTATGTGCAGAAGAAAAGCCGCTACCACCAGCAGGGCATCCATCTGGACACGCCTTGGCCGGGACAGGGCAATCAGCACAGTGCCGGTGTACAAGCCATGCACAAGTCGCTCAAGGACCAAGGCGTCAACTGCTACGTCTACTACCAGGTCGACTGACCACCAACCTGCCGCCACCGGCGGCGTGGAGACCATCCATGAACCTGATCGACTGCTACGTGACGAAGATCCTCGGCGAGCCGTACCGCAAGTTCGGCGCCTGGTGGGTCGATGTCGAATACAACAGCTGGGGCAGCGTCAGTACCACCCGACTCATGTTCCGCACCGAGGAAGCCGCCAAGGCGGCGAAGGTCGGGCACCACTTCTTGGCCTGATCGGCCGCAGGAGAACCCCATGGCAAACGCCACTGCAGCTGCACCGACAGCCTTGCAGCCAAGATTCCTGCGCGCGAAAGACGCGCCGGGCTACCTCGGCATGTGCAAGGACGAATTCAAGAACACCGTCAGGCCGCATGTCCGTGAATTCCCTATCGGGAAGCAGGGCGTCGGCTTCGACCGCCTCGAGCTGGATGCCTGGGCTGACGCCTACATCGAGGCCATGGCCGTTGAAAAGGCCAGCAATCAGGACAACAATCGACCCCGCAGCGGAAGTACGGCCGGGGAATCCAAGGAGACTCCATGGCCAAAAAGGCAATCACAGGGCTCCAGAAAATGCCAAACGGCATCTGGAAAATCGACAAAGTCTACAGGGGGGAGCGAATTCAAGAGAGCACTGGCACAACTGACAGGGTAGAGGCCGAGCAGTACCTGATCCACATCCTGGAGAAGATGCGGCTGCGCAAGGTGTATGGCGTGCGCGAGATCAAGACCTTCAGTGCCGCTGCAGCGCGGTACCTGATTGAGCACAAGGACCAGCCGTCATTCAACGTCACTGCCACCTACCTAAATCAGCTGGATGACTACATCGGCCACCTGCCTCTGACGCATATCGATGATGAGGCACTGGCGCCATTCATCCGGGACCGAAAGGCGGACAGCGTTCTGCCGGACGGGACGATAAAGAAGGGCGTGAGCAACCGGACGATCAACATCGCGATCGAGCGTGCGATTCGCGTGTTGTCGCTGGCTTGCAGGAAGTGGCGGGATGAAGAGCGCAGGCCTTGGCTCGATAGCGTACCGCTGCTGACCAAGCTGGAAGAGAAGAAGGCGAGCCGAAAGCCCTACCCCATGACTTGGGAGGAGCAGTCGATTCTCTTCGGGGAGTTGCCGGACCACCTGCAGCGCATGGCCCTGTTCAAGGTGAACACGGGCTGCCGCGAGCAAGAGGTCTGCAAGCTGAGATGGGATTGGGAAATCTTCGTACCTGAGCTTGGCACTAGCGTGTTTCTGATACCGGCTGAGTTTGGCGGCCGACATGAAAACTCGGGGGTAAAGAACCGGGACGAGCGCCTGGTAGTGCTGAACAGCGTGGCGAAGTCGGTAATCGATAGTCAGCGAGGCATCAGTCGGGAATGGGTATTCCCCTACAACGGTACGGCGATGCATCGCATGAACGACTCAGCCTGGAAGAAAGCTCGGGTGCGCGCGGCGAAGCTCTGGCAGGAGCAACACTTGCGGCCGGCACACACTGGGTTCGCATCCATACGCATTCATGACCTCAAGCACACTTTCGGCAGGAGGCTGAAAGCAGCAGGCGTTAGTGAAGAGGACCGCAAATCGCTATTGGGCCATAAGAACGGCAGCGTGACCAGTCACTACTCCGGCGCGGAGCTTGGTCAGCTGATAGAAGCAGCAAACAAGGTATCGGCGACCGACTCGCGCGGACCGGTGCTGACAATTTTGAAGAGGAGGATCGGATGATGAAAAAAGGCGAAGTCACTCGAAAAGTCACTAGCCCCAGAAACAACGAAGCCACCCGAAGGTGGCTTAGTCGTTTAAATAATGGTCGGGACGGAGTGATTCGAACACTCGACCCCTTGCACCCCATGCAAGTGCGCTACCGGGCTGCGCTACGCCCCGACTGGGCTTGAAGCATGTTCTCAATCCTACCGAGAACGTTGAAGAATGTACCCTAACCTCCTGATAAATGAAAGCTTTTTCGCAAAAATTTTCACTCATCAAAACCCCAGGTCACTTCTTCAACACCACCAACACATCCTCCAATTCAACAATCATCTGCCGAATCAGCTGCTTGTACTGGCTAGACTCATCCTTGGCCTCATCACTGGAAAGCCGCAACCGAGCCCCACCAATGGTGAACCCCTGGTCATAAAGCAGCGCGCGAATCTGGCGAATCATCAGCACATCCTGCCGCTGATAATACCGCCGGTTCCCCCGCCGCTTCACGGGATTGAGCTGATCGAACTCCTGCTCCCAATACCGCAGCACGTGCGGTTTTACCGCACAAAGCTCACTCACCTCACCAATGGTGAAGTACCTTTTGCCCGGTATGGGGGGCAGTTCGTCGTTATGGCTTGGTTCCAGCATAGGCCTCAACCCGGGCCTTCAACTTCTGCCCTGGACGAAAGGTGACGACGCGCCGTGCGGTGATCGGGATTTCTTCCCCTGTCTTGGGGTTGCGGCCCGGCCGCTGGCGTTTGTCGCGAAGGTCGAAGTTGCCGAAACCGGACAGCTTGACCTGCTCGTTCTCTTCAAGTGCGTGCCGAATTTCTTCAAAAAACAGCTCGACCAGCTCCTTGGCCTCACGCTTGTTAAGCCCCAGCTCCTCGTACAGCCTTTCGGCCATCTCAGCTTTCGTCAGAGCACCCATGCCGTTATTTCCTTAACGTGGTGTTCAACCTTTGTTCGAGCGAGGTGAGGATGTTTTGCAGGGTAGTGTTCACCTCATCGTCGTTAAGAGTGCGCGATGGATGCTGCCAGGTCAAGCCAACGGCAAGGCTTTTTCTATCAGGATCAATACCTTTACCTTGGTAGACGTCAAACAGCCTGAGGTCTGTAAGCCATTCGCCTGCATTGTCACGAATTACTTCAAGCACCGCGCTAGAAGCTACATCACGACCTGCGATCAAAGCCAGGTCACGACGGGTTTCCGGGAACTTGGACAGCTCGCTGAATTTCGGCAGGCGGCCTTCGACCACATCGCCCAGCACCAGCTCGAACAGGAACACCGGGCGGTCCAGGCCTAGGGCTTTGGCCAGCTCTGGGTGGATGGCGCCGAGGTAGCCGACCAGCTTGCCGTCACGCTCGATGGCGGCGGTCTGGCCTGGATGCAGGGCTGGGTGCTTGCCGGCGCTGAAGGTGAAGTCGCTCAGGGCGCCGGAGTAGCCCAGCAGGGCTTCCACATCGGCTTTGACGTCGAAGAAGTCGATGCCGTCGCGGCCGTTGGCCCAGCCTTCTGGCAGGCGGCTGCCGGTGACAACGCCGGCGATCATCGGCTGCTGCTGCAGGTCGCCGAGCTGGCCGACGAAGCGCAGGCCGCTTTCGAACAGGCGTACGCGGTCTTGCTGGCGGTTCAGGTTGTGCTGCAGTGCCTTGACCAGGCCCGGCCACAGGGACGCGCGCATGGCGGCCATGTCGCTGGAGATGGGGTTGGCCAGCAGCAGCGGCTCTACGCCCGGGCTGAACAGTTCGAACAGTTTCGGGTCGATGAAGCTGTAGGTGATGGCTTCCTGGTAGCCGCGGGCAACCAGCAGGCGGCGCAGGGTCGGCAGGTCACCGCGGGTTTCTGGCTTGCCTTTCGGCGCCAGGCGGGCTTGCGGGTAGCGTACCGGCAGGTTGTTGTAGCCGTACAGGCGGGCCAGCTCTTCGATCAGGTCCACTTCCAGGCTGATGTCGAAGCGGTGGCTCGGCACGTTGACCGTCCACTGCCCTTCCCCACTGTTGGTGGTGGTCAGCTCCAAGGCGTTGAGCAGCTGCTCGACCTGGGCGGGGTCCATTTCCATGCCGAGCATCTGGGTGATGCGTTCGGCGCGCAGGGTGACCGGGGCCACTTGCGGCAGGTGCTGTTCACTGACGGCTTCGACCACCGGGCCGGCTTCGCCGCCGACGATGTCCAGCAGCAGCTGGGTGGCGCGCTCCATGGCTTCGCGGGCCAGCTGCGAGTCTACGCCGCGCTCGTAGCGGTGCGAGGCGTCGGTGTGCAGGCCGTAGGAACGGGCTTTACCGGCAACGGAAATCGGCTCGAAGAAGGCGCTTTCCAGGAACAGGTCGCGGGTTTTCTCGGTGTTCACACCGCTGTGCTCGCCACCCATGACGCCGGCGATGGCCAGGGCGCGGGTGTGGTCGGCGATGACCAGGGTGTCGGCGCGCAGGGCCACTTCCTGGCCGTCGAGCAGAACGAGCTTCTCGCCCTCTTCAGCCATGCGTACGCGGATGCCGCCGTTGATTTCTGCCAGGTCGAAGGCGTGCATCGGCTGGCCGAGTTCGAGCATCACGTAGTTGGTGATGTCGACGGCGGCGTCGATGCTGCGCACGTCGCTGCGGCGCAGGCGCTCGACCATCCACAGTGGGGTCGGCTTGCTCAGGTCGACGTTGCGGATGACGCGGCCCAGGTAGCGTGGGCAGGCAGCCGGGGCGCTGACTTCGACCGGGCGCACTTCGTCGTGGGCAGCCGGTACGGCTGGCACTACCGGGCGGGTGACCGGGGTGTCGTACAGGGCGCTGACGTCGCGGGCCAGGCCGGCGATGGACAGGCAGTCGCCGCGGTTAGGGGTGAGGCCGATTTCGATGCTGGCGTCGTCCAGGCTCAGGTACTGGCGAATGTCTTCGCCAACCGGGGCGTCGGCAGCCAGTTCCAGCAGGCCGTCGTTCTCTTCGCTGATCTGCAGCTCGGCAGCCGAGCACAGCATGCCGAAGGACTCGACGCCGCGCAGCTTGGCCTTCTTGATCTTGAAGTCGCCTGGCAGTTCGGCGCCGATCATGGCGAACGGAATCTTGATGCCTGGGCGGGCGTTAGGGGCGCCGCACACGACCTGGAAGGTTTCCTGGCCGTTGCTTACCTGACACACGCGCAGCTTGTCGGCGTCCGGGTGTTGTTCGGTGGCGAGGATTTCGCCCACGACGATGCCGCTGAACTGGCCGGCAGCGGGGGTAACGCTGTCGACTTCGAGGCCGGCCATGGACAGGCGGGCGACCAGTTCGTCACGGGAGACTTGCGGGTTTACCCAACCGCGCAGCCACTGTTCACTGAATTTCATGCTGTTCTCCTAGAATGTGCGTCGATTGGGCCTAGCGGAATTGGGCAAGGAACCGCAGGTCGTTATCGAAGAACAGACGCAAATCGTTGACGCCGTAGCGCAGCATGGCCAGGCGCTCGGCGCCCATGCCGAAGGCGAAGCCCTGGAACTCTTCAGGGTCGATGCCGGACATGCGCAGCACGTTCGGGTGCACCATGCCGCAGCCCATCACTTCCAGCCAGCCGGTCTGCTTGCACACGCGGCAGCCTTTGCCGGAACACATCACGCACTGGATGTCGACTTCGGCAGACGGCTCGGTGAAGGGGAAGAACGATGGGCGGAAACGTACCGCCAGTTCTTTTTCGAAGAACACGCGCAGGAATTCTTCGATGGTGCCCTTGAGGTCGGCGAAGTTGATATCGCGGTCGATCAGCAGGCCTTCGACCTGGTGGAACATCGGCGAGTGGGTAATGTCCGAGTCGCAGCGGTATACGCGGCCCGGGCAGACAATGCGGATTGGCGGCTGGCTGGACTCCATGGTCCGCACCTGCACCGGCGAGGTGTGGGTGCGCAGCAGCATGTTGGCATTGAAGTAGAAGGTGTCGTGCATCGCCCGGGCCGGGTGGTGGCCGGGGATGTTGAGCGCTTCGAAGTTGTGGTAGTCGTCTTCCACCTCTGGGCCTTCGGCAATGCCGTAGCCGATATGGGTGAAGAACTGCTCGATGCGCTCGAGTGTACGGGTGATCGGGTGCAGGCCACCGGTGGCCTGGCCGCGGCCTGGCAGGGTGACGTCAATGCATTCGGCAGCCAGGCGAGCGCTGAGCTCTGCTTCTTCGAAGGCGGCCTTGCGGGCATTGAGCACAACGGTGACGCGCTCTTTGGCGTCGTTGATCAGCGCGCCGACTTTCGGCCGCTCTTCGGCTGGCAGGTTGCCCAGGGTCTTCATCACCTGGGTCAGCTCGCCTTTCTTGCCGAGATAGTTAACCCGGATCTGTTCCAGGGTATTGATGTCTTCAGCGCGCTCCACGGCCTCTAGGGCTTGGGAGACCAACGCATCCAGGTTTTCCATGTACAGACTCCAGATACGAAAATAGGGGAAGAGCTTTGAAGGCTCTTCCCCTATCGATGACGTTCAATGCCCGACGACGCTAGCGCCGCCGGGTGATTGTCGCGGGTACTTAAGCCAGAACGGCTTTAGCTTTCTCGACAATCGCAGCAAACGCCGCTTTTTCGTTCACTGCCAGATCGGCCAGAACCTTACGGTCGATTTCGATCGAAGCCTTTTTCAGGCCAGCAATCAGACGGCTGTAGGACAGACCGTTGGTGCGGGCACCGGCGTTGATACGAGCGATCCACAGTGCGCGGAACTGACGCTTCTTCTGAC
Source organism: Pseudomonas sp. 32_A (assembly GCF_017490905.1). NCBI lineage: Bacteria > Pseudomonadati > Pseudomonadota > Gammaproteobacteria > Pseudomonadales > Pseudomonadaceae > Pseudomonas > Pseudomonas sp. 32_A. Next base: position 97,394 of record NZ_JAFGYI010000018.1, on the reverse strand, counting down.
GACGGTCACGGTAGGCATATTGACCTGCCTTGATGACAGCCTGCTTGGCAACGCGGAATACGCGCGAGCGTGCACCGTAGTAGCCTTTAGCCAGTTTCAGAATTTTCTTGTGACGCTTACGAGCGATGACGCCACGCTTAACACGAGCCATGAGTAACTTCCTCTATCTAAACCAGAATTAACGTACGCGCAGCATGCGCTCGACTTTTGCCACGTCAGACGGGTGCAGCAGGCTGGCACCGCGCAGTTGACGCTTACGCTTGGTCGACATTTTGGTCAGGATGTGGCTCTTGAAAGCGTGCTTGTGCTTGAAGCCGGAAGCGGTCTTCAGGAAGCGCTTCGCAGCACCGCTCTTGGTTTTCATTTTTGGCATGTTGGAACTCCGCATTCGATAAAATTACACAATAATCATCAGGCCTGCCGTGCCCGGGAGATTACTTCTTCTTTTTGGGGGCGATGACCATCATAAGCTGGCGTCCTTCCATCTTCGGATGCTGCTCAACGGAGCCGTATTCGGCGAGGTCGGCTTCGACCCGCTTCAACAGCTCCATGCCCAGCTCCTGGTGGGCCATCTCACGGCCGCGGAATCTCAGAGAGATCTTGGCCTTGTCCCCATCGGTAAGGAAACGTACCAGGTTGCGTAGTTTTACCTGGTAATCCCCTTCTTCCGTCCCTGGACGAAACTTGATTTCTTTGATCTGGATCTGCTTCTGGTTCTTCTTGGCTTCGTTGGCCTGCTTCTTCTTCTCGAAGAGGTGCTTGCCGTAGTCCATCACCTTGCAGACAGGCGGTACCGCGTCTGCAGAGATCTCCACCAGATCCAGCTTCGCTTCTTCAGCGATACGAAGCGCTTCATCAATCGAGACGATGCCAACCTGCTCGCCATCAGCGCCAATTAACCGAACCTCGCGGGCCGAGATATTCTCGTTGATCGGGGCCTTCGGTACAGCACGCTTATCGTTTCTCATTTCACGCTTAATAGTCATTACTCCGATTCTTGGCGTCCACGCCGGGAAACCGCTTGTGTCAGGAGCTCAGCGAACTGGGCGACGGGCATGGAGCCCAGGTCTGCGCCTTCGCGAGTACGCACAGCAACGGTTCGTGTTTCGACTTCGCGATCCCCTATAACCAAAAGGTACGGGACCTTGAGCAAAGTATGCTCGCGGATTTTAAAGCCGATCTTCTCATTTCTCAAGTCCGACTTGGCACGGAAACCGCTACCGTTCAGGGTATTTTCCACCTCGAGGGCGAAATCGGCCTGCTTGTCGGTGATGTTCATGATCACTGCCTGGGTAGGTGCCAGCCAGGCCGGGAACACGCCGGCGTAGTGCTCGATCAGCATGCCGATGAAGCGCTCGAACGAGCCGAGGATGGCGCGGTGCAGCATGACCGGGCGAACACGGCTGTTATCTTCGGCGATATAGCTGGCATCCAGGCGTTCTGGCAGGTTCGGGTCGTACTGCAGGGTACCGCACTGCCAGTTACGGCCGAGGCAGTCGCGCAGGGTGAACTCGATCTTCGGGCCGTAGAAGGCGCCCTCGCCCGGCTGGTACTCCCACTCCAGGCCCGATTCGTTCAAGGCGTCGGCCAGCGCGCCTTCGGCACGGTCCCACAGCTCTTCGGAACCCACGCGCTTGGCCGGGCGGGTCGACAGCTTCATGGCGATGTCGGTGAAGCCGAAGTCCTTGTACACATCCAGGGTCAGCTTGATGAAGTCGGCGGCTTCTTTCTTCACCTGTTCTTCGGTGCAGAAGATGTGCGCGTCGTCCTGCACGAAGCCACGCACGCGCATGATGCCGTGCAGGGCGCCGGATGGCTCGTTACGGTGGCAGGCACCGAACTCGGCCAGGCGCAGCGGCAGGTCGCGGTAGCTCTTCAGGCCCTGGTTGAACACCTGCACGTGGCACGGGCAGTTCATCGGTTTTACCGCGTAGTCACGGCTTTCCGACGAAGTGGTGAACATGTTCTCGGCGTAGTTGGACCAGTGGCCGGAACGCTCCCAGAGAATACGGTCGACAACCTGTGGGGTCTTGATTTCCTGGTAGCCGTTGACCCGCTGGACCTGGCGCATGTACTGCTCGAGTACCTGGTACACGGTCCAGCCGTTGGCGTGCCAGAACACCATGCCCGGGGCTTCTTCCTGCAGGTGGAACAGGTCGAGCTGCTTGCCGATCTTGCGGTGGTCGCGTTTTTCGGCTTCTTCGATGCGCTGGATGTACGCAGCCAGCTGCTTCTTGTCGGCCCAGGCGGTGCCGTACACGCGTTGCAGCTGTTCGTTCTTGGCATCACCGCGCCAGTAGGCGCCGGACAGCTTGGTCAGCTTGAATGCCTTGAGGAAGCGGGTGTTCGGCACGTGCGGGCCACGGCACATGTCGACGTATTCTTCGTGGTAGTACAGGCCCATGGCCTGCTCGTCCGGCATGTCTTCGACCAGGCGCAGCTTGTAGTCTTCGCCACGGGCCTTGAACACATCGATGACTTCGGCGCGCGGGGTCACCTTCTTGATGACGTCGTAGTCCTTGTCGATCAGCTCCATCATGCGCTTTTCGATGGCGGCCATGTCTTCAGGGGTGAAGGGGCGCTCGTAGGCGATGTCGTAATAGAAGCCTTCGTCGATGACCGGGCCGATCACCATCTTGGCGGTCGGGTACAGCTGCTTCACCGCGTGGCCGACCAGGTGGGCGCACGAGTGACGGATGATCTCCAGTCCCTCTTCATCTTTAGGGGTGATGATCTGCAGGGTGGCGTCGTTGCTGATCAGGTCGCAGGCATCGACCAGTTTGCCGTCGACCTTGCCGGCCACGGTGGCCTTGGCCAGGCCGGCGCCGATGGAAGCGGCGACTTCGGCTACGGATACGGCATGATCGAACGAACGTTGACTGCCATCGGGAAGAGTAATAACGGGCATGGCGCCTCCTCTCCTAGTGGTGACCCCTACCAAAGGTCACGTGGGTTGGGATGAGCCAGTACAAGATCCGACCTGCCTTCCCGCAAAGGAAGCCTGCCTCACAGTGGCAGAAGCCTTTCGGCTTGCGAGGGACGAACCAGAGTGACTGGGGAGAAAAAAGATAGCTGCGGAGCGCAACGGCGCAACCGCAAGCCGAGCATGCTAGCACGCAGGGTGCGCGGGCGCAGAAATATTTGGAAATTACAGCCTTTGGGTGAACTAACGCGGAAAAATTCCTATCAGACCTTGGGAAGCAACCTACTCTTGATGAGACCTGACCCAAGGAGTAACTGGTTATGCGAGTTCCGTCTCTTCTGGCCCTGGCGGCCGCTGGCGCCCTGCTGCTGCCTGTAGCTGCGAACGCTGGCAACTTCCCAGCCGGGAAGGAGGCCGCCTACATGACCCAGTGCACCCAGGTGGCCAGCGGCCAAGGCGTTGACGCCGCGACCGCGAAAAAGCACTGCGATTGCGGTGCCCAAGCCATCAAAAAGAATTTCACCGATGCGGAGATCGCCGACCTGGACAGCAACGATGGCGTTGACGCCAAGCTGATGCAGAAGGCGCAAAGCGTGGTGAAGAAAGCCTGCGCACCGAAAAGCTGAAACGTTGAAGCCGACGCGGGCTAGCCATTCTTTGAGATGGATCAATATCCTGCGAAGGTAAAAGGCGCTAGATGCGCAGAATTAGACTATGATGTGTTCCGTGCTCCGTAGCCTCGGCCGCATTGCACCACTGAAAAAACTAAATGTTCTGGAGATTCACCCATGTCCAATCGCCAACAAGGCACCGTCAAATGGTTCAATGATGAGAAAGGCTACGGCTTCATCACCCCAGCAGGCGGCGGCGACGACCTGTTCGTTCACTTCAAGGCCATCGAATCCGACGGCTTCAAGAGCCTGAAAGAAGGCCAGACTGTTTCCTTCGTCGCCGAGCGCGGCCAGAAGGGCATGCAGGCTGCACAGGTTCGTCCGGAGTAATTCGGATAGCTGTAAAAAAACCCGCCCTTGTGGCGGGTTTTTTTATGGGTGTGAACTTGCTCTGGCAGATATGCCCAGCCTGTGCTGGCCTCTTCGCGGGTAAACCCGCTCCCACAGGGGACGGCGCAGACCTGGAGGCTAACGCTATCCCTGTGGGAGCGGGTTCACCCGCGAAGAGGCCGGCAAGGCATCAACCGCAGTTGACGCGAACCACCTTGCCCTGCTCGTCCACATTCAGGTTCAAGCGCTCGGAACGGTACTCCAGGGTAACCACGTCGTGCGGCTTGAGAATGCGGGCCATCTGCGAGCCACTGGCCTTGCGCGCCTGCTCCAGCAGTTCGGCGCTGGCCGGCTTGCCAATGGCGAAATCGGCGCCGCTGGCTTCGCAGCGGCCATCGTTGCCTGCCGGCGTGGCTGGCGCAGCGCCACCCGCAGAATTGCCACCAGTGCTGCAACCAGCCAGGACAGCAGCCACCGCCAGGGTTGCCAGGTAAGCACGGGTACGGAACATGAAGCCTCCTAAATCGGTACGGGAACTGTCTGATCCGACAGTTCCACTCATCATTTGTTGCAAAACCGGTCAAGTCTGCCTGAACTGGCCGGCAGAGGCGAAAACGCAATCGTGACCGGATTTTGCACAACCCGCTGCGTTTGCCATATGCTTAAGCCACAAGGTCACTGACGCAAAGTCATGATTCAGTGCAAGAAGTGGAGCGCACCCCGCCTCCATCGAACACCAGGGTCAGGTGTTCGCCCCTTCGTCCCGGGCCCCAAGCGAGAGCTTTTCATGAGCAGCCACAGCATCGATGCCGATATCAAGGTCAAATGGGCCGAGGGCCAGAGCGCGTACAGCCCTGGCACACCAGAAGAGTTGCTGTTGATTGCCATCGACCTGCTGGTGCGCGATCGCGGCGCCGAGGCGGCACGCAGCTTCATCGACCAGGTGTTCGAGCGCTTCGCGCCGCACACGGCTATTCCAATCGCGCCAAACGGGCGCTGAGCAGGTCGAACAGGCCCTGGGCATCGCCCTCCTCCACCCACATCACGTTGGCAGGCTGCTTGAGCACGCCGTACCAGTCGGCAATGGTCTGGCCGAAGCCGGGGCCTTCGCGGCTGTCGATGCTCATGTGAATGCGCCGGCCGCTGAACAGCTCGGGCTCGAGCAGGTAGGCGATGACGCTGGCGTCGTGCACCGGGCCGCCGGGCATGCCGTACAGGTCCATGTCGTGGGTGATGTAGGCGTTGAGGATATCCACTACCCGTTTGCTGGCCTGGTTGTTCACCGCCGCCAGTTGCTTGAGTCGGGCGTCGCTGGTCAGCAGCTTGTGGGTGACGTCCAGCGGCAGGTAGGTAAGTTGCACGCCGCTGGCCAACACCACTTCAGCGGCATGCGGGTCGGCATACAGGTTGAATTCTGCCGCCGGGGTGATGTTGCCGCCGTTGAAGTGGGCACCGCCCATGACCACCACTTCTTTGATGCCTTTTGCGATCTCGGGTTGCTGGATCAGCGCCAGGGCCAGGTTGGTTTGTGGGCCGAGCATGGCGATGGTGATGCTGTGGGGCTTGGCGCTTGCCAGGGTGTCGACCAGGTATTGCACGGCATTGCCTTGGGCCAGCGGCGCTTTCGGTTCGTGAACCTGGATGCCGGTAAGGCCTTCTTCGCCGTGCACGTCGGCGGCGTAGATCGGCTTGCGCACTAGCGGGCGCGCGGCGCCGGCGTACACGGGGATGTCTTCGCGACCAGCCCATTCGCGGGCCAGGCGGGCGTTGCGCGAGGTTTTTTCCAGGCGCACGTTGCCGGCCACGGTGGTGATGGCGCGAATGTTCAGTTCGTCGGGCGAGGCCATGGCCAGGAACAGCGCGACCACGTCGTCGGCGCCGGGGTCGGTGTCGATGATCAGGTCGATGGGGGCGGCCTGGAGGGTGGTGGCTGCGGCCATGAGGGCGATTCCTTGTAGCAGGGGTTTGAGCATGGGTGGCACTCCTGTTGCCTGGGTTGGTATTCCTGAAACACCGCAAATCCCTGTGGGAGCGGGTTTACCCGCGAAGAAGGCAGCGCGGTGGATGGCACCGGCTTCGCCGGTGTTCGCGGGTGAACCCGCTCCCACAGGGGGCCTGCGGTGAATGGCACCGGCTTCGCCGGTGTTCGCGGGTGAACCCGCTCCCACAGGGGCCTGCGGTGGATGGCACCGGCGCTGCCGGTGTTCGCGGGCATGCCCGCTCCCACAGGGGATCTGCGTTGGGCAAGATGGCGAGTTAGAAGGTCACGCCGGAGATCAGCGCAATGTTGCTGTAGGGCTGGCACTCGCCAGTACGCACTACCGCACGGGCATTGCGTGACAATTCCTTGAAATCTTCATGGCTCAGCCATTCGCGCTTGCCCAGCTTGCCCTTCAGCCGCTCGATCTCGACCAGCGCCGGCGGCACCACTTTCTGCATCTCTTCGGCCAGCACGTGGCGCTCTACCTGCAACTCGCTCAGCACAACCCGCAACACGCTGGCGAAATCCGGCAGGCCAGGCGTGACGGCCAGGTCGATCAGTTCTACCCCCGGTGGCACCGGCAGCCCGGCATCGCCGATTATCAGGATGTCGCCATGCCCCATGCCGGCAATGGTCCGCGACAGGGCGACGTTCAGCAGTGGGGTTTTCTTCATGGCGCAAGCTCCGCCAGGTAGGGAATCGACGGCTGGGCGCCGGCGCGGGTAACCGACAGGGCCGCGGCGCGCTGGCCGAAGGCGATGGCTTCGCCCTCATCCAGGCCGCGCACCAGGCCAGCGGCAAAGCCGCCGATGAAGGTGTCGCCGGCTGCCGTGGTGTCCAGCGGCTGGACCACCGGCGCGGGGAAGTGCTGGTGGCCCTCGGGGGTGACCAGCAAGGCCCCTTGCGCGCCCAGGGTGATGATCACTTTGCCCGCGCCCAGCTGCAGCAAGCGCTCGCCGGCACGCCGGGCACTGTCCAGGTCCGCAACCGCCACGCCGGTCAGGGCTTCGGCCTCGCTTTCGTTGGGCGTCAGGTAGTCGATGTGGGGGAACCAGTCCGCCGGCAAGGGGCCGGTCGCCGGCGCCGGGTTCAGGATCACCTGCTTGCCCAGCTCGCGCCCCCTGGCCAGGGTCCAGGCCACGGTGTCGGTGGGTACCTCCAGCTGGCAGATGATCACCTCGGCCGCCTGCAGCAGCGCATCGAACCGCTGCACCGACTGCGGGGTCAGCAGGCCGTTGCCACCCGGGATGATGACAATGCAGTTCTGGCTGGCGGCATCCACGGTGATCAGCGCCACACCGCTGGACACGCCCTGGCAGGTGATGACGCCCTGGCAGTCGATGCCTTCCACATACAACGCCCGGTGCAGTTGCCGACCATAATCATCGTCGCCGACGTTGCCGATCATCGCCACGCTGCCGCCCAGGCGCGCCACGGCCACCGCCTGGTTGGCCCCCTTGCCGCCCGGCACGGTGAAAAAGCTTTCGCCGGGGAGTGTTTCGCCGGCCCGGGGCAGGCGCTGGGCGCGGGCCACCAGGTCCATGTTGAGGCTACCGACTACCACGACCTTGGCATTCATGACATTTCCTTAGCGTTAGCGGTAATCGTTGAACAGGTCCGGGCGCGGCCCGGTGGACTCGCGCAGCACGATGCGCGGGGCGACGATGCGTTGCTCTGCCGCGCCCTGGCGGGGTGTGCCGATACGCGTCAGCAACAGTGACGCGGCGCTCTCGCCCAGCTCGCGGATCGACTGGCCCACCGTGGTCAACGGCGGGTACACATAGCGGCTGAGTTCGATGTCGTCGAAACCGATCACCGACAGCTCGCCGGGCACGTTGATATTGCGTTCGGCCGCGGCACGCAGCACGCCGAAGCCGATCATGTCGTTGCCGGCGAAAATCGCCGTGGGCCGCCTGCCCTCCAGCAACCGGCTTGCCACCGCATGGCCACCCGGGCTGGTGAAGTCGCAGTGCAGCACGCGGTCGCCCAGCACCACCACACCGGCCTCGGCCATGGCGCGGCGGAAGCCGCTCAGGCGCAGCTGGGTGACCCCGGTTTCGGCGGGGCCGCCGATGTAGGCGATGTCACGGTGGCCAAGCTCCAGCAGATGCCGAGTGGCCAGGAAGGCGCCCTGCTCGTGGTCGATGCGCACCAGGTCGGCATCCACGCCATCCAGTTCGCGGTCGACGATCACCATTGGCGTACGCACGCCAGCCAGGCTTTGCAGCAGGTCGCTGTCCTGGCCTACCGAAGCCACCACCAGGCCGTCGATGCGTTTTTCCAGCAGTACGCGCAGGTAGCTGCGCTGCTTTTGCGGGTTGTCGTCGGAGTTGCACAGGATCACGCAGTAGCCGTTGCGCTCGCAGGCATCTTCAATGCCCCGCGCCAGTTCGGCGAAGTACGGGTTGACGCTGTTGGGCACCAGCAAGCCAATGGTGGCCGTGCTGCGTGCCTTTAGCGAGCGCGCCACGGCGCTGGGCACGTAGTCGAGCTCGGCGATGGCGGCTTCGACTTTCAGCCGCACTTGCTCGCTGACCGGTCGGGTCTTGTTCAGCACATGGGACACAGTGGTGTAGGAAATGCCCGCCAGTGCCGCGACGTCTTTGATGGTTGCCATGTTCTCAGTTCCGCCGGCCTGCACGCCGGCTACGGTAAGTGTCGAGCACCACGGCGATGACGATCACCGCCCCGGTGATGATGCGCTTGGTCGGTTCGCTGGCACCGATCTGCGCCAGCCCTGCGGCCAGCACCGAAATGATCAGCACGCCAAAGAAGGTGCTGATGACCGAGCCTCGCCCGCCCATCAGGCTGGTGCCGCCAATCACCACGGCGGCGATCACCTGCAGCTCCAGGCCGGAGCCGGCATTGGGGTCTGCCGCTTCCAGGCGCGAGATCTGGAACAGCGCGGCCAGGCCGGCAAGCAGGCCCATCAGGGCGAACACCAGCACCTTGTACGGACGCGGGTCGATGCCGGCCAGGCGCACGGCCTCTTCGTTGGTGCCGATGCCGATCAGGTAGCGGCCGAACACCGTGCGGGTCAGCACCAGCTGGGCCAGCACGATCACCAGCAAGGCGATGATGAACGCCGGCGAGATGCCGAATGCAATGGGGTTGGAGAACCAGGCATAGGCATCGCCGATATAGGCAGTGCGCGAATCGGTGAACTGGTAGGCCAGGCCGCGGGCCATTTCCAGCACGCCGAGCGAGACGATGAACGACGGAATGCGCCAGGCCACGGTGACGCCGCCGGTGATGCTGCCGGCCAGCGCGGCCACGGCCATGCCCAGCAAGGCAGAAGGCAGCGCACCCCAACCCCAGCCGAGGATCGCCACGCTGACCGTCGAAGCCGCCAGCGCCAGCACCGAGCCCACCGACAGGTCGATGCCGCCGATGATCAGCACGAAGGTCATGCCCACCGCCAGCACCATCAGGTCGGGAATCTGGTTGGCCAGGGTACTGAAGGTGTTGTACGACCAGAAGTGGCTGCTGAGGAACGAGAACAGCACGATCATCGCCAGCAAGGCGCCGGCCAGGCCCAGGTAGGTACCCAGGCCAAGATAGGTGCCACTGCGGCGCACCGGTACGGCGCCTTGGCTGTCGAGCGGGGTGGTTTTCATGCATCCATCCTGGGAGCTGCGTCATGCAGCAGTGCGTCACGTTTCTGATAACCGGCAAAGGCTGCAGCCAGCAGCTGGTCCTGGCTCCAATGGTCACGCTCGAAGGTGTCGATCAGGCGGCCGGCAGACAGCACGGCGATGCGGTCGCAGATCAGCATCAGCTCGCGCAGGTCGCTGGACACCACCACCAGGGCCTTGCCCTGGCGCGCCAGTTCGGCCAGCAGGCCGTAAATGTCGAACTTGGCGCCGACGTCGATACCACGGGTGGGCTCGTCGAACAGCAGCACCTGGCAGTCGCGCTCGAGCCAGCGGCCGATCACCACCTTCTGCTGGTTGCCACCAGACAGCTCGCCTACCACTTGCTGCGGGCCGGCACTGCGAATGCGCATGGCCTGGATCTGGCGCTCGGCCAATGCCGCTTCGGCCTCGCCATCGAGCACCCCGGCCCGGGATACCGCGCCGAGGTTGCCCAGGGCGATATTGGCGCTGATCGACTGTGTCAGCAGCAGGCCCTCGCCCTTGCGGTCTTCGGTGATCAGCGCGATACCGGCCTGCACGGCAGCCTTGGGCGAGTCGATGGTGACCACCTGCGGCGGCTGGCCGAGGGCGACGCTGCCGCTGTCGGCACGGTCGGCGCCGTAGATCAGGCGCAACAGTTCGGTACGGCCGGCACCGATCAGGCCAGAGATGCCGAAAATCTCCCCTGCCCTGACCTCGAACGTCACTTCACGCACCTTGTCGGCACGGCTGAGCTTGTCGACCTTGAGCAGCGGCGCGCCGATCTGCCGGCGGCCCAGGTCGATATGCTCGCCCAACTCGCGGCCGACCATCAGGTTGACCAGTTCGGCGCTGCTGTAGCGCTGGATCGGTTCGTCGCACACCAGCTTGCCGTCGCGCAGCACGACGATGCGCTGGGCCACGCGCTGCAGTTCTTCCAGGCGATGGGAGATGTAGACGATGGCCACGCCACGTTGGCGCAGGCGTTCGATCTGGGTGAACAGCAGCTCTACCTCGCGCGCGGTGAGCATGGCGGTGGGCTCGTCGAAGATCAGCACATGGCAGTCGCCGATCAGGTTGCGGGCGATCTCGACCATCTGCTGGTGGCCGATGCCCAGTTCGCCAACCGGGGTGTCCGGGTCGATGGCGTCGAGGCCGACCTGGGCCATGGCCGCCGTGGCCAGCTGGCGCAGGCGCTTCTGGCTGATCCAGCCAAAGCGGCCGGGCAGGTTGTCGAGGAACAGGTTTTCCGCCACGGTCAGCGTGGGCAGCAGGTTCAGCTCCTGCATCACCATGCGCACGCCAAGGCGCTCGGCCTCGCTGCGGCTGCCGGGTGCGTAGGCCTGGCCGCGGTAGCGCATGTGCCCGGTGGTGGGGGTTTCCAGGCCACTGATGAGCTTGGACAGGGTGCTCTTGCCCGCGCCGTTCTCACCCGTCAGCGCCAGCACTTCGCCGGCCCGCAGGTTCAGGCTGACCTCGCCGAGCACGGGCTGGGCATAGGTCTTGCCCAGGCCGCTGGCGGCGAGCACCACTTCATTGGCCGATGCAGGCATGGCCGTATCTCCTGCCAGCAATCAGGGCTTGGTGATGAGTTGGACCGGGGTCTGGATGACGTTGTCGGCATCCACGTCGGGTTTCTCGCCCTTGACCATTTTCAGCGCCGCCTGGATGCCGTACACCGCCTGCTGGCTGGCCGCCTGGTCGAGGGTGGCGAGCACACGGCCATCGGCGAGCATCGGCTTGATGGCGTTGATGTTGTCGTAGCCCACCACTTGCACCTGCCCGGTCTTGCCGGCGGCACGCACGGCCGACACGGCGCCCAGGGCCATGCTGTCGTTACCGGCCAGCAGGGCTTTCAGGTCGGGGTATTCGTTGAGCATGGAGGCGGCGACGGCGTTGCCTTTGTCGATTTCCCAATTGCCGCTCTGCACCGAGACGATCTTGACCTGCGCGGCCTCCATGGCGTCCTTGAAACCGGCGGTACGCTGCTGGGCGTTGGTGGTGGTCGGCACGCCTTCGATGATGCCGACCTGGTCGCCGGCCTTGAGCTTTTTGTTGGCCAGGAAGTCGCCGACCAGGCGCGCGCCCTTGCGGTTGTCGGGGCCCACGAAGGGTACGCTGATGCCTTTGCTCTTGAGCAGCGCCGGGTCCAGACGGTTATCGATGTTGATCACCACCACGCCCTGGTCCATGGCCTTCTTCACCGCCGATACCAGCGCCTTGGAGTCGGCCGGGGCGATGACCAGGGCCTTGGCGCCTGCGTTGACCATTTGCTCGACGATGCGGATCTGCTCGCCGGTGTCGGTCTCGTTCTTGATGCCGTTGGCGATCAGCTCGAATTCATCGGCGTGGGCTTTCTGGTAGTCCTTGGCGCCGTCTTCCATGGTGCGGAAGAACTCGTTGGCCAGCGACTTCATGACCAGGGCGACCTTGGGCTTGTCTTCGGCGTGGGCGGTAGAAAACGGCAGGGCCAGGGAAAGCGAGGAAATGACCGCGAGGGCCAGCAGACGACCGGGGAACGGCAGCTTCATGGACGATGACTCCGAATCTTGTGTTTTTTGTCGGATCGCAAACGTTTGCGTTGCCTAACTATGGAAACAGGACCGGGGTTTGTCAAATCCGTTTGGCTGTCGGAGGTCAAGTCGAGCCCGGGGCAGTTTATCCGGATTTTTTCCGAAAAGCCGAACGTCTTTTCCTACGTTTGTTCGGAATCTCGAATGGCCCCCCTTCATGTGGGAGCGGCCTTGTGTCGCGAAAGGGCCGCAAGGCGGCCCCGGCAATGTGTGCTGTTGCGCCGGAACCCGGGGCCGCTGCGCGCCCCTTTCGCGACACAAGGCCGCTCCCACAAAGGCCGTGCGCGCAAGTGGTACGAAACCTGCCTTGCACCCTGTGCGACAAAACAACCATCTCATTAGGAAGAGAGAGAACAATAACGATGAATGCCGCACTGAAAACCTTCGCCCCCACCGCCCTCGCCCTGCTGCTGGCTCTGCCTACCACCGTCTCGGCCAAAGAAGCCGAAACCCAGCAGAAGCTGGCCAACGTGGTCATTCTCGCCACCGGCGGCACCATTGCCGGTGCTGGCGCCAGCGCCGCCAACAGCGCCACCTACCAGGCCGCCAAGGTGGGCGTCGACAAGCTGATCGCCGGCGTGCCGGAACTGGCCGACCTGGCCAACGTACGCGGCGAGCAGGTCATGCAGATCGCCTCTGAAAGCATCTCCAACGACGACCTGCTCAAGTTGGGCAAACGCGTTGCCGAACTGGCCGAAAGCAAGGATGTGGACGGTATCGTCATCACCCACGGCACCGACACCCTGGAAGAAACCGCCTACTTCCTCAACCTGGTGGAAAAGACCGACAAGCCGATCGTGGTGGTCGGTTCGATGCGCCCGGGCACCGCCATGTCCGCCGACGGCATGCTCAACCTGTACAACGCCGTGGCCGTGGCCAGCGACAAGCAGTCGCGCGGCAAGGGCGTGCTGGTGACCATGAATGACGAGATCCAGTCCGGCCGCGATGTGAGCAAGTCGGTCAACATCAAGACTGAAGCCTTCAAGAGCGCCTGGGGCCCGATGGGCATGGTGGTGGAAGGCAAGTCCTACTGGTTCCGCCTGCCGGCCAAGCGCCACACGGTAAACTCCGAGTTCGACATCAAGCAGATCAGCAGCCTGCCGCAGGTGGACATCGCTTATGGCTATGGCAACGTCACCGACACCGCCTACAAGGCGCTGGCGCAGAACGGCGCCAAGGCACTGATCCATGCCGGGACCGGCAACGGTTCGGTGTCGTCACGGGTGGTGCCGGCGCTGCAGGAACTGCGCAAGAACGGCGTGCAGATCATTCGCTCGTCGCATGTGAACCAGGGTGGTTTCGTGCTGCGCAACGCCGAACAGCCGGATGACAAGAACGACTGGGTCGTGGCCCATGACCTGAACCCGCAGAAGGCGCGGATCCTGGCGATGGTGGCGATGACCAGGACCCAGGACAGCAAGGAGCTGCAGCGGATCTTCTGGGAGTACTGATCACTACTGCCCCCTGAAATGCAAACAGCCCGCTGCCACCCTGTGGGAGCGGGTTCCCCCGCGAACACCGGCAAAGCCGGTGCCATACACCGCCTCGCATTTTTCGCGGGTAAACGCGCTCCCACAGGGAAAAGGCATGAGAATGCGGTTAACTACCTGAACCTCCAGCCAACACGACACATCTGCGTGCCAGGATCATCGTGGGGTCTACCAGAGCAACCGTCCTGCCACTGAGTTCATAAGCATCACAGTGGCTGAGCACCAGCGGCAGTTCCGTACAGCCCAGAATCAGCACCGTCGCCCCCACTTCCGTAAGATGCTCGGCCGCAATCAACAGCTGGTCTCGACACAGTCCTTCAGTGAAGCCAGCCTTGACGCCCCGCTCACCATAGATGGCCTCCATGACCAGCTTCTGGTAATCCGGCGCCGGCACAACAATCTCAAGCCCGGCGCGGCTGGCTGCCTGGTGATAGACCTGGCTGGCGACGGTGCCTGACGTCGCCAGCAGGCCGACCGTCCTGTCGCGGCCGTATGTTTGTCTTATCCAGTCGATCGTCTCGGTGAGCATGTTGACGATTGGCACGCGCAGGTGCTCCTGGATGCGTTCAACAAACGCGTGAGCGGTATTGCACGGGATTGCAATTGCATTGGCACCGGCGCTTTCCAGGCGTTTGCAGGTCGCATACAGGGCCATCGTCGGGTCGGTTTCATCATTCAGCAGACTGGCTGTGCGATCCGGAATTTGCGGGTTCTGCTCGACCACCATCTTGATGTGGTCCTGATCCCGGCCTGCTGGCGTACCGGCAACCACCTTGCCCATGAAGTCCACCGTAGCTGCGGGGCCGACCCCACCCACGATACCCAGCTTGAATGGCAGTTCACGGGGCGCACTTGAGCCTTGGGTCGCGAACGTGGCGTAGAGCTCGTTGATATCCAGTGCGGCAATGCCGCGGCGCTGCAGGTCGGCGCACACCAGCGAAAGCTCGGTCATGCCCGGCACGACCAAGCTGGCACCCTGTGCCTGCACTGACAGGCATGCCTGGTACACGGACTCCAGAGGCATGCCATCCAGGTGCCCATCCTTGATGCCGTTGACGCCATACATGGCCTCCATCAGCGCGACCTGCGCTTGTGCATCGGGGTACACCACATCGTACTGGTGGCCCAACGCTTGTTCGAAGAGCCCGGAATGACGCACATAATCCGAAGCAAGCACGCCGAGTGTACTGCCTGGCTCCGCGACCTGACGGATGTGTTGCACCAAGGCTTCCATCATGTCCAGCACCGGAGTCCCCAGCTCTTCCTGGATCTGCGTGCGGAACGTCTGGCTGGCGAAGCAAGGCAGCATGATTGCATCCACACCGCTAGCTTCAAATGACCTGCACACCTCGAAAACATAGAACTTTCGCGAGGTCATGCTCGCGCTTGCATCCAAAGGCAGCATTACATCCTTGAAGGGATGTTGCTCGAGCAGGAAATGAAAACGCCCCTGGTCCTCCAGCACCGCCCGCGACTTCAAAAGCTTGTAGAAAAGGTCGCCCCCCGCGAGCGAACCAAGCCCGCCGACAATTCCGATCGTGTGGGCAAAAGCTTGTGGAACTGCTGCCTTCTTCGACTTCATGAGCAAACTCCTCAGGCGGCCGATACCGGGCGGTCGAGGGTGGGCGCC
Source organism: Pseudomonas sp. 32_A (assembly GCF_017490905.1). Classification (NCBI taxonomy): domain Bacteria; kingdom Pseudomonadati; phylum Pseudomonadota; class Gammaproteobacteria; order Pseudomonadales; family Pseudomonadaceae; genus Pseudomonas; species Pseudomonas sp. 32_A. Next base: position 82,182 of record NZ_JAFGYI010000018.1, on the reverse strand, counting down.
TCGCTTGCCGCTTGCGGCTCGGTCTGTGGCTCTGATCTGGCGATCACAGCCGTGGCAATGCTGTTGCCCACGACATTGGTAGCGGTACGTGCCATGTCGAGGAACTGATCGATACCGATGATCAACAGCAGGCCAGCCTCAGGCAGGTTGAACATCGGCAAAGTCGCAGCGACCACCACCACCGAGGCCCGCGCCACGCCCGCCATGCCCTTGCTGGTAATCATCAGGGTCAAAAGGATCAACACCTGCTGGGTGAAGCTGAGGTCGATGTTGTATGCCTGGGCGATGAACATGATGGCGAACGCCTGGTACATCATCGAACCGTCGAGGTTGAATGAGTAGCCCAACGGCAGGACGAAGCTGGACACGCGTTTCGGCGCACCGAACTTCTCGAGCGCTTCCATCGTTTTCGGGTAGGCCGCCTCGCTGCTGGCCGTGGAGAACGCCAGCAGCACAGGCTCGCGAATCAGTTTGCCGAGCGTGAAAACAGACTTGCCCAGGCACAAGTAACCCGCACCGAACAGCACTGCCCACAGCAGCAGGATGCCCAGATAGAACTCGACAATGAGTTTGCCATAGTCGGTCAGCAGCCCCAGGCCTTGAGTAGTGATTGCAGAAGCGATCGCTGCAAAAACCCCGATCGGTGCAAACGCCATGACATAGTCAGTGATGCGAAACATCACTTTCGCAAGTTCATTGATGCAGTCCACAATCTTTGTATGGCCGGCTCGGTTGACACCTGCCAAGGCGAAGCCAAAGAACAAAGAGAAGACCACAATTTGAAGTATTTCATTATTGGCCATGGCCTCGGCAATACTGCGAGGGAATACATGACTGATAAATACCTTGAGGCTGAAGTCGCCTGTATTCACCGGGGTTGTAACGGCATCAGCGTGATGCGCGACCTGCAAGTTGATGCCAGCGCCTGGCTCGAACAGGTTGACCAGCGCCATGCCGATCGCCAGTGAAATGGCCGAAGCGCAGACGAACCAGGCCATGGCACGAAAGCCGATGCGGCCGACCGAGCGCGAATTGCCCATGCTTGCGATCCCGCCGACAAGCGTGGCGAACACCAACGGCGCGATGATCATCTTAATCAAACGCAGAAAGATATCCGTCACCATTGAGAAGTAGCCAGCTATCTGCCTGGCGTCCTGTTCGCTGCCTGCGAAATGATGACATGCCCAGCCGACGACTACGCCCAAGGCGATACCTATCGCAATCCGGCGCGGAAGTTTATTGTTTTTCACGATGTATTCCTCAAGTTATTTTCTATTTTTTCTACTTGGCAGGATCTGGATAAAGACAGGAACAGCAACTCGCCGAGCGAGTGCTGGGGACAAGTTTATCGCCGCGAAAAAACAAGTTGATGAGTAATAGGGCTGACCCTATGCGTTTTTGGAATAGTTTACAGGCATCGCTGTCGAGGCTTATGCGAACACGCTTACACTGAGCGCCTGGCGAAGGAGATCAGCGATGCAAATCAAGTGGCTGGACGACCTCATGGCAATCGCCGAGTGGAAGAATTTTTCTCGCGCCGCCGAGGTGCGTTGCGTTACACAGTCCGCGCTTTCCAGGAGAATCCGCTCGCTCGAAGAGTGGGTGGGTGTCGAACTGGTTGATCGTGCAACCTACCCGGTACAGCTTACGCCCGCCGGCCAGACCTTCTGCGCTGAAGCCCGCCAGGCGCTCGCTGCCTTGATGGCGCTGCGCGCCGACCTGAGGGACGTGAAACGGATGCCAGGGCGCTCGATCCAGATCACGGCAGCCCACAGCCTGTCCATGACGTTCCTGCCGAAATGGCTCAGCCAGTTCCAGCAGCAAAACGAGCGCTTCAATGCCCGGGTAGTGGCGGCCAACATCAATGACGCCGTCATCGCCCTTGAAGAAGGCAGCTGCGACCTGATGATTGTCTACCATCATCCGCTCACCCCCATCTCCCTGGACCCTGAGCGCTTCGGTAGCCTGGCGCTCGGCCACGATGCATTCATCCCCGTGTGTGCGCCCGACGCGCAGGGCAAGCCGATGTTCCGGCTTTGCGCAGGCAACAAGCCTATTCCGCACCTGGCGTACACGGCTACGACATTTCTGGGGAAAGTGGCAGACGTCGTCATTCGCAACGCACCTGAAGTCGCCCCTCTGGAACGGTGCTATGAGGCCGATATGGCGATGCTGCTGGTTCGCATGGCTGTCGAGGGCTATGGGGTAGCCTGGCTGCCCCACAGTGCAGTAAATGACGAACTGGAAAGAGGGTTGCTCGTGCAGGCCGGAGGCGCCGAATGGAGCACTCGGCTGGAGATCCGCTCGTACTGCTCGCTGTTGAATCAGAACCCTACGATGAGAAGCCTGTGGAATACCCTGGACAACACTGCGCATGGATCAGCCCAGGCTTGAGCACAGTTTCCGCCTGACAAGCTGTTGCGAAATTACTTACAGTGAAATACTGTATGTGCATACAGCAAAAACAAGGAAACACTTGTGTCCAGCACCGCCTCCGCCACCCCGAGCAGCTACGAACAACTGGGTATGCGCATCCAGAAGATCATCAACAGCCCCACGGCACAGCGCAGCCGTGCGGCGTTGATCTTTCGCCTGGAACAGGAAACCCCGGAAGACTGGGAAACCCTGCTCGGGGAAATCGCCGAAAACGACAATGTCACCCTCGCCCACCGCGACGATGGCGGTGTGCAGATTTTCTGGACAGTACCGAAGGAAGACTGACCGCGCATCAACCTCAAGCCAGTGCCTGCAGGTAGGCACTGGCTTCGCGGTAACGCGCCAGCCGCGCCAGGTCGGTGGGGCCTGGGCAGGGGATGCGCGAAAGGTCGCTGTTGTCGGCCAGGTCAGCCAGCTTGACGGTGCGCGCCAGCGGGTCACCGCCCAGGCGCACCACGAAGTCCTGGTAGGCCTCGCCCTCACGGCGGCTGAGCGCCAGCAAGGCGGCAAGGATTTTCAGCGCGAAACCCTCCCGCGCCAGGTCGGACAGGGTCAGCGGGGTGTCTTCGATCACATCGTGAAGCACCGCGACAATCCGTTGTTCGGTTGTGCCAACCCGCATCATCACGCGTAGCGGGTGGAGGATATATGCAGCCCCACCCTTGTCGTATTGCCCTTCATGCGCCCTGGCGGCCACGGCAATGGCCCGCTCCAGTGTAGACATGAGGCCCTCCCCGTTCAGCTTCCTCCTGCCAAGCATAGCCAAAACTGTGCGGACAATGTCTAGCACGCGTGTGACTGCTCGAAATCCGGAAGCTGGCGCACGCCCTGTAGGAGCGGCCTTGCGTCGCGACGGGCTGCGAAGCAGCCCCGGGATTTCGGCATCACAGCGGATTCTGTGGGGCTGCTTCGCAGCCCGTCGCGACGCAAGGCCGCTCCTACAGGCCCCACGCACACAGGGTTTTCAGCGCGCTGCACCGTGCTGGATGACCACCGAATCGGTACCCAGCTTGGCCATTACCTCGGCCTTGCGTGCTTCGGCTTCCTCACGGCTGGGGAACGGCCCCATCAGCACCACCGGTTTGCCGTCGCGGTACTCTACCGAGGACGGGATGCCCTTTTCGATCAGGCGTGCGGTCATGTCACTGAGCGCCCCCATGTTGGCGCCCTGGATCACTTCCACATCCCAGCCTTGCGGGGCTGGCTGGCCAGCCAGGGCTTCGGCACGGCGCTGCAGCTCGGCGCCACCGCACATCTCGCGGATGCGCAGGTTGTTGCCGTTGTCGTCGACGATGATTTCGTACTGGCCATCGCGCTTGATCGCCACGTAGCTGCGGTAGGCTTCGTACTGCCCGGCATCATCCTTGCCACGGACCTGGCCGCAGATGGTGCCCTGGGTGTCGATCCGCACGTTGCCGAACTTGGCGGTCTTGGGGTTGTGCAGGTGTTCGGCCACCTGTTTGTGCACGCCTTCGACCTCGTTCTCACAGCCCGCCAGGGCGAGCACTGCCATTACCACAGCCAGTTTGCGCACGCGTGTACCTCCAGATTCGAAGGCGCGGATTCTACCACGCCCGCCCTGGGCGAGGACCGCGAACATACGTTACACCGTGCGACCAGTGGCCCTGCACCTCAGGCAGTCATGGCATGCCACGCCTCGTCATGACGGCAGCAGATCCAAGGTCCGTTCGAGTTCATCGAGGTCGATACGGAAGCCGATGCCATTGGGTATCCCGACGACAAAGCCGAAATGCTGTTGATCGCGATCAGTCAGGTACTTGTAGAAGCAGACAAAGCGATCAGGTGGCTGCAGTGTCAGCACCGAAGCGCCGGGCGATAGCACATTGATACCGTGGATCAGCTGGCTGCCCTCGACGCCCGCCACTACCCTCGCCCCGGCACAAGTTTGCACGATGGTTGCCAGGTCGCACTTCAAAGGATTAAGGATGCGAAAGCCGCGATGTTTATGCAGATGCTCGGCAATTTCCAGTTCGTTGTGCAGCAGGCGCGGATCTCCGTCACAGCCCCGCAGGATGAAAACCCCCGGGTGGGGCTGGTAATTCACCCGCGACAACAACTTCTGGCCCATGGCGCGGAATCGCTCGGACTGGTTTGTGTTGTGGCTGAAGTCATCGAACAGCACCAACTCTCGAAAAAAGGCAGTGCGCAGCCGCAGCGGATGCATGCAAAGCCATTCTTCGTACTGCGGAGCCTGGGAAAAAAGCGGGAACCTGCCCGAAGGCGCCGTGGTCACCGGCACCCCTTCGTTACGGGCCAAAGCATAGGTGACGCAATCCTCGGCCAGCCATGTTCCAAACCAACGGTTGCCGTAACGTGAACAATAAGCGGCCCCACGCTCGACCTCTTGCTCCACGACAACCCGTGGCAACCCGTTGGGTCGGTCAGACAGCCAGAAGCTGGCATTGTTCTTGTACAGAGCACCATCGATCAGAATGACATCCTTGATCAGATAGCCCCTGGTAGGAGCCTGTTCGACGCTGCCCAACCCCTCCATGGTTCGCCGCGGATGCTCGAAGGGAAAGAAACGTTTTGCTTCCCAGCCGGTCACTCGCTCCAACTGATTCGGCAGGAAGAAAGCGGGAGGCGCCGGGGTGACCTCGGCCGGCGCGATATCCCAGGTCTTGACTGCAAGGCTCTTGAGGTTCTCCGACGGCTTTCGTACCAACCGCTTTCTTGCCAGGTACGTGTATGCGGCCAAGCTCCAGCTTTTACGGTCCGATCCCTTCGTCTCTACATTCGAAATATCGTTCATCATGCAGCACTCTCATTGAAGGCAATCTTTCACGCTCAGTTGGACGCTACTCTTTCCAGAATGGGGGGAGACTGGAAGTGGGCATACCGATCTCGCAAGTTCTCCAGCAATAGTTCACCAGGCGCTTTCGCACAGTAAATGTATATCTTGAACAAACCACCGAAGACCATTTCACGATAGCGGTCGACAACTTCCTGGTCACTTGGCCCATCCGGCAGCCCCAGATGCAGTGTGAGCTTGCTGTCCTCGACGGCGAATAACGGGAACTCCCAGAGGAACTTGGCGATGCCGGCCTTGGGTAGCCGGACGAACATATAGGCCTGGTTGCCCAAGGTATCCACATCACCGCCGCGCCGGCGCTTCCATTTCAAAAGCCCATCGTCCGGACGTGCCAGGCATTGGCCGATATCGTAATAATCGAAACCCTGCTCGATGGCCCACTCCAGGGCCATGAAAGTAGTGATGGAGTTGACCTCGCGCAGTCGTTTGGGGTCGCTGAAGACAGCCTCCGGGTAGCCAAAGCGAAGCGTGCTCCAATAGCGCTTGCCGGCCCGGGTTATTACACAACCGAAATGACAGGCGACAACCTCGTCGCCTTTCATTATCAGGTCGAGTCGGCCAACGGTCTGGGCGATGCGCACCACTTCCTGCGAGTCGAATTGTTTGGCATACAGGCCATGCCGCGCCTGAGCATAAGGCTGCAACATTTCCCGGTCGGCCTTGCCAATCGCCCCGTCCGTCAGCACCTGCTGCATACGGTACAGCGGCCGGCACTTGCGAATACTGCGGCGTAGTTCACCGTCGTAGCGGGCGATGATCTCCTCCAGCGGACGCCCCAGGGGGATGATGGCACTCAGGTAATGGGGCACGTACAGGGCCCCTGCACTGGGCATCTCGCTGATTAACAACCTATGGGACGCGGCGCCAGATTGTTGCGGGCCATCGCCAGGCTGGGTGTCGACCTCGGGCTTACCGCCGATGAGCAGCCTGGCCATTTCCCTGCGGCTCTTTCGCCCGACATACAAGACCTCGTAGTCGTTACTTTTCTGTAGCCGGAACCTGGCGATTTCCCAGCGCCACAAACACGCGCGCCCCATTATATCCTGGGTCCAAATCAAGAGCTTTCTTATTTCGAAGCGCATCGACGGCGTTATGAGCTTTCGTATGTGCTCTCTCATTTTAGTTTACCCGGATAACAGGTTATATGCTGTCGAATAAACACCCAATCACCTTTGGCACTTAAACGCCATAGGCTGCCAGATACAAAAATATTAAAGATCCGCGAAAAAGATCTGTCAAACACGCTTAATCATTGAATATTCAATGGTTAGCCAGTGAAAACAGTATGTTTTATGGCGCCATTTTTTCTTGTGGAACATCTTCACGGCCCAATCAGGTGAACAGGCTGGTAATCATTTCACCGAAAAGGACGCCGATCAGCAGGGCGGGCAGCACTACAAGCTCGCGCTTCAGGTCCAGCAGGCCCAGCTTGCGGTTGACCGGAAAAATCAGGAAAAGCGTGAAGAAGGTATGCAGCGCCACACCCCAGATGGCATAGGTCACGCCACCGATGGCCATGAGGACCGGCAGCAGGATAAACAGCGAAACGACCCGGATGATGTTGTCCATCGCCACGTATTTGGTCAGCCCCAGGGCCAACCAGAGCTGGTGTGCCAGCGTGAAGCGCAAGGTGAAAAGCGAGAGCGAGAGAATGGCCATGGTATTGCCGGCGCCGGCATAACGGTCGTCGTAAAGCCAACTGATCATCAGTGGGCTGGCAGTCAGCAAAAAACCGCAAGCAAACAGCGAGGTCAGGTCGAACAGCGCCCTGGAGCGGTAGTAAAGGCTGCGCACCCGCTCTTTGTCGCCACTTCTCGTCGCCTCACTGAAGGCCGGCAGGGCAACTGCCCCCGCCAGCCGCAGCAGGACCGACTGAATGGCCCCGAGGATGGCGACAGCGATGGAATAGACCCCTAGTTCCGCGACCGACATACTACCGCCGAACCAGATCCGGTCACCCTGCATTGCCAGGACCCCTACGGAGGACGACAACAATATCCAGCGTCCGTAATCGAACACCTCGCGCAGCGCAGCCGGTTCCAATCGCAGGCGGTTGCGCGGCCCCTGGAAGATCAGGTGACTGAGTACGGTGAAAACCAGTGTGCTCAGCAGGCCTGCGGCCACCAATGACCAGATGGAGCGGGTGAGATAGCCTGCCACGAGCATGGCTATCAAACCGACAAACTGCGCAATCAGCTCGGCGATCACCACCTTCTTCTGCTGGAAGACACGGATGGCCACATCGACCTTGGGCGACTGGAAGCCATAGATGATTGCGGCGACCCCAGACAAAGCCAGTACCATCGGTAGCTCTGGAGCGGCGTAGGTGGAATGGGCCGGCCACAGCTCGATGTGTTGCGTGAATTGTGCCCCCAGGGCCAACAGCAACGTGAGAAGGAACAGCACAAACCCACGGATGACTTGCACAGTCCACACGGTATCGAGAAACAGCGGTTCGTCGCCGCGCGAACTCTGAATGACGTTCGGCCGCAGCCCGACATCGGAAAGCATTTGCAGCAGCACGGATACAGTGGTCGCAATGGCCATCACGCCGAACATTTCCGGCACGAGCAAGCGGGTAATAACCAGATTGCCGCCCAGGCGCATGACCTGGGAAGCAAAGACAGCGACAAGGTTCAACGCACTGGCCCACATGGCCCGTTTGCGCAGGCTCAACGGAAGCGACACATCTATCGAAGGCATAGCCGCATCTCTGAACCCATCGCTAGAGACTCACTATAGTCACAATTCGCCATGGGGCTATCCGAGCAGGCTGTAGCGCGTGAAATCGCCCTCCGCCGGGCACAACAAAAACAAAAGGGCGACCCCTTGGGGTCGCCCTTTTGATGCCCGGAAACCGGGACTTTTATTTGGTAGGCACAATTGGACTCGAACCAACGACCCCCACCATGTCAAGGTGGTGCTCTAACCAACTGAGCTATGTGCCTGTCGTGTGGGGCGCATATTAGTGATCGAAAGCGTAGCTGTAAAGCGTTTTTTTCAGAAAAATCAAAAACTTTCGAAACCGAACGCATCGCGCTTGTTGTAGGAGCAGCCTCGTGCTGCGAAAGGACCGGCATGGGCGACTCAATACCGGCGGCAGGACTGGCGTCTGCGCAGCACAAGGCTGCCCCTACAATTCAACGACTACCTACAAAATCGGGCAATGAAAAAAGGGATGACCCTTGCGGATCACCCCTTCTTCGATTTGGTAGGCACAATTGGACTCGAACCAACGACCCCCACCATGTCAAGGTGGTGCTCTAACCAACTGAGCTATGTGCCTGTCGTGTGGTGCGCATTCTACTCATTCCAAAAACCGTGTCAACACTTTTTTTCGCGCTAACCTACTGAATCTTAAACTCTTTATAGAAAGGCGCGCTGGCAGGACCGAGTAAAGGATTTTCACCGGACGACTAGCGGGTGTTTATTATTATTGATAGCATCGGTACATTCGTTAAAAATATAAAACACGAGGTTCCTGCAGCATGGCTAACACCCCCTACCCCCAGTCCTACTACGCCGCCTCGGCCAACCCGGTGCCGCCACGTCCGGCGCTGCAGGGTGAGGTGGAAACCGATGTGTGCATCATCGGCGCCGGTTACACCGGCCTGTCCAGCGCCCTGTTCCTGCTGGAGAACGGCTTCAAGGTGAGCATCGTCGAAGCGGCCAAGGTCGGCTTCGGCGCATCGGGCCGCAACGGTGGCCAGATCGTCAACAGCTACAGCCGCGATATCGACGTCATCGAACGCACCGTCGGCCCCAAGCAGGCCCAGCTGCTGGGCCATATGGCCTTCGAAGGTGGGCGCATCATTCGTGAGCGCGTGGCCAAGTACAACATCCAGTGCGACCTGAAGGACGGTGGCGTGTTCGCTGCCCTCACCAGCAAGCAGATGGGCCACCTGGAGTCGCAAAAGCGCCTGTGGGAACGCTTCGGCCACAACCAGCTGGAGCTGATGGACCAGAAGCGCATCCGCGAAGTGGTCGCCTGCGACAACTATGTGGGCGGCATGCTGGACATGAGCGGCGGCCACATCCACCCGCTGAACCTGGCCCTGGGCGAAGCCGCCGCGGTCGAGTCGCTGGGCGGCATCATCTATGAGCAAACCCCGGCCGTACGCATCGAGCGTGGCGCCAACCCGGTGGTGCATACCCCGCAGGGCAAGGTCCGCGCCAAGTTCATCATCGTTGCCGGCAACGCTTACCTGGGCAATCTGGTGCCGGAGCTGGCCAGCAAGTCCATGCCATGCGGCACCCAGGTGATCACCACCGAGCCGCTGGGCGACGAACTGGCGCGCACCTTGCTGCCGCAGGACTACTGCGTCGAAGACTGCAACTACCTGCTCGACTACTACCGCCTGACCAGCGACAAGCGCCTGATCTTCGGTGGCGGCGTGGTGTACGGCGCGCGTGACCCGGCCAACATCGAGGCGATCATCCGCCCGAAGATGCTCAAGGCTTTCCCGCAGCTGAAGAACGTGAAGATCGACTACGCCTGGACCGGCAACTTCCTGCTGACCTTGTCGCGTCTGCCACAGGTTGGCCGTATCGGCGACAACATCTACTACTCCCAGGGCTGCTCGGGTCACGGCGTGACCTACACCCACCTGGCGGGCAAGGTGCTGGCCGAGGCCATGCGTGGCCAGGCCGAGCGTTTCGACGCCTTCGCCGGCCTGCCGCACTACCCGTTCCCGGGTGGCCAGATGCTGCGCGTGCCGTTCAGCGCCCTTGGCGCCTGGTACTACAGCCTGCGTGATCGCCTGGGCTTCTGATGTAAGCAGGCTTGGCCTCTTCGCGGGTGAACCCGCTCCCACAGGTACAGCACAGGATTTGAATATTGTGCAGTACCTGTGGGAGCGGGCATGCCCGCGAAAGGGCTTGAACAGGCAGAAGCTACTTGTTCAGGCTACTCACAGCCTGCCTGGCCGCAATCTCCTGCCCCGCCCGGGCCAGTTCATCCGCAGCCTGCAACCAGCGCTGGCGGTCCACCTGGGCCGGCAGTTGCCGCGGTGGCTGCACCAGCACCGCCCAACTCCCAAGCTTCGCCCACGCCGAGGCAAAGTCATCGAACGCCATCAGCTGCCGCCGGTGCATGCCCGAGCGCAACAGCACCCGCTGCTTGTAGCGGTCGTAGCCGATCAGCACGGCATAGCGTGGCTCGCTCCACCAGGCCGAACCATCCTCGTAACGCAGCAGCACTGGGTTGCCCGCCGCCACCTGGGTCAACAGCGCGTCCAGTTGCTTGTCCAGCGGATACACCACCATGCCGTAGTCGCGCGCTACCCGGGGGATGCCCGTGTCCAACGCCTCGGCGCCCTGCGGCAGGTTCAGCGGTTTGTCCAGCAGCCCCGGCGTGATCGGAGCCCCCTGTTGCGACAGCACCGCCGCCAATGCCATGGCCCCGCTGTGGTTGGCGTTGCCACGGTAGAACGGCACGCTGCTGATCTCGACCCGCTGTGGCAGGCCTTTGAGGTTGGCGGAGGGTCCGCCGGCACAGCCGGCCAGGCTGGCCGCTACCAGGCAGGCAGCCAGCAGCCGACGAGGGATGGTCTTGAAGGAAAGTTGCTGCATGGACACTCGCTTGCTTCAACGCCAGGCAGGCAGCGCCCGGCTCTGGCCAACGATCATAGGTCGGACAGCGGCGCGGGTATAGTCCGACACCGGCTAGTGCCAAATCGGACCAAGCGATAGACCTTTGGTCAATGGAACGTCACAGGCGAAGGGCTAGACTAAAGCAGTGTCTGGAGGGCCAGCGTCGGCGACCGAGCGCGGCCCATAGAGATGGAGGCACAAATGAGCCTGACCATGGCAATCCTCATGCTGGTGGGCATGTGGCTGAGCGTTGCAGCCGCCATGCTGTGGGGTGTACTGCGTATCGTGCGGCGTCATTCCCACCACCTGCCACCGCAGGCCCCCGCCAAGCCACAGCCTGTGCGCCGGGCGCGGCGGCATGCCGGGGTGCACTGATTTCAGAAGTTTCGAGGCCCATTCGCGGGTGAACCCGCTCCCACAAGATCCTCCACTGCCTTCAGAAGCGGCGAATTACCTGTGGGAGCGGGCAAGCCCGCGAACGGGGCGCAAGCGCCCCGCTTTTTAACATCAACCTTCTGCGGCTTCGCGCTTCAACCGCGCCCGACGGGCGAGGATGTTGAGGATCTCGATCGCCGTCGAGAAGGCCATGGCTGCGTACACATAACCCTTCGGTACATGGGCGCCAAAACCTTCGGCGATCAGCGTCATGCCGATCATGATCAGGAAGCCCAGGGCCAGCATCACCACGGTCGGGTTGTCGTTGATGAAGTTGGCCAACGGGTCGGCGGCCACCATCATGACGATCACGGCAGTGATAACGGCGATGATCATGATCGGCAGGTGCTCGGTCATGCCCACGGCGGTGATGATGCTGTCAACCGAGAACACGATGTCCAGCAACAGGATCTGGAAGATCGCCGCAGCAAAGCCCAGGGTAACCGTCGACGATACCTTGGCTTCTTCCTTGGCACCGTGCGGGTCGACGTTCTCGTGGATTTCCTTGGTCGCCTTCCACAGCAGGAACAGGCCACCGGCAATCAGGATCACGTCCTTCCAGGAGAAGGCATTGCCGAACACCTCGAACACCGGGTCGGTCAGCTGGACGATCCAGGCCACCGTGCTGAGCAAGGCCAGGCGCATGACCAAGGCCATGCTGATACCGATACGGCGCGCCTTGGAGCGATACTCCAGCGGCAGCTTGTTGGTCAGGATGGAGATGAAGATCAGGTTGTCGATGCCCAGCACGACTTCCATGGCCACCAGCGTAGCCAAGGCAACCCAGGCGGTAGGGCTAGCGACGAGTTCCAGCAAATATTCCATTGTTCAAATCCTGCAGAAGCGGTTGGGGGTCAGATTTCCTGGGTATCTTCTTTCTTGTCGGCGTCCTTGGGCTTGTGCCCTTCGTTGCCGATGGCCTCGCTCAACGCCTGCTGTGCAGCCTTGTTGGTGTCGTCGATGGCCTGCTTGGCCGACTGTGCGGCCTGGTCGAGCATCTGCTGGGCGGATTTCTCGGCCTGCTCGCAACCGGCCAGGGTGAACAGGGCCAAGGCCAGCACCAGCGGCGTGCCGATGGATTTGAGTTGCAGCATGGGTTCCTCGCTTTCATATTCCGGCGGCGCGCACGGCGCCTGATGGAGCCGCATTCTAAAGAGCGTAATACATCAGGAAAATTCGTTTTTTCAGCGGTTATACTTCGGGTTTTACGAATCCGGAAACATACCGATGCTCAACTATCGGCAGTTGCACTACTTCTGGGCCGTGGCCAAGACCGGCAGCATCGCCCGCGCCAGCGAACAGTTGAACCTCACCCCGCAAACCATCAGCGGGCAGATCAGCCTGTTCGAACAGACCTACGGCCTGGAGTTGTTCCAGCGCGTGGGGCGCCAGCTGGAGCTGACCGAAACAGGGCGCCAGACGCTGATCTATGCCGAGCAGATGTTCCAGCTGGGTAGCGAGCTGGAGGCCATGCTGCGGGCCGGTCCGCAGGAACAGATCCTGTTCCGCGTGGGTGTGGCGGACGTGGTGCCCAAGTCCATCGTCTACCGCCTGCTGGCACCGACCATGGAGCTGGACGAGGTGCTGCGCATCAACTGCCGCGAAGACAAGCTCGAACGGCTGCTGGCCGACTTGGCGATCCAGCGCCTGGACCTGGTGATTTCCGACAGCCCCATGCCCAGCCACCTGGACATCAAAGGTTATAGCCAGAAACTGGGCGAATGCGGCCTGAGCTTTTTCGCCACCCCGGCGCTGGCACAACGCCTGGAAGGCCCCTTCCCCGCCTGCCTGCAAGATGCGCCATTACTTATCCCAGGGCAGGAAACCGTGGTACGCAGCCGCCTGCTGCGCTGGCTGGGTGAACAGCAGGTGCAGCCACGGATCGTGGGCGAGTTCGATGACAGTGCCTTGATGCAGGCATTCGGGCAGTCGGGCAGCGGCATCTTCGTCGCGCCCAGCGTGATCGCAGAGGAAGTGTGCCGCCAGTACGGCGTGGAGCTGATCGGGCAGACCGAGGCGGTGCACGAGTCGTTCTATGCCATTTCGGTGGAGCGCAAGGTCAAGCACCCGGGGATCGTGGCGATTACCGAGGGGGCGCGACGGGAGTTGTTTCATTGGTAGAGGGCAGATTTGACGCCCCCGCGTTTCAATGGTCATATGCCTGCCAGTTTCAGGTGCCCTGCGCCGCCGCGCGCAGGGTGAAACGGGAAGCCGGTGCGTCGTGTTACCCCACGACAAGTCCGGCGCTGCCCCCGCAACGGTAAGCGAGCGAACCCTTCGAGATACCACTGTGCACCTGCATGGGAAGGTGAAGGTTTCATGCCCCTCGCAAGCCCGGAGACCGGCCTGGAGCTTCACTTGGCAACCCGCGGTGGGCGGGCGCAGGCCGGTATCGGTGCGCGCGCCTGCGTGCACGGTGTGCCTTTGCGTGTTTTCCACCGGGATCCATTCATTCCTGCAGTAGTGGAACGACATGTCCCGTATCTTCAAGCTTCACCCCTTGGCGGCCTGCCTGGCCGTTTCCCTGCCGGCCCTGGCCGATGACCTCGACCGACAACCATTGGCCCTGCCCTCAACGGCCATCACCGACACCTTCGACAGCCACGCCATCGACCTGGCCACCCCGACCCAGGCTGGCTCGCGCCTGGGCCTGAGCGCCCTGGAGACACCGGCCAGCACCAGTAGCATCAGCGCCGAGGAGATCCAGCAGCGCAACAACCTCACCGTGCAGGACGCGGTGACCCGCTCACCGGGCATCAGCTACATCGGCTCCCCGGGCGACGGCGGCACGGGCCTGTCCGCCCGCGGCTTTACCGGGCACAACTCGGTGATGACCTTGTTCGACGGCGCACGCCTGTACACTGGTGCCGGCACCCAGACGTTCCCGATCGACCCGTGGATGGTCGAGCGCATCGATGTGATTCGCGGCCCGGCCTCGGTGCTGTATGGCGAAGGGGCCACCGGTGCGGTGGTCAACGTGGTCCCGAAAAAGCCGTTTGCCGGCGAGGTGCGCAACCACCTGCGCCTGGGCTACGGTTCGTGGGACCGCCAGCAGCTCGGCCTGGACAGCGGCGGCAGCCTTGGCGAGCGCCTGAGCTACCGCCTGGCCCTGAACCAGCAAGCCGGTAACGGCTGGGTCGACCGCACGCCGTCGCGCAGCCTGGCGTTGAGCGCCGCACTGCGCTTCGATGCCAGCGACGACCTCAGCTTCACCCTCGCCCACGACCGTGGCGATGCGCAGCCTGCCAACTATTACGGCACCCCGCTGATCGACGGCCGCTACCGCAGCAGCCTGCGCGACAAGAACTACAACGTGCAGAACGACGTGCAGCATTACGTCGATGAATGGACCCGCCTGAACACCGACTGGACGTTGAACGACCACCTCAGCGCCAGCAACCAGCTGTACTACATCAAGAGCCGCCGTCACTGGCGCAATGCCGAGGACTACAGCTGGGATGCAGGGCGCCAGCAACTGCTGCGTGGCAGCTACCTGCAGATCAAGCACAACCAGGAACAGTTCGGCGATCGCCAGGCCTTCACCCTCGACCACACACTGTTCGGCCTGGCCAGCAAGACCGTGGTCGGCGCCGAGTACAACAAGGTCCGCTTCAACGTCGACAGCAACGCGCCCTACAACGATGTGGGCGGTGACTATGTCGACCCGTGGCAGCCGCAACCGGGTTGGTTCCACAGCGCCTCGCCACTGCGCCCGCAAACCCTGTCCAGCACCCACACCTTTGCCCTGTTCGCCGAAAACCGTCTGCAGTTGAGCGATCGCCTGTCACTGGTCACCGGTGTACGCCGCGACCAGAACCACATCGTCCAGGAGAGGCTGACCACCGACAGCCACAGCGACCGTAGCCTGCGAGGGGGCAACTGGCGCGCAGGGCTGGTGTTTGCGGTCAGCGAAGACCTGTCGCTGTATGGCCAGTACTCCACCAGCGAGGACGGGGTCGACAACCTCATCAGCCTCAGTGCCAACCAGATGCACTACGACCTGACCGAGGCCAGGCAGACCGAGGTGGGCCTCAAGCAGCGCTTCTGGGAGGGGCGTGGCGAATGGACATTGGCGGCCTACCACATCGTCAAGAAGAAGCTGCTGGTGGATGACCCGCTCACCCACGAGAAGCAACAGGCTGGCCAGCAGACCTCCGACGGCCTGGAGGCAACCCTGGAACTGGCGCTGGCGCACCAGTGGCAGGTATCGGCAAACGCGGCGATCGTGCGCGCCAGGTATGACGACTTCGAGGAAATGGTCGGCGGCGTGGCTCAGGACCGTGCGGGCAATCGCCCGGCAAATGTGCCGCGGCGTACCGCCAACCTGTGGCTGAGCAAAGGCTTCGGCCAGTGGCTGGAGGCCGGCATAGGCGCGCGTTATGTGGATGAGCGCTATGCCAACACCGCCAACACCCAGAGCGCCCCCGGCTACACCGTGGTCGATGCCAACATCGGCTGGCAGGTGTTGCCGGACGTGCGGCTGGGGTTGCAGTTGAACAACCTGTTCGACCGTGAGTATGTGCAGTCGGCGTTCAGTGGGCAGCAGTGGCTGATGGGGATGCCACGGTCGTACTTTGCGACGGTGGATTACAGCTTCTGATCTGAACTGCCTGCACCGGCCTCTTCGCGGGTGAACCCGCTCCCACAGGGATATCACAGAATTCGAATACGGTGACGTACCTGTGGGAGCGGGTTTACCCGCGAAGAGGCCGGCACAGGCAGCACAAAAACATCTACCTCTCCGGGATAACTTAGTTATAAGATAACGTTTCAGTTGACATCGATTCCTAACAGCGACCTCCCATGACAAGCGCCAGCGCCACCCCCACCCTGCTCACCCAGCGCCTGCAGAGCATCGATGCCCTGCGCGGCCTGGTGATCCTGTTCATGCTCCTGGACCACGTCCGTGAAACCTTCTTTCTGCACCGCCAGGTCAGCGACCCGATGGCCATCGACGCCACCGAGCCGTCGCTGTTCTTCAGCCGCACCCTGGCCCACCTGTGCGCGCCGGTGTTCGTCATGCTGACCGGCCTGTCGGCCTGGCTGTACGGCGAGAAACACCAGGGCCGCAGCGATGTCGCGGCGTTCCTGTTCAAGCGCGGGCTGTTCCTGGTGGCGCTGGAATTCACCCTGGTCAACTTCGCCTGGACCTTCCAGCTGCCACCCAGCGTCATCTACCTGCAAGTGATCTGGGCCATCGGCGTGAGCATGATCGCCCTGTCGCTGCTGGTGTGGTTGCCACGTGCCGCCCTGATCGCCCTGGGCGCAATCATCATCGCCGGCCACAACCTGCTCGATGGCCTGCACTTTGGCGCCGAATCCGCCCTGCATGTGCCGTGGGCAATCCTGCATGACCGGGGCTGGCTGGAGTTCTCCGAAAGCCTGCGCCTGCGCACCTCCTACCCAGTGCTGCCGTGGATCGGTGTCATCGCCCTGGGCTACGGCCTGGGCCCCTGGTTCGCCCGTGGCAGCGAGGCCGGCCAACGCCAGCATCGCCTGCTGCTGGCCGGGCTGATCGCGCTGCTGGGCTTTGTCGTGCTGCGCCTGGTCAACGGCTACGGTGAGGCGCCGTGGAGCACTTATCCGACCGTCACGCAAACCCTGATGAGCTTCTTCAACATCACCAAGTACCCGCCGTCGCTGCTGTTCCTGGCGCTGACCCTGGGCTGTGGCCTGCTGTTGCTGCGCGCCTTCGAACGTGCCGGCCAGGCCCGCTGGATCAGTGCCCTGGCGGTGTTCGGCGCGGCACCGATGTTCTTCTACCTGCTGCACCTGTATGTGCTGAAGCTGCTGTATCTGGCCAGCCTGGCGCTGTTCGGCCGCAACCATGGCGACTACTTCGGTTTCGACGGCATTGCCGCAGTGTGGCTGGCGGCAGTGCTGCTCGCGGTTTCGCTGTACCTGCCGGTGCGCTGGTTCGCCCGCCTGAAGGCGCGGCGGCGCGACATCAACTGGCTGAAGTACTTCTGAAAAGCGTTTTCACCCGGCGGCACGATGGTCTACCATGCCGGCCGCCGGTTTCCACCACGGAAACAATAGGGAATCCCAGGCTCGCCAATTCGGGCCAAACGGAACTGCCCCCGCAACTGTAGGTGCCGAGCCTGCTCCATCGATGCCACTGGGCCACGAACCCGGGAAGGCCGGAGCCAGGCGATGACGCACCAGTCAGGAGACCTGCCGGCCTACATTCACCAACCGGCGGGGTGTCCGGGATTGGCCATCAGTGTTGCCCCTGCCACCAGCGGGGGCTCGGCGATGCCTGTCCGTGCGTTCCTCACCCGAACTGTCCGATAGGAGATCGCCCAGCATGCTGCCCCGTTTTGCCACCCTGCTCGCCGGCCTGGGCCTCACCGGCCTGGCCCAGGCTGCTGCCACCCACTACCCGCTGACGCTGGACAACTGCGGCAAGCCGCAAACCTTCGCCCAGGCGCCGCAACGCACGGTCACCATTGGCCAGGCCAGTACCGAGCTGCTCTACGCGCTGGGGCTGGGCGACAAACTGGCTGCCACCTCGCTGTGGTTCAACAACGTGCTGCCCGAGTACCAGGTGCAGAACGCCAAGGTGCCGCGCCTGGCCGACAACGAGCCCAGCTTCGAGGCGGTAGTGGGCAAGCGCCCGCAGCTGGTGACGGTGCAGTTCGAATGGATGGTCGGCGCCCAGGGCGTGGTCGGCACCCGCGAGCAGTTCGATGAACTGGGTATCCCCACCTACCTGCTGCCGTCAGACTGCGAAGGCAAGGACAACCTGGTGGGCGCCGATGGCACCCGCCTGCAGGCGTTCCAGGTCGACACCATCTACAAGAGCGTCAGCCAGCTGGCGGCAATCTTCGACGTGCAGGACCGTGGCTCGGCCCTGAATGCCGAGCTCCAAGGCCGCCTGGACAGTGCCAGGGCGCAACTGGCCGGCAAGGACCTGTCCGCCACCTCGGCGCTGTTCTGGTTCTCCAGCGCCGACCTGCACATCGACCCCTATGTGGCGGGCCGCCAGGGGGTCGCCGACTTCATGCTGCGTACCCTCGGCGTGCGCAACGTGGTCGAATCCAGCGAAGAATGGCCGACCGTAGGCTGGGAAACCCTGGCCAAGGCCAACCCCACGTGGCTGATCATTGCCCGCATGGACCGCCGCCGCTACCCCGCCGATGACTACCAGAAGAAGCTGGCATTCCTGCGTAGCGACCCGGTAACGCGCAACATGGACGCGGTGAAGCACGATCGCATCGTCATCCTCGACGCCGACGCCATGCAGGCCGGCATTCGCTTGTTCAGCGGCGTGCAGACGCTGGCCGCCGCCTTCGCCAGCGGCAAAGCAGCCCAATGATGATGCGCCTGCTACCCTGCATCGCCGTTGCCCTGGCCGCCCTGTTGGCAGCCCTGCTGGCCGGCACTGCCATCGGTGAAACCAACCTGGCGCCCGGCGTGGTCGGCCAGGTGCTGGCCAACCACCTGTGGCAGGCCGGCTATCCGGTCGACCTGATCGACGCCGGCATCGTCTGGAACTACCGCCTGCCCCGCACCCTGGTCGCTGCGGCCTGCGGCGCAGGCCTTGCCACCTGCGGCGTGATCCTGCAGGCACTGTTGCGCAATCCGTTGGCCGAGCCTTACCTGCTGGGGTTGTCTGCAGGCGCCTCGACCGGTGCGGTGCTGGTCGGCCTGCTGGGCTTCGGCAGCCTGGCGCTGAGCATGTCCGGCGGCGCCTTCATCGGCGCCCTGGCAGCGTTCGCCCTGGTCCTGGTGCTGGCCAGGGCAGCCGGCCCCAGCAACAACAACGCCCAGGTGATCCTTGCCGGGATCGCCGGCTCGCAACTGTTCAACGCCCTTACCGCCTTCCTCATCACCATGTCGGCTACTGCCGAGCAGGCGCGCGGCATCCTGTTCTGGCTGCTGGGCAACCTCAGTGGCGTACGTTGGCCTTCGGTGTGGCTGGCCGTGCCAGTTGTACTGTTCGGGCTGTTGGTGTGCCTGTGGCATCGCCGTGCCCTGGATGCCTTCACCTTCGGTGCCGACTCGGCGGCGTCGCTTGGCATCCCGGTGCGGCGTACCCAGTTGCTGCTGATCAGCTGCGCGGCGCTGGTGACCGCCGTGATGGTGTCCATCGTCGGCGCCATCGGTTTTGTCGGGCTGGTGATCCCCCATGCCCTGCGCCTGCTGCTCGGCCCCGGGCACAGCCGCCTGCTGCCCGCCAGCGCACTGGGCGGGGCCCTGTTCCTGATTGCCGCCGACATCCTGTCGCGCACCTTGATCCCTGGCCAGGTGGTCCCCGTTGGCGTGGTCACCGCGCTGCTTGGCGCACCGGTCTTCGCGCTGATCCTGGTCAGCCGCCGGGGGCACCCATGACGGTCATGACGGCGCTACGGATGGCCCCCTTGAGTTGCCACGACCTGGGGCTGCAACTGGCCGGCAACACCGTGCTCAGCGCTATCGAGCTGAGCGTTGTCGCCGGTGAAACCCTGGGCATCGTCGGCCCCAACGGCTCGGGCAAATCCTCGCTGCTGAAAGTGCTGGCCGGGCTGCGCAAGCCAGGCAGCGGCAGCGTGCAGTTGCAGGGCGAACCGCTGGCACGGTTGCCCCGCCGCCGTGTCGCCCAGGCCCTGGCGCTGGTCGAACAGCAGGCCGACACCCTCGATGCGATCAGCGTGTTCGACGCCGTTGCCCTGGGCCGCACACCCTGGCTGTCGGCGCTGGCGCCATTCTCCCGGGAAGACCACGCAATCGTCGAGCAGGCCCTGGCCGACCTCGATGCCCTGCACCTGCGCGCACGCCTGTGGGGGTCGCTGTCCGGTGGCGAGCGCCAGCGCGTGCACATCGCCCGTGCCCTGGCACAGCGGCCGCAGGTGCTGCTGCTGGACGAGCCGACCAACCACCTGGATATCCAGCACCAGCTGAGCCTGTTGCAACAGGTGCAGGCCCTGCCGGTGACCAGCCTGGTGGCCCTGCACGACCTCAACCAGGCGCTCACCTGCGACCGCGTGGCGGTGCTCGACAAGGGCCGCCTGGTCGCCTTGGGCAAACCGCTCGAGGTGCTCACCCCCGAGCGCCTGCTGAACACCTTCGGCGTGCACGCCCACTACCTCATCGACCCCTTCGACGGCGCGCGCATCCTGCGTTTTCGCGCCCCCTGAACAGGAAGTTCTGCCCATGCCGCGCCCTGTCGCCCTGCTGCTTGCCAGCGCCCTGCTCGCGCCCCCAGCGCTGGCCGACTCCGCCCAGTCGCAAAGCAACGGCTTCATCGAAGATAGCCGCTGGAGCCTGCTCAACCGCAGCGTATTCGACCAACGCGACTACAAGCATGGCGGGCGCAACAGTGCCGGGCGCAACGCTTACAAGCCGCGCAATGAACGCAGCGGCAAGGCCGAGGAATGGGCCTATGGCCTTATGGGTACCTTCCGGTCCGGTTTCACCCAGGGGCTGATCGGTGTCGGGGTCGACGCCCACGCCTACCTGGGTGTGCAACTCGACAGCGGCGGCGGGCGCGTGGGCAAGGCACGCTTGCTCGGGGTGGATAACGAGGGGCACCCGAAAAACGAATACAGCCGTGCCGGCGCGGCAGTGAAACTGCGCATGTCCGATACCGTGCTGTCCTACGGTGAGCAACGGGTCAAGACCCCGGTGTTCAGCTCCTCCGACAGCCGCCTGCTGCCCGAGACCGCAACCGGGTTCTTCCTTGACAGCACCGAGTTCGACAACCTCAGGCTGGTTGCCGGGCACTTCAACGAGAGCGCCGACCGCAACGCTTCCAGCCATGACCAGGGCTTCGTGGTGAACTACTCCAATGGCCGCCAGGGCAACAGCTTCGACCTGGCCGGCGTGGTGTGGAACCCCGGCGCCGCCTTCAGCGGCAGCCTGTACACCTCACGCTACCAGGACAGCTGGAACCAGCATTACCTGGGCAGCACCCTAAGCCATGCACTCGATGAGCGCCGCAGCCTCACCCTCGACCTCAACCTGTACCGCACCACCGACACCGGCAAAGCGCTGTCCGGGCGCATCGACAACACCACCTGGAGCCTGGTCTCGCGTTACGACCACGGGCCGCACGGTTTCAGCCTGGGCTGGCAGCAGGTGGACGGCAACACGCCGTTCGACTACGTGACGCGAGGGGCGATCTTCATTGCCAACGCGGTGCAGATGTCGGACTTCAACGCACCGAACGAGAAGTCGTGGCAGGCGCGCTATGACCTGAACATGGGCGCCTACGGCGTACCGGGGTTGAACCTGACGGCGTTGTACGTGCGCGGGTTCGATATCGACGGCACCCATGTCGACCCTGCGGGCGGCTACGCGTACCTGGGGTATGGCAAGGGGGGCAAGCATTGGGAGCGCGACCTCGAGGCACGGTATGTGGTGCAGGGTGGCAAGGCCAGGGGCACCGTGTTTTCGTTGCGGCATAACGTGCATCGGGGCAATACGGCGCAGGCGGAGCTGGATGGGGACCAGATACGGTTGGCGGTGGAATGGCCCTTGGGGGGTGGGTTCTGATGTTTCGCGTGACCTGAAAAAATTCTGGGGCAGCTGCGCGCCCCTTTCGCGACACAAGGCCGCACAGCGGCCCCCAAAATCCATCAGGCAACCCAACTGCCGTATAATCGCCAGCACCCACTGCCCAACCAGGCCACGCCATGCCTCGCCTCCAGAAGTTGCTGTTACCCCTGCTGCTGGCTGCAGCCCTCACCGCCTGCGATCAGAAACCCTCCCGCGAAGAACAGATCCTGGCCCAACTGCCGCTGCAGGATGCCTACACGCACAACATCGAGCGCATGGCCGCGCTGCTCGGCCGCACGCACCCGCAGCTGTCGCAGGCGACGATCCAGGGCGTGCTGCGCAAGCACCTGACGGTCGAGGACCAGCGCCAGGACCTGTTCCGCCTGTACAGCGAAAAGAACTTCAGCGATGCCGAGTTCGCCACCATCGTCGAGGCCACCCAGGACCCGGCCAAGGCTCGCGCCCTGGAAGACACCGAGGCAGGCAAGCGCCTGAGCGAGAAGCTCACCGCCCTGATGCGCGAATCGGCCCGCGACGCGAAGGTGCAGGCCCTGGCCGAGCAGCGCATGCAACAGGTTGAAGACGAGCTGGACGCGCTGGAAGACGCAGGCTCCTGAACGCGGTTCCCCACTGCGCTCACAAGGCGTAAGGTTGTTCCCATTTCGTAGCTGTTTTTCGATCACTCGAGGTCAGGATTGCCACACACCAAGCACGGACTGCGTCTGGATCTACGCACACTCATTCTGGTGCTTTGCGCCCTTACCGCCGTGGTCATGCTGTGCGCCAGCTATTTCGCCAGCTACCGGGTGCAACGCCAGCTGCTGATCGACCATGCCCTGGAAGCCAACCGGGTGTATGCGATGAAGCTGGCCAGCATCACCGAGACCTTTATCGGCAACGCCTTGCAGCAGCTGTCGTTCAGCGCCGGCGTGCAAGGCCGACAGCTGGGTGACGCCGTCGCCCTGCAGGCGGAGACCGAGCGCGTCCTGAGCCAGAGCATGGCTTTCAACTCCACGTTCGTGATCGATGCCGACGGAGTACTGCTCGCGATTTCCCCCCCGCCCTTGCGGCACCTGGTCGGCAGCCACATGCACTCGCCCGGTGTCCAGGAGGCGCTACAGGCGCGCCGCCCACTGGTGTCGACGCCCTACATGTCGGCGGCCAACAACCTGGTGGTGGCGCTGTCGCAACCCATTTTCGACAGCAACGGCCGCTACCTGGGGTATGTCGGCGGCAGCCTGTACCTGCGTGAACGCAACATCCTCAACAGCCTGCTGGGCGAGCATTTCTACAAGGACGGTTCCTACCTGTACGTGGTCGACCGCAACCGCCGCCTGCTGTACCACCCCGACAGCCAGCGCGTGGGTACGGTGGTTGAAGGCAACGCATTGATCGACCAGCTGGCGACCCTGGGCAGTGGTACCCGGCAATTGTCCAACAGCCTCGGCGTGGAAATGCTCGCCGGGTTCGCCACCGTGCCCAGCGCCGGTTGGGGCGTGGTGGCGCAGCAGCCGCTGACCCAGACGGTGACGCCACTGAGCCACCTGATCCTCAGCGTGGTCGGCACCTCCGTGCCGTTGGCACTGGTGGGCAGCGTGCTGCTGTGGTGGTTGGCCATGACCATCGCCCGCCCGCTGTGGCAGCTGGCCGCCGGCGCCCGCTCGATGGACCGGGCCGGCACTGCCGAGCGCCTGCATCGGGTACCGGCCTGGTACTTCGAGGCGGCCGAGCTGAAGCGCGCGCTGCTATTCGGGCTGAACCTGCTGCATGAACGCATCGGCCGGCTCAACCGTGACGCCCAGACCGACCCGCTGACCGGCCTGGGCAACCGCCGTAGCCTGGAGTTCAGCCTGTCGTTGCTGGAAGCCGAGGGTCGGGCGTTTGCGGCGATCGTGCTGGATGTCGACCATTTCAAGCGAGTAAATGACGGCCACGGGCACGAGGTGGGAGACCAGGTGCTGCGTCGGCTGGCGGAACTGATGCGCCGCTGCTGCCGCGAGGGCGACTTGCTGTGCCGCACCGGCGGCGAGGAGTTCCTGATGCTGCTGCCGGGGGCCAGCCTGGACGTTGCGGCAGTGGTGGCCGAGCGGCTGCGGGTTACGGTGCAGGATACGCCGGTGGAACCGGTGGGGGCGGTGACGGTGTCGCTGGGAGTGGCGCATTGGGATGGCGAGGCAGAGAGCGAACCGGGGGATGCGTTGAGCGAGGCTGACCGGGCGCTTTACCGGGCCAAGCAGGAGGGGCGCAATCGGGTGGTGGTTGCCTGAGCGCCCTTGCCTGCCTGTTCCGGCCTCTTCGCGGGTAAACCCGCTCCCACAGGTCCCCCACTGCCCTCAAGGACGGTGCATAACCTGTGGGAGCGGGTTCACCCGCGAAAGGGCCCGAACAGACACTACACAGCTCAAGGCAAACCTATCGCCACATGAAGCAATGAGCTTGGCAGGTTGTAACATTCATTGTCATAAAACTGTCTTGTTCCGGTCATAGGATTGACCCCAGCCTGACATTTTCACTTCATGGATGAGCGTCTCATGCGTCGTGTGGTTTTCAATCAGAAAGGTGGCGTCGGAAAGTCCAGCATCGCCTGCAACCTTGCCGCCGCCAGTGCCGCCGAAGGCTACCGGACCTTGCTGGTCGACCTTGACCCGCAGGCCAATGCCACCTATTACCTGACCGGCCTGGTCAATGACGCCATTCCTTCCGGCATCGCCGATTTCTTCCGCCAGACCTTGTCGCCAGTCACCGCTGCCGGCAAGAAGCACCGGGTTGCGATCACCGAAACCCGCTACCGCAACCTGCACCTGATCACCGCCAGCCCCGACCTCA
This sequence comes from Pseudomonas sp. 32_A, assembly GCF_017490905.1. Taxonomy (NCBI): domain Bacteria; kingdom Pseudomonadati; phylum Pseudomonadota; class Gammaproteobacteria; order Pseudomonadales; family Pseudomonadaceae; genus Pseudomonas; species Pseudomonas sp. 32_A. The sequence continues at coordinate 57,581 of NZ_JAFGYI010000018.1, read as the reverse complement.
GCGACCTGCAAGGCAAGCTGGAGAGCAAGTTCAAGATCAACAAGCTGCGCAAGCTGCTGGTGGAACTGGGCGAGGACTACGAGCGGATCTACATCGACACCCCGCCGGCGCTCAACTTCTATACCTTCAGCGCACTGGTGGCGGCCGAGCGGCTGTTGATCCCGTTCGACTGCGACAGCTTCTCGCGCCAGGCCCTGCACTGCGTCATGGCCGAGGTCGAAGAACTGCGCCAGGACCACAACCCGACGTTGCAAGTGGAAGGTGTGGTGGTCAACCAGTTCGCCGGGCGCACCGCGCTGCACCAGACCCTGGTCGAGCAATTGCGCGGTGAAGGCATGCCGGTGTTGCCGGTGTACCTGAGCAGTTCGATCAAGATGCGTGAATCGCACCAGGCCTCGGTGCCACTGGTACATCTGGCGCCGCGGCATAAACTGGCGCTGGAGTTTGTCGATTTGCTGGATGTACTGGAGCGTGCGGCCTGACAGAACCCTGGGTGCGCTTTGCGCCCCTTTCGCGACGCAAGGCCGGTACACAAAGACCGCGCCGCCTTTGAAAGCTGTGCACGGACTTGTGTCGCGATGGGCTGCAAGGCGGCCCCAAAATATCAATCCCGAAGCACTACCCGACCGTTCGTCCGGGTGGTAGATTCGCCGTCATGAAAACCACCCGGCACACCCGCACGCTGACCGCCTGGACGCTCTACGCCAGCGTCCTGTTCAGCCTGGTTCTGTGCGGCCTGCACCATGGCCAGATGGGTGGCCTGCGCCTGGCCGGCCTGGAAGGCGGTTTCTGCTCGATCAACAGCGAACACGGCGTAGCCATCGACCTGGATGGCGCCGGCGGCGACCAGCACATGGCACAGCTCGACTGCCCGGTGTGCTCCTCGTTCGGCATGGCCGTACCGCTCAGCAGCAGCGGCTGGTCGTTCACCCCGGCGCAAACCGTGGCCACCTCGCCCATCGTGGTGCGCAGCTGGGCGCAACCGCCACCGCGCTATCAACGCCCCGCCCTCAACCCCCGCGCCTCCCCCGTCGCTTTCCCCGCAGCCGTACTTCATTTCGCCTGACCTCAGCCGGGCGCGCCTGACTGCGCGCGCTCGCGGTCAGCCATGACCTTTGCGTGGAAGACACATCAACATGCTTCGCAATACCTCCCTGGTGCTCCTCATGGGCACCTGCAACCTTGCCTGGGCGGATGCTGCCCCGGTGGAACTGAACGCCACCACCATCGACGGTAAACGCGACGCCGCCAGCGGCGTGCAACTGGACGAGCCGATCCGCACCGGCTCGCGTCTGGCCCTCACCGCGCGGGAAACGCCGGCCTCGGTCAGTGTCTCGGACCGCCGCCTGATCGAAGAGCGCGGCGCCAAGGACAGCCAGGACGTGATCAACGCCATGACCGGCGTCAACGCCTCGGCCAACCCCGGCTTTGGCGGCTTCGTCGCCTATCGCGGCTTTACCCAGAACCAGGTTACCCAGTTGTACAACGGCATCAACCTGGGCTACAGCAGCGCCACACGGCCCGTGGATGCCTGGGTACTCGACCGCGTCGAACTGATTGGCGGGCCGTCGTCGTTCCTGCATGGTGCGGGCGCGGTGGGCGGCTCGATCAACTACATCACCAAGCTGGCCAGCCGCGATCAGCAGACCATCGATGGCCGCATCCGCTACGGCAGCTTCGACGACAGCGAAGTGGCGTTCGGCATCAACCAGGCTCTGGCCAGCAACCCCGCCGATGCCCGCCACTTCATGCGCCTGGACTTCAGCCGTGGGCATGGCAACGGCTACATCGACCGCAACGAACGGCACACCGACAGCCTGGCCTTCTCGTTGCTGAGCGACCTCACGCCGAACCTCACCCACACCCTGGCCCTGGAATACCAGGAAGACCGCGAAGACAGCCCTTACTGGGGCTCGCCGATCCTGCCTGGGCGCAGCACGATGAAGATCGACAACAGCCGCCGCTTCGAAAACTACAACGTCGGTGACGGGCGCTATGAGCAGCGGGTACGCTGGCTACGCTCGATCCTCGACTACCAGCTCAGCGACAGCACCAGCGTGCAGAACACGCTGTACCACTACAACGCCCAGCGCGATTACCGCAACCTCGAACGTTACAGCTACACCAACGATGACAAGGTACAGCGCAGCAGCCCTTACCTGCAGCGCCACGACCAGAACCTGCTGGGCGACCGCATCGAGCTGCGCCACGACAACCAGCTGTTCGGCCTGGCCAGCCAGTGGTCGCTGGGGTTGGAGTACTCGCGCATGCGCCAGACCCTCTACCCCACCTCGAGCAGCTGGAGCGATGTGGTCGATGCCGAGCACTTCGACCCCGGCAGTTTCGACGACATCCCCGGGGTGAACGCCGGCCTTACCAAGCAACGCCGCCACGAGGTGACCAACCGCGCGGTGTTTGCCGAAAACCGCGTGCAACTCACCGAACGCCTGGCCTTGCTGGCCGCCCTGCGCTACGACTACCTGGACATGCAGGTGACCAACTACGGCGCGGTAACGCCAACCTCGCCGGCGTTCTTCGAACGGCGCTGGGAACCGCTTTCCGGGCGTATCGGCCTGACCTATGCGCTGACCCCGTCCGCCAGTGTCTATGCACAGTACAGTACCTCTGCCGACTTGCCGGCCGGCTCGCTGGCGGCAGCGACCTATTCCAACGTCGGGCTGTTCGACCTGTCGAAGGGCGAGCAGTGGGAAGTGGGCAGCAAGTTCGACTTCCTCGACGGGCGCGGCGCGGCCACGCTGGCGCTGTACCAGATCGTGCGCAAGGACTTTGCCGTGCGCGACTCCAACGACGCCAACCTCACGGTCCAGGCCGGGCAGCAGACCTCGCGGGGTGTCGAGTTGTCCGGGCGCCTGCAGGTGACATCCAAGCTGCTGGCCGAGGCCAACTATGCCTATGTCGATGCGCAGTACGACGAGTTCAACGAGGCCGTCAACGGTGTATCGGTGTCGCGCAAGGGCAACGCACCGGTGAACGTACCCGCCAACGTCGCCAACCTGTGGCTGACCTACAGCCTGACCCCGGCATGGTCGGTGGGGGCGGACGGGCGCTACGTGGGCTCGGTGTATGCCGACAATGCCAACAGCCTCAAGGCCCCGGCCTACACCCTGTTCGGTGCGTTCGCCCGCTACCGGCTGGATGAACACACCACGCTCACCGGGCGGGTACGCAACCTGACCGATGAGGTGTATGCCAAGCAGGCCTACAACAGCCAGTACTACATGGGGCCGCCGCGTACCTTCGAACTGGCGCTGGATATGCGTTTCTGAGCTTATTGCCCGCGTTCCTGTAGGAGCGGCCTTGTGTCGCGAAGGGCTGCAACGCAGCCCCGGCGATGCCTGCGCCCACTTCAAGATCCTGGGGCTGCTGCGCAGCCCGATCGCGACACAAGGCCGCTCCTACAAGGCCTGCGTCAGCTGCATAGCTGGTGGTTGAATCAGGTATCCCGAGGTCGCCCTCGACAAAGCGCCCTGCAGCGCCCGGTTATCTACTGGCAAGCACAACAATGATGGCGCGGCCCGACCGCGCCACTTTCATCATGCCTGCCAATGGAACCGGAGAGCACTCGCATGCCCGCACCTCACGAGGTATCCCCCGCCACCCTGCGCCGGGTGATCGCCGCCTCGGCCATCGGCAATTTCGTCGAATGGTTCGACTTCGCCGTCTACGGCTTTCTCGCTACCCTGATCGCCAGCCAGTTCTTCGCAAGCGAAGACGCCAGCGTGGCCTTGCTCAAGACCTTTGCGGTGTTCGCCGTGGCCTTCGCCCTGCGCCCGCTGGGCGGCATCGTGTTCGGCGCGCTGGGTGACCGCCTGGGGCGCAAGCGCATCCTGTCGCTGACCATCCTGCTGATGGCCGGCTCCACGACCCTCATCGGCCTGTTGCCGACCTACGCCAGCATCGGCCTGGCAGCCCCTGCGCTGCTGACCCTGGCGCGCTGCCTGCAGGGGTTTTCCGCCGGTGGCGAATATGCCGGGGCCTGCGCCTACCTGATGGAGCACGCGCCCAACGACAAGCGCGCCTTCTATGGCAGCTTCGTGCCGGTGTCGACCTTTTCCGCCTTTGCCTGCGCGGCGGTGATCGCCTATGGCCTGGAAGCCAGCCTGTCGGCCGAGGCGATGAATGCCTGGGGCTGGCGCATACCGTTCCTGATCGCCGCGCCACTGGGGCTGGTTGGCCTGTACCTGCGCTGGCGCATGGAAGAAACCCCCGCGTTCCGCGAAGCCATCGCCCAAGGCAAGGAGCATGAACATTCGCCGCTCAAGGAAACCCTGCGCAACCATGGCCGAACGATCCGCAACCTGGGTGCCTTCATCTCGCTGACCGCGCTGTCGTTCTACATGTTCACCACCTACTTCGCCACCTACCTGCAACTGGTCGGCAACCTGACCCGCGCGCAATCGCTGCTGGTGACCACCGTGGCGCTGCTGTTCGCTGCGGTCGGCTGCCCGCTGGCCGGGGCATTCTCGGACCGCGTCGGGCGGCGCAAGACCATCGGCTTTACCTGCCTGTGGGTGATGCTGTGCGTGTTCCCGGCGTACTGGCTGGCCAGCTCCGGCTCGATGTCCGGTGCGCTGCTGGGGGTGATCCTGCTGGCGGTGGGGGCGTTGTGCAGTGGCGTGGTCACGGCGGCATTGCTGTCGGAAAGCTTCCCTACCCGCACCCGCTATACCGCTTCGGCAATTACCTACAACGTGGCCTATACGTTGTTTGGCGGCACCGCGCCATTGGTGGCGACCTGGCTGATCGGGCAGACCGGCAGCAGCCTGGCACCGGCGTTCTACCTGGTGGTGATTGCGCTGGTGGCGCTGGCGGGCGGGTTGGCGTTGCCGGAAACTTCGCGGATTTCGTTGCATGATGAGGCTAGGGGCGACAGTGCAAGAGCTGGGGCTCGTCGTACTGTTTGAGAATTTGGGGCCGCTTTGCGGCCCATCGCGACACAAGGCCGCTCCTACAGGGGATTGCGTCAATTTGCGGCTGATGCGATCCCCTGTAGGAGCGGCCTTGTGTCGCGATGGGCTGCAAAGCAGCCCCAAAACGCTCAACCCTCCTGCACCTCTTCCCGCCGATACGCCCACTGATACAACGCCGGCAACACCAGCAAAGTCAGTGCGGTGGACGACAGAATCCCGCCAATCACCACGGTCGCCAGCGGCCTCTGCACCTCGGCCCCGGTGCCGGTAGCCAAGGCCATCGGGATGAACCCCAGCGACGCCACCAGTGCCGTCATCAGCACCGGCCGCAAGCGCGTCAGCGCGCCCTCCTCGACCGCTGCCCGCAGCGTGCGCCCTTCTTCCCGCAGGCCACGGATAAAGGCAATCATCACCAGCCCGTTGAGCACCGCCACGCCCGACAAGGCAATGAACCCCACGCCAGCGGAAATGGACAACGGAATGTCCCGCAACCACAGCGCCAGCACCCCGCCGGTAAGGGCGAACGGGATGCCGGTGAATACCAGCAGGCCATCCCTGAGGTTGTTGAACATCATCAGCAACAGCGCCATGACCAGCAGCAAGGCCACCGGCACCACCACCTGCAGGCGCTTGGCCGCCGACTGCAGCTGCTCGAACTGGCCGCCCCAGCGAGTCCAGTAACCCGGCGGTATCTGCACCTGCTCGATCAGCGTCTGTTCGGCCTCCTCGACGAACGAGCCCAGGTCACGCCCACGCACGTTGGCGCTGACTACCACCACTCGCTTGCCATCCTCGCGGCTGACCTGGTTCGGCCCTAGCTGCAGGTTCAGCGTGGCTACCTGCGACAGCGGGATAAAGCCGATTTGCCCGGCACCCGCAGCCGTATTGGCCGGCACCGGAATCAGCAGGCTGGCCAGTCCGTCGACATCGGTGCGCAGGGTTTCCGACAGGCGTACCACCATGTCGAAACGGCGGTCACCTTCGTACAGCGTACCGGCCGTGCGGCCACCCACGGCAATGGCAATGGCGCCCTGCACATCACCCACGTTCAGGCCATGGCGGGCTGCCTTGTCGCGGTCGATATCGATGGTCAGCACTGGCAGGCCAGTCGTCTGCTCGACCTTTACCTCGGACGCGCCCGGCACGCCTTGCAGGCTGCTGGCGATCTGCGCGGCAGTGCGGTTGAGCACATCCATGTCATCACCGAAAAGCTTCACCGCCACATCGCTGCGTACCCCGGAAATCAGCTCGTTGAAGCGCAGCTGGATCGGCTGCGACAGTTCATGGTTGCTGCCCGGCACGCTGGCGGCGGCACGTTGTACCTCGGCAATCAGCTCATCACGCGGCTTGCCTGGGTCGGCCCATTGCTCACGCGGGCGCAGCATCACATAAGCATCGGAAATGTTCGGCGGCATCGGGTCGGAGGCGATCTCGGCAGTGCCCGTGCGGGCGAACACCCGCTCCACTTCCGGCACCTGGGCGATGATCGCCTGTTCCAGGCGCCGCTGCATGTCGACCGACTGCGACAGGCTGGTGCCCGGCACGCGCAAGGCCTGCAGGGCGAAGTCGCCTTCGCTGAGGCTGGGGATGAACTCGCTGCCCATGCGGCTGGCCATAACCCCGGACAACAACACCAGGGTAGCGGCGGCAGCGAACGCCAGCTTGCGCCGGCCCAGCACCCAGGCCAGCACTGGGGCATAGCGCTGACGCGCCGTGCGCATTACCAGGCCCTCCTCTTCGTTGACCTTGCCGGTGACGAACAGGGCAATGGCCGCCGGCACGAAGGTAACCGAGAGGATCATGGCACCGAGCAGGGCGGTGACCACGGTAAAGGCCATAGGGTGGAACATCTTGCCTTCCACCCCGGTCAGGGCAAAGATCGGCAGGTACACCACCATGATGATCAGCTGGCCGTAGATCAGCGGCCGGCGCGCCTCACGGGCGGCCGCGAACACTTCATGGAAGCGCTCGCTGCGGGTGAGCATGCGGCCATGGCGCTGCTGGGCGTGGGCCAGGCGGCGGATGGCGTTCTCCACGATCACCACCGCGCCGTCGACGATGATGCCGAAGTCCAGGGCGCCCAGGCTCATCAGGTTGGCGCTGACCTTGTTGCTGAACATGCCGGTGAAGGTGAACAGCATCGACAACGGAATGACCATGGCAGTGATCAGCGCAGCGCGGATGTTGCCCAGGAACAGGAACAACACGGCGATGACCAGGATGGCGCCTTCGACCAGGTTCTTCTTCACCGTGGCGATGGCCTTTTCCACCAGGTTGGTGCGGTCGTACACCGTAACGGCGACCACGCCCTTGGGCAGGTTGCGGTTGATATCGACCAGCTTGGCGGCGACCGCCTGGGACACCGTGCGGCTGTTCTCGCCGATCAGCATGAACACCGTGCCCAGCACCACTTCCCGACCGTTTTCGGTGGCCGCGCCCGAGCGCAGCTCTTCGCCCAGGCCGACCTGGGCAACATGGCTGACGCGGATTGGCGTGCCATCGACACTGGAGATGACGATATTGGCGATGTCCTCGGCCGACGCCACCTGGCCTGGCGCGCGAATCAGCAACTGCTCGCCATTGCGCTCGATGTAGCCGGCACCGACGTTGGCGTTGTTGCGCTCCAGCGCCGCGATCAGGTCATTGAGGGTGAGTTTGTAGGCCGCCAGGCGCTTGGGCTCCGGCGCAATCAGGTACTGCTTGGCATGGCCGCCGATGCTGTTGACCTCGGCCACCCCGGGCACGTTGCGCAGCTGCGGCTTGATGATCCAGTCCTGGATCACCCGCAGGTCGGTCTGGGTGTAGGGCGTGCCGTCCTCCTTCAGCGCGCCCTGCTCGGCTTCCACCGTCCACAGGAAGATTTCACCCAGCCCGGTGGAAATCGGCCCCATGCCCGCTTCGATGCCCTCGGGCAACTGCTCGCGTGCCACCTGCAGGCGCTCGTTGACCAGTTGACGGGCGAAGAACAAGTCGGTGTCGTCGTCGAAAATGACCGTGACCTGGGACAGGCCCGAACGCGACAGCGAGCGGGTCTGCTTGAGCCCGGGCAGCCCGGCCATGGCGGTCTCGATGGCGAAGGTGATGCGCTGCTCGGTCTCCAGCGGCGAATAGCCGGGCGCGGCGGTATTGATCTGCACCTGGACGTTGGTGATGTCCGGTACAGCGTCGATCGGCAGTTTCTGGTAGCTGTGAATACCCATCGCGGCCATCAGGACCACGGCCAGCATCACCACCAGGCGCTGCTCGATGGCGAATTGGATCAGGCGTTCGAACATACAGGTGTCCCCGTGATCAATGGCTATGCTCGGCCGAGCCCTTGCCCAGCTCGGACTTGAGGACAAAGCTGCCGGCAGCGGCCACCTGGGTTCCGGCGGCAAGGCCGGTGGTGATTTCCACCTGGCCGGCGTCGCGGCGGCCGGTCTTCACCGGGCGGGCCTCGAAGCCTTCCTCGGTACGGGCAAACACCACGGTCTGCTCCTCCCAGGTTTGCAGGGCGCTTTCCGGTACCACCACGGCGGCGTCGAAGCGTTCGACGCTGACCGCGATATTGACGAACAGGCCTGGGCGCCAGGCGCCGTTGGGGTTGGCCAGCGTGGCGCGGACAGTGGCGGCACGGTTCTGCTCGCCGAGCAGGCTGCCGACGTAGTTGACCTTGCCCTCGACCTGGGCGCCCAGGTCCGGCGCGCTGACCGTGACATTGCGGCCTGTGGTGACCTTGTCCAGGTCGCGCGGGGCGACGGCGAAAGTAGCCCAGACCCGGCTCAGGTCAGACAGGGTGAAGGCATTGCTGGTCTCATCGACCACCTCGCCTGCGGCCAGGTGTTTTTCCACCACCACGGCATCGAACGGCGCGCGCAGTTCATAGCGGTTGCCGGCGCCGGCCGGGCCCACGGCGGCGACCTTCTGCCGGGCGTTGGCCAAGGCAATCTCGGCTTCCTGCAACGCCTGACGAGCCTGCAGGTAATCCTGCTCGGCGCTGATGCGTTCCTGCCACAGCTGTTGTTCACGCTGGAAGGTCAGGCGCGCCAGTTCCAGGCGGCGCTGGGCAGCCTGCTGTTCGCTGCGCAAGTCGGAAATCTGCTGGCTGGCGATTACCGCCAGCACCTGACCACGCTTGACCGCCTGGCCCAGTTCGGCTTGCACCGACTCGACCACACCAGGCACGCGTGGCACGACGTGGGCGGTGCGGTCCTCGTCGAAGCGGATTTCACCCGGAAAGCTGATGGCGGTGCCCAGTTCACGAGGGCCGGCATCGGCCAATTGCACACCGGCGGCCTCGATCTGGGCGGTGGACAGGTGCAGCTTGCCCTCCTCCTCTTCGTGGCCTTCGCCAGTCTGTTGCTCGCCGTGGCCTTGGCTGTCTTCGCCGTGGTCATCGTGCCGGGTTTCAGTGCTCGACGCGTTGCCGAGGTTGCCGGTCCAGGCCAGGCCACCGAGGCCAAGCGCGGCAATGGCCACGGCCAGTAGGGCGAGCTTGCTTGGGTTGTTCATTGTTGCTCCTGCGGTTGAATGCAAAATCCTGCACTGATGCCATCGCCTGTTGGGGCGGCCTTGCGGCCCGATCGCGACACAAGGCCGCTCCTACAGTGAACCGAGGTCGCCATAAATCCGCTCGACCTGCGCCCGCGCGTCGGTCGCCGAAGCCAGTGCCTCGAGGTACAGCCCGCGCGCCTCGATCAGCGTGCGCTGGGCGTCGAGTACATCGAGAAAGGCGAACTTGCCCATTTCGAAACCGCGTGTGGCGGTGTCCACGGCCTGCTGGGCAGAGGGCAGGATGGTGCGGTCATAGGCCTGCACTTCCTGCATGGCCGTGGCCCACTGGCTCACGGCGCTGCGGGTTTCACTGCGCAGGCGCAGCTCCACGGCGTTGCGCAGGTCACGCGCCTGGTCGGCGCGGCGGGCCGCGGCCAGCACGTTGCCCTGGTTACGGTCGAACAGCGGCAAGGGCATCGACAGGCCCACCACATTGACCCGCTCGCGGTCTTCGCGGCTGTACTGGCTGCCCAGGCTGACGGTGAGGTTGGGAATGCGCAGGGCCTTTTCCGAACCCAGGGTCGCGTCGCCGCGCTCGACCTGGGCAGCAGCCAGGCGCCATTCGACTGTCTGCTCGACCTGATCGAGCAGGGCGTCGGCGCTGGGCGCATCGCCAGGGGACAGGTTGGCTGCCTGCAACTGGTCGAAGCTTGCCAACGGGCTGCCGGTCAACCATGCCAAGGCCTGGTAGGCCACACTGCGCTGGGTTTGCGCACGACGCACTTCGGCCTGGGCCTGAGCCAGCTGCACCTGGGCCCGGGTGGCCTCAACGGGCGATGACTGGCCAGCGGTCACCCGCCCCTGCACCACCCGCAGTCCACGCTCGGTCAATGCCTGCGATTGCTGCGCCAGCTCCAGCGCGGTCTGTGCGCGCAGGGCCGCGTGGAAGGCCTGCACCACATCGGCGCGCAGACCGTTGCGCTGGCGCTCCAGGTCCAGCTTGGCAATGGCTTGGCCGGCACCGGCCACGGCGACACGTGCGCCGCGCTTGCCGCCCAGCTCCAGCGGTTGGCTGAGAGTGACAGTGGTGGTGCCGGTGTCACGGCGGGTGTCCTCGACCTCCCAGGAAAGTTCCGGGTTGGGGATCAACCCGGCCTGGCGCCGCTCGCCATCGGCAATGCCGATTTCCCGGCCAGCCGCGGCCAGCTCCGGGTTCTGGGCAAAGGCGGCATCAAGCGCCTGGGGCAGGCTCAGGCTCTGGTTGCCCTGGGCGCTGGCGGCGCCGGCCAGCAACAGGCAGAGCAAGGCGGTCTTGCGGGGGATGGGCACGAAACAGGTCCTCGTCGGCGAGCTTTGGCGAGGGACTGTAGAAAGCCGTGCTTATCGGGGCGGTGGCGGGAAAATTACAATTTTGTAATTCAGCTGCTCCTACAGAGGGTGTGTTGAGGGTTCGATAATCGCCCACTTTCCGGGTACAGCGGTTTAGTCCAATTGACTAAACTAACCAGGCGGTACAAAACTAAACGCATCCAACAACAACAAAGCGATGCCCGTCATGAAGCCCATTATTCTCGTGCTCAACGGCCCTAACCTGAACATGCTGGGCACCCGTGAGCCTGCCCAATACGGCTACGAAACCCTCGCCGACCTGGCCAAGGGCTGTGCCGATACCGCCCATGCCCACGGCCTGGAAATCGAGTTCCGTCAAACCAACCATGAGGGCGAACTGATCGACTGGATCCATGCCGCCCGTGGCCGCTGCGCCGGCATCGTGATCAACCCCGGTGCCTGGACTCACACTTCGGTGGCCATCCGCGATGCCCTGGTAGCCAGCGAAGTGCCGGTCATCGAAGTGCACCTGTCCAACGTGCACAAGCGCGAACCGTTCCGTCACCTGTCGTTCGTATCGTCCATCGCCGTCGGGGTCATCTGCGGCCTGGGCAGCCATGGCTACCGCATGGCCCTCAGCCACTTCGCCGAAATGCTGCAGGAGCACAGCGCATGAGCCAGCAAGCCATCCTCGCCGGCCTGATCGGCCGCGGCATCCAGCTTTCGCGCACCCCAGCCCTGCACGAGCACGAAGGTGATGCCCAGGCGCTGCGCTACTTGTATCGGCTGATCGATGCCGACCAGCTGCAACTGGACGACAGCGCCCTGCCCGGCTTGCTCGACGCGGCCCAGCACACCGGTTTCACCGGGCTCAACATCACCTACCCGTTCAAGCAGGCGATCCTGCCGTTGCTCGACGAACTGTCGGACGAAGCCCGCGGCATCGGCGCGGTGAACACCGTGGTGCTCAAGGACGGCAAGCGGGTTGGCCACAACACCGACTGCCTGGGCTTTGCCGAAGGCTTGCGCCGTGGCCTGCCGGATGTGGCACGGCGCCAGGTTGTGCAGATGGGTGCCGGTGGTGCAGGCTCGGCCGTCGCCCATGCCTTGCTGGGTGAAGGGGTCGAACGGCTGGTACTGTTCGAAGTGGACGCGGCCCGTGCGCAGGCCCTCGTGGACAACCTGAATGGCCATTTCGGTGCCGGGCGTGCCGTGGTCGGCACCGACCTGGCCACGGCCCTGGCCGAGGCGGACGGGCTGGTCAACACCACGCCGGTGGGCATGGCCAAGCTGCCGGGCACGCCGCTGCCGGTGGAGCTGCTGCATGCGCGCCTGTGGGTGGCGGAAATCATCTACTTCCCGCTGGAGACCGAACTGCTGCGCGCCGCCCGGGCACTGGGCTGCCGCACCCTGGATGGCAGCAACATGGCCGTGTTCCAGGCGGTTAAGGCGTTCGAACTGTTCAGCGGGCGACAGGCGGATGCGGCGCGGATGCAGGCGCATTTTGCCAGTTTCACCTGACAGATCGTTGTTGGATTCTTCGCGGGTGAACCCGCTCCCACAGGGATCGCACAGCTTGCAAGCGGTGCAGTACCTGTGGGAGCGGGTTCATCGAGTCGTCGAACCGCCGCGAAGAGGCCGGCACAGACCACTCACCCTTTCTCATCCAGCAACGCCTGTATAACCTGTTCCTGCCCACCATAATCCCCTTCGCCAAAGTGCACATGGCGCACCTGCCCTTTGCGGTCGACAAAGTAGTGTGCCGGCCAGAACTGGTTGCCCCAGGCGTTCCACACCTTGTAGTCGTTATCCACCGCCACCGGGTAACCGATCCCCAGCCTGGTCACCTTGTCACGCAAGGTGACCACATCGTGCTCGTAGTCGTATTCCGGGGTGTGCACGCCGACCACCACCAGGCCCTGGTCGGCATAGCGCCGCGCCCATTCGTTCACATGCGGCAGGCTGCGTCGGCAGTTGATGCAGTCCCAGGTCCAGAAGTCCACCAGCACCACCTTGCCCTTGAGCCCGGGGCCATCCAGCGGCGCCGAGTTCAGCCACTGGCTGGCGCCCGACAGCGACGGCATGGCACCGTAGCTGTCGCGGGCCATCAGGTGCCCGGCCAGGCCCAGGCCGGCCAGCACCACCGCAATTCCGCCAACCAACAAGCGGCGATCAATTTTCATGGCAACCGCCGGTGGCGTAGGTACGATACTGCACGCTCTGCTGCTGGCCCTTGGAGTCGAGGTAGTCCATGCGGGTATTCACCAGGCCGCAGGCGTCGCTCTGGTCATCCTGTATCGACAGCACTTTCTTCACGTCCAGGTGATCACCGTAGCGGTACTGCATGACCCCGGTGTCGTCCATCGGCATGGTGGAGGCCTGGGCGGCAATGGCGCCGATGCTGAGCACGGCGAACAGACTGGCACGGGCGAAGGTTTTGAAGTTCATGGCATCTCTCCTGTGTAACGCTTGAGGGTGGGGAGTCGTGCTCCCCGGTCGAGAGCCATTTCACGCCGGCCAGGTATCCCGCATGTGTCGCCCGAAGCTGTGATGTGCTTCCTCCTGTGTCTGTACACAGGCGAGATACACTGCAATACAAAGCCCCGCAGGCAAGCGCGAACGCGCTCGGTACACTGCGCCCATCCCTTTTGCACAGGAACGCAGCGCATGGAACATGTCGATCACATTCTGATCGTCGACGACGACCGCGAAATCCGCGAACTAGTCGGCAACTACCTGAAGAAGAACGGCCTGCGCACCAGCATCGTCGCCGACGGTCGGCAGATGCGCGCCTTTCTCGAAGCCAACAGCGTGGACCTGATCGTCCTCGACATCATGATGCCCGGCGACGATGGCCTGCTGTTGTGCCGCGAGCTGCGCGCCGGCAAGCACCGCAATACCCCGGTGCTGATGCTGACCGCCCGCAACGACGAAACCGACCGTATCATCGGCCTGGAAATGGGCGCCGACGATTACCTGACCAAGCCGTTCTCGGCCCGCGAACTGCTGGCCCGTATCAACGCCGTGCTGCGCCGCACGCGCATGCTGCCGCCCAACCTGACCATCAGCGAAAGCAGCCGCCTGCTCGGCTTCGGCCAGTGGCGGCTGGACACCACCGCGCGCCACCTGCTCGACAGCGAAGGCACCCTGGTAGCCCTGAGTGGTGCCGAATACCGCCTGCTACGGGTGTTTCTCGACCACCCGCAGCGGGTACTCAGCCGTGAGCAGTTGCTCAACCTGACCCAGGGCCGCGAAGCCGACATTTTCGACCGTTCCATCGACCTGCTGGTCAGCCGCCTGCGCCAGCGCCTGGGTGACGACGCCCGCGAGCCCAGCTGCATCAAGACCGTGCGCAGCGAGGGCTACGTATTCTCGCTGCCGGTGCAACTGCTCGAGTCGCCATCATGAAGTGGCCACGTACCCTGGCCTCGCGCCTGGCACTGATCTTCTTCACGGGCCTGGTGCTGGCCTACGGCCTGTCGTTCGGCCTGCAGGCCTACGAACGCTACATCAGCAGCCGCTCGATGATGCTCAGCACCCTGGAGCAGGACGTGGCCACCTCGGTGGCCATCCTCGATCGCCTGCCCGCGGCCGAACGCGCCGCCTGGTTGCCGCGCCTGGAGCGGCGTACCTACCGCTACCGGCTGGACCAGGGCCTGGCGGGCGAAGCCATGCCGACCAGCGACCCGCCCATGGCCGCCGACTCGATCGTCAAGGCCATTGGTGCCGACTATCGCCTGTCCTTCCAGGAAATCCCCGGCCCGAATGCGCACTTCCAGGCACACCTGACACTGGCCGATGGTGCACCGCTGACCATCGACGTAACCCCATCGCCGGTCCCTGTGGCACGTTGGCTGCCCGTGGTGTTGCTGATCCAGTTGGCCGTGCTGTTGCTGTGCACCTGGCTGGCGGTACGCCTGGCGATCGGCCCGCTGACCCGCCTGGCCCGCGCGGTGGACAACCTCGACCCGGACAAGCCTGGCGTGCAACTGGATGAAAGCGGCCCGCGCGAGGTGCGCTACGCCGCCGCGGCCTTCAACGCCCTGCAGGCGCGCATCGCTGCCTATCTCAAGGAACGCATGCAATTGCTGGCGGCCATTTCCCACGACCTGCAAACGCCGATCACGCGCATGAAGCTGCGTGTCGAAGTGATGGACGAAGGGGTGGAAAAAGACAAGCTGTGGAGCGACCTTGGCGAGATGGAACACCTGGTGCGTGAAGGCGTGGCCTATGCCCGCAGCATGGACACCAGCACAGAGGCACCGTGCCGGGTCAACCTCGATGCATTCCTCGACAGCCTGGTGTTCGACTATCAGGACAGTGGCGCCCAGGTCGAGCGCCATGGCAGCAGCGGCAGCCTGCTGGAAACCCGCCCGCATGCCCTGCGCCGGGTGCTGGTGAATCTGGTGGACAACGCCCTGAAGTTTGCCGGCGCTGCCGAACTGGAAGTATGCCGCGAGGGTGACATGACCGTGATCCGCGTGCTCGACAACGGGCCAGGTATACCCGGTGGCGAACTGGATGAAGTGCTCAAGCCGTTCTATCGCGTGGAAGGCTCACGCAACCGCAGCACCGGCGGTACCGGGCTGGGGTTGGCGATTGCCCATCAGCTGATCCAGGCCATGGGCGGTCGGCTGACCCTGAGTAACCGGGCAAGCGGCGGGCTGTGCGCGCAGATCGAACTCAAATGAATGGCTCGCAGTCCTTTGTAGGAGCGGCCTTGTGTCGCGATCGGGCCGCAGAGCGGCCCCAGGTTTTCAGCTTCGCAGCATAAATTACCGGGGCCGCTCTGCGGCCCGATCGCGACACAAGGCCGCTCCTACAGGGAACGCGGCGTCTGAGCGCTTTCTACAATCCGATACACAACCCCACCACCGCCGACACACTGCAGATACCCCACCCCGACACACTCCCGGTTACATAACCACACCCCGGGAGCCTCCCTGATGAAACCCCTCACCCTTCCCTCCGGCTGGAGGCTGTTCGCCACGCTCGCCGGCCTGACCCTGGCGATGACCGCCGTGGTGCTGGCCAGCCAACCTGATCCGGACGGCCTGCGCAGCGCAATCCGTGCCACTGCGCGCAGCTCCTTCGCGCTATTCCTGCTGGCCTTCCTGGCCTCGTCGCTGGTGATCTTGCTGCCAGGCACCAGCAGCCGCCGCATCCTGCAGGAACGGCGCTACCTGGGGTTGGCATTCGCCTTTTCCCACACCGTGCATGGGGTACTGATCTACCGCTACGCCCAGCAATTCCCCGAGCTGTTCTGGGCCGGCCGCACGCTCACTTCCAGCCTGCCCGGCACCCTTGGCTACCTGTTCCTGCTGCTACTCACCATCACCTCGTTCAAGGCCCCCATGCGCCTGTTGGGTGGCCGCGCCTGGCAGGCCCTGCACAGCACCGGCATGTGGGTACTGGCCGCGGTGTTCTGCCTGTCGTTCTACAAACGCATCCCCATGGGGGGCTGGTACCCGCTGGCGTTCGCCCTGATGTTCAGCGCCATCGCCGTCAAGCTCACCGCCAAGCTGGCCCGCCAGCAACGCCGTAACGCACGTGCCCTTCCTGAAGAGAGAAAACCAGCATGACCACCTTGACCCGCACCCTGACCACCTTCGACCGTTTCGGTATCTGGAGCGCCGACCTGCCGTTGCGGCTGTTCCTGGCCTGGGAATTTTTCGAATCCGGCTGGGAGAAATTCAATGGCAGCAACTGGTTCGCCGACCTGCAAGCGAACTTCCCGTTCCCCTTCAACCTGCTGCCTGCAGAGCTGAACTGGCAGCTGTCGATGTGGGCGGAGCTGACCCTGCCGTTACTGCTGTTGCTGGGGCTGGGTACCCGGCTGGCCTCATTGGGGCTGATGGTGGTGACCGTTGTGGCGATCGCCGCGGTGCATTGGCCGGCGCACTGGTCGAGCCTGGCCGAGCTGGCCCAAGGGTATGCGATTACCGACCAGGGCTTTGGCAACTTCAAGTTGCCGCTGATCTACCTGGTGGCGTTGCTGCCACTGCTGCTGAAAGGGGCTGGGCGGTTGAGCCTGGATCATTGGCTCAGAGGGCGGTTCGCCAAGTGATATAGCCGGGGGCTGCTTTGCAGGCCATCGCGACACAAGGCCGCTGCTACAGGGATCGCGTACCTCTGTAGGAGCGGCCTTGTGTCGCGATAGGGGCGCAAGGCGCCCCCCGTGCCGCACTCAACATGTACCGACGATAACCCCCTGCTCGCGCAATCCCTCCAGCAACGCCAACCCCTCTTCCACACCACCTCCCAGCGCCTCCAACCGCGCCCGCCCACTGCCCTGCTCCAGTGCCAGCAACCGGTACGCCAGCGGCGCCAGGCGCGCGAAGCGCACCTTCAACTGCCCATCGCGATAAACCAGCAACAAGGTCGGCGCCGCTGGCGCGACCGCTGGCTGGTAATCCGCCCCGATACGTTCCACCGGCCAACGATAGGCCAACACCCGCGCCACGCACGACAACAGCGGCTCCCCTTCCAGCAGGTCGCCTGCCGGGTCATGGGCCGGGTCCTCGGCATCGCTCAGATACAACTGCGCCTCGACCCACTCATAGTGGGCCAGCTCCAGCTGCCAGGGCGCGTCCAGCTCGATGCCTTGCAGGTAATCGACGAACGCTTCGGCAATCTCGGTGAACAACGGTGTCTGACTGCGGTAATTGGCATAGAAATCTCGCACTCGGGCATGCCAGCGCTGTTCGCCCAATGCCTGGCGCATCACTGGGAAACTGCCGGCCAGCAAACCTTCGATAGCACCGTAGAACAACTCTCGATAAACCTTCAGGCGCCGGGCTTCCACACCCGGCGGTGGCGCATGGCGCTGTGGGTCGCGCAGGTGCCGGGCCAAGGTGTACTGCTGCTCACGCAGGGTCTCATTCATTTGCATGCCCTCCCGAAGCACGCTGCGCAGTGCGGATGCGCGCCGTTTCAGCGAGCAGCTCGGCCAGCGGCGGGTAGTTGAAATCACGCTCGAGCACGGTCGGTTGCACACCGAAGCGCGCACAGGCGACCGCGTACAGCGCCCACACATCTTCCTTCACCGCAGCCCCGTGGGTGTCTACCTTGAGGTCCGGCGCTTCATCGTAATGGCCAGCCACGTGCATGCCGGTCACCCGCGACTGGGGCAAGCCGGCAAGGAATTCGCGGGCGTCGTAACCGTGGTTGCAGGCATTGACGAAGACGTTATTGACGTCCAGCAGCAGGTCGCAGTCGGCCTCCTCGAGTACCGCACGGATGAAGTCGAGCTCGCTCATCGCCTGGTACGGCGCGGCGTAATAGCTGATGTTTTCCACGGCAATACGCCGCTCCAGGTGTTCCTGGGCCTGGCGAATCCGCGCAGCCACATGGCGCACCGCTTCGTCGGTGAATGGAATGGGCATCAGGTCGTACAGGTGCCCGTCATCGCTGCAGTAGCTCAGGTGCTCGCTGTACAGACGCACCTGGTGGCGATCAAGAAACTGGCGGGTCTGGCCAAGGAAATGGCGGTCCAGCGGCTCGCTGCCACCCAGCGACAACGACAGCCCGTGGCAGGTAATGGCGAAACGCTCGGCCAACTGCGCCAGGCCCTTGCCATAGGCACCACCCACGGCAATCCAGTTTTCCGGTGCGCATTCGAGAAAGTCCACGGTGCCAGGTTCCAGGGCCAGCAGTTCCGGCAACAGGCCACGGCGCAGGCCAAGCCCTGCCTGTAAGGGAACAGAGGATAAAGATGTGGGGTGCATGAACAGCTCTCCGCAACAGGCACAACGCCCCGCCTGACCAGCAGGAGGGGCGTTGCGCGGTTCATGGGGTAGAAGGTCAGGACTTGCCAGTCAGGTGGCTGAACAAGCCTTCGGGCATGGCCTTGCCATTGGCCTGGTAGATCGCCTTGAGGTGATCCGCGGCCTCCTGTTCGGAGATGAAGCCATCATGGTTGCTGTCGATCTTGTCGAAGTCGCCGGCACGGTCCTTGGCCACCGCCAGGAACTCGTCGCGCGAGACCTTGCCGTCGTGGTTGCTGTCGGTCTTGGCGAACGAGGCATCACCACACTTGCCCTCGCCACACTTGCCTTCGGTACCGGCCTTGGCGCTGGCGCCGCATTTGCCCTCACCGCATTTGCCTTCGCCTTGGGAGGCCTTGGCGCTGCCACCACATTTGCCCTCACCACACTTGCCCTCGCCGGCCACCTTGGCCGAAGCCAGCTGGGAACCCTGGGCCAACGGCTCGACGGCGAAGGCGCTGCTGCTCAATGCCATGCTGCCGATCAGGGCTGCGCCGAGCAGGCCGAGAGTGTTTCGTACTTGAGTCATGGTGTCGCTCCACTGTGGTTGGAATGTGGAGCCATTAGGCCGTTGCGGTATGTCGTGGATGTATCGCGCGGGATGCAGTTTTGTATGGGAATGGGTCTGCGGCGTGGGCAGATACAGAGGGATACACAGCGGCCCCAAGGTGCGTTGGGGCCGTTGTGCCGGGTCAGTCTTCCAGCGGCTTGGGTGGCGCGGCCGGCTTGGCGGGTTTGGCAGGCTTGCTGTCCTTGGCTTTTGCTTCCGGTACCGCGGCAGCCACAGGCTCGGGTGCCGTCACGGCCTTTTCGCTGGCAGGCAGTTCATCGACCGCCTTCAAGATCACCTGCGGATCGATGGCTCCGCCCTCCTCGTCGTCCTTGAGCATGTGCCGCTCGCCGTCCTTGCCCACCAGGATCACCTTGGTGCCTTTGCTGGCACCCAGCTTCAACTCGCGGATCAGGGCCATGGTGGTCTGCTGCTCGAGGTTCTTGTCCTCACGCTTGCCCATCATGTTGGCAACGCTGTAGAGCACCAGATTGCGCTCTTTGAAGGCGGCCTGGGTGGCCGGGTCCTTGAGGGCCTCGTTCAACCCCCGCAACGTCGGGTCGGCGCTGCTGGGCGCAATGACAACCAAGGGCCTGGCCTTGCCCAGTTCCTTGGCCAGCGGCGCGTCACTGTCGGCGGCAAACACAGGGCCGACAAGCGCGAGCAAGGTGGCGAGGGTCAATGACCGGACGAGCATGCGTATCTCCTTATTCTCTCGATAAACCAGAAGACTACAGATCAGAGCGAAAGATCCGACGAGCGAGCGTAAACCACCCAGAGGCCTCCATGTTCAATGAACAGTAACCGGCGGTTACCAAGTGAGATCATTCCCCTTCCCGAGCCGAAAAAGTACCTCTGTCACTTGTAGCTTGAGCATAGTCCAACGCGCCCTTGTCATGCCGGCCGTTGCAGAGCCTTGATGGTCAATTGAAGCTCGGTCTCCTCGGTCCACTGCCTGCTTTCCGCCATCAACCTGTCGGTGTCCTCGGCGCTGGCATCCTCTGCCAACTGGCTCTGAAACCTTGGCGGCACTTCCAGTTCGTATACGTAACGTTTCTCGAGAAAATTTCTCCAGAACGGTTGCTGGAGCATCCACGCTGCGACCGTTTCCTCTGTCTCGTTACGCCTTATCTCATCACTCACGCGCGCCACCGACACGTCGTTAAGGCGCGGGATCCCCGCGTGGAGCATGCTCCGCGCGTTGTCAGGCAGGTCCAGGTCCTCGCGCAAGCGGATCGAATAGGCCAGCGCCCATTCAATCGACTCATTGCCCGCACCTACGGCCTCAGCGTCGCGAAAGGCGATGAAGTCAACCTCCTTTTGCCTCCACAACTGCCGTGCCAGTTTCACCAATGCTCGCTCCTTGCGACCAGAAGGGGCAGCCTGCTCGGCAGCCCACACAAGACAGCGGATTTCAAGCTGCTGGAAGACCACCGTAGCGTTGTCGGCGCAGTTCTCGATCAATGCATTGGCGAAGATTTCATTGGCCAGTGCTTGTGAATCAAGGAGCTTTTCCATCAAGGCCAAAACGCGTGAAGCCAGCATTTCCCCATATCGAGGATGAAGGAAGTCTTTCGAGCGCGTGAGCTGTGCCAGCAGCTGCAAGAAGTTCGTCACCCCATCCATCTGCTCGATGCTGACCCACAGGCTACCCAGATCTTGGCGCTTTTCACCGTCCAGCCGGTCCAACCAACGCAGCTTGTAAGGGACTGAACTAGTCTCCGGAATTTCCCAGGCCTCCTGCACCGCTTCAGTCTGGTGCACCGACACGGGATTGTCTGACAGCGCCACGTAGCCGGTCTGCCACAACCGGGACTGGGTGAAGTCAGGGGGCAACGAGGTGATGACGTTGCTGGAAGCGTCGAGCATGTACAGCCTCTCACACTCCATGATGCCCTCGGGCAGTAATGCCAACCCTGTATTGCGCAAGCGCAGCTCGGCCAACTGGTCCATCTGAGCCACCGAAAAGGTCATGCTCAATCGGTTGTCCGAAAGATTCAGGTAACGTAACCGTCGGCAGAGCGACAGCACTTGAGCTTGAGGCAAATCCAGCGAAATGCGATTGCCGGACAAATCGAGTATGTGCAGTTCATTAAGCAACGTCAGACTGCCTGGCAGCCGTCGCAACCGGTTGTAGCTCAGTTCCAGAGACGTCAGATTGGGGAATGAAAGCAGGAATCGCTCCGGCACCTCCTCCAGCAGCAGGCTGCGCAGGGAAAGTTCGGTAACATGCGGGAAGGTGAAATGTGGCCCCAATTCAGGCAATGAGCGCAGGTCATGCCCGCTGTAGTGCCAAGTTACAGACAGCCGTTGATTCTCAGGGGTAACCTGATCGGGCACCCGTTCCCGCCAGCATTGCATGATTGCTTTGCGAAACCGCTTGCGCTCGGTTCGCTCACCGGCCAGCACCCCTTTCAGCGTCCAGTCTTTCAGGTGCTCGTTCAATCGGCGTGCCTGCTCTTCGAGCATACCGAGCTCAGTGTCGGTATCGCGCCCCGAAGCGTGCAACGTGGTCAGCCAGGCTTCGATCTGCTCATCACTGTACGCTGGGTAAAGATCACGCAGACGCGCCTCAAACGCCCGGGGTCGAGATGCAGGCCGGGCAACGCGCCCCAGGCCGCCACCCAGCGGGTAGCCGACCCTGCCATCCTCCAGGCGCATTGGCGTCAGCAACCATGGCTGTCGAGGGCTTTTGCCCAACACCTGAGCGATAACCTTGCTGTTCCCGGGCATTTGCCGGGCCAACACTGCTCTCAAGCCCGGGCCGTAGGGCTCATCGATACCGAGTGCCGCATGATCAGCCGGGGCAAACGCATCCGCCAAGGTCTCGAACAGCTCGCCGGGGCCGCGCAGCTCGAGGCCTAGCGCGTCCTCAAGTTCGAACCGCCCGTTGTAATGCACCAACCTGTAGTTCTGCCTGTCGCCAGCGGTAGTCATTATCGGCCGCGGGCTATCGCCGTCGTACAGCCGCCAGCTCGGTCTGACCCTACCGACATCCAGAGTCTCCAGCAGAGTCAGTGCGACCTTGGCCTGGTCCAAGGTCTGGGGCGTATCGATGAACAGCGCCTCGCAGGCGCGCGCAACACGTATGCGCAGTACGCTTAGCCTGGCCCTTTCGACCAGGCGAAACGGCACCGTGCCGCTGACCAGTTCCTGAAACTCTGCACCTTCTGCCGAGAGCCCATCCACAAGCTCGCGCGCCGCTCGGCGATGCAGGCTCGGGAATGCCCTGCGCAACGTAGCCACCGCCGCATCGTCTGGCTCCTGCTGCCCGTCATACACCAGTTGAAACAGCTGGCGCCGCCTTGTCGAGACCTGCGCTGCCAATGCTGGCCCGTCGAGCTCGGTGACACCCGACAAGGCGCGCGCCTCCGCCAGCAACAGCGCGTCCTCTGGCACTCGCCCAAGCTGCAGTTCGTTCAGCAGGGCCCGCAGCCGGCGGTCGATCAGCAGCCGCTCTACGGTATCGACCAGCTCGGCCTCAGGCGGCCGGCCGTACACATGCAACGCCCGAAGATGATCTGTATCCAGGGCATGGAGGGCCATGGCCTGGTCAATCTGCTCATCATCCAGGCGAGCGAAACGCTCACCCAGGCGGCGGAACATCCAGTGCTTGTCTGTCCAGCTGGCAGGTTGCTCGGTCCAAAGCCGCCAGGCACCGGCGCCATTATGACGCAACAAAGGTCCATGGCCACCTCGTGGCGCCAGTTGCCACTCTTCATCTGCGCGCTGGACGATTTCGTAGTAACGGCCGTCCATGAGCATCCAGCTTCTGTCTTGTGCACGGTAGATGCCCATGGCGTCGGCCACCGCCCCAGCGGGAGGAGCAGCGCTACGGAACGGTAGCAGGTCTCCATTCCAGAGTTTCTGGGTCCCGTTTTCCAGGCGCGCTGGCAACCACCGGTCCAATTTGGCCCAGGCCCGACTAGCTTCCCGCCATATCACAGCGGTGGCACCAACCACGGCCAGGTCTTTGGTTACGCTGAGCAAATGGTCCATTGCTGCATTGGTATCACCCTCGCGCCAGTCTTCCACCGCCTGGAACAGCTCGCCCAGCAGGTCCCAGATCATTACCGCCAGCAGCAGTGTATTGAGTGCGGGGACGAACACGCCCGCCACCATGGCCAATGTCCATCCCTCGGCAGCCAACCTTTGCTGATGTGCTTCCTGGGCCTGGCGATCCAGGTCTGACACGGGCGTGGCTATAAGCGCGGCATCATCCTTGATGTGAGCAATGCGCGCGGAGGCAAGGTGCTCGAACAAAGGCAGCGGGTAGTCCTGCATGTGCTGGTCCATTTCCCGAGTTGCCCAATCGGCAACGTCCACCAGTTCCTTGGCAACCTTGCAGAAGAACTGCTGGCTGTCACGTCGTCGTACAAAACGCCTGAAGAACGACTGATAGCGCGTATCCCGCAGACGCTTGCCCAGTACCTTGCGGGTGAAGCTTTCCAGATCGGGGCTTACGCTCCAGGGGCCATTGGGGTCATCAGGAATGTAGACAATGACTTTGCGGCTGGCGTTGAACAGCCAACCTTCGTGAAGTACCTCCAGTATCACGATCTGTTGCAAATCACAGCCGAACGCCTTGAGTTGCCGGGCCACCACTTTCGATTCGTAGAACGTGCCGAGCCGTCCGTTCTTGCACAGGTCCAGCACCAGGTCCAGTTCGGCGGCACTCAGTATTCCATCGCTTTTGGCCTTGCACGCATCGATCAACATGACCGAGCTGTACAGTTGGGCAAGCGTCGAAGCCATGCTGCGCCAGCCGCGCGCCTGGGTGCTCGGTGCTTTGAGCACGGTGTCCAGATGCTCTTGATAGCGCCTGCCCAGATCCAGCTGACGGCACACGCGTGCGAAGGCAGGTGCGGTTGGTGAGGTGAGCCGTTGCGACAGGCTGTCGACGATGCAGTTGTCCTTGTGCTGTTCGTTTCGCCCCTCGCCGGGCGTGAAGTTGTCCAGTGCCGCCTCGATCAACGGCACTTCGAAATAGTCCTTGTCCGCTACCGGGTAGCGCCCCCACACAGTGCCCTGGCTTGGAGCTGTGTAGGTGTACCAACGCCTGAAAAACATGCCATCTACATTTTCCCGGATGCCGAATTCTTTTTGCATGGCACGTTGAAGCAACGGCTTGACGAAATGGTCGATACCCTCGATTCGCGCAAGCTCCTTTGCCAGCCACTGTCGACAGGCCAGGCTGTCTTTCAACGCATCGCGCAATGCAGCATGCTGTGATTCATACAAACCGTTGACCGGTATGTTCTGCTCGGTCGGCGATACGATACGCAGCCGGAGAATCCATCTGGGCAGCCGCTTGACGATGAGGCTGTCCTGATAAGCCTGCTCCATGGCCAGCGTATCGGCAGTTGGCGGTAGTTCCTGGCGGGGTGTAGTCACGTTGTTGCGCCTCGGGCTGATCCAAAGGCCCGACATTAGACGCAGGCTCGGCAAGCGATTAGCTAGATAGCTACCACCCCTTCAGAACAGCGCCAGCTGCTGGCCGGTCACCCCTTCGAAACTGTCGCCAACGAACGGCAGGATGCCATCGGCCACCGGCTGCAGCTGCCAGGTCAGGTCAGGTCAGGTCAGGTCAGGTCAGGTCAGGTAATGCTACCTGGGCGCAGCCACCGGTATCATCACAACCGCCAGGTGGCGGCCCATTGCCTCCCGTGTCAGTTGCTTGGTCACATTGAGTTCCCACTGTTGCACGCGATCCTGAAGCCGGTCGATGTCCGCTTGCGCTGCGTCGCGCTCGACCAGCCCTTCCAGTTCGGCATGAAAGAAGTGCGGCGTACTCAGGCGCGTAGCGAAGGCGCGTGCCAGGTGCTCCTTCCAGAACGGTGTGGTCGATAGATAATCGACCAGCGCGTCCCTGGACTGGGCAACCCGCACCAGCTGCGCGGCGGCGTCGATATCCTGCCGCGACAGGTTGGCAACGCCGGGGTTGAGCATTTCGTCGTGCTCGACAGGCAGGTCCAGGTCGTCGGCCAGCGCCAGCCGGTAGGCCAGTGCGAACTCCAGTGACTCATCAGGCCGGCCGGCACGCACGGCGTGCAGGCCGCCTACCTGGTCGAGGGTATCCAGTCGCCAGCATTGCCCGCCCAGATGCAACAGCGCCCGCTCCGGGTCTTCGCCCACGCTGCCGTGTAGTGCTTTCCATTTGCGCACACGTACTTCCAGGTCGCTGAAGCGCAATGTTGCATTGTCCTGGCAGTGCTCGGTCAGCGCATGCGCGTACAGTTCCGTGCGCAACAGTGGTTGTTCGCTCATGGACACCAGCATGCGCAGCACCCTGAGTGCCAGGTAGCGGGCCAGGAATTCCTGCTGGAAATCGGCCGAACTGGTCAAGCGCTGCAGCAGGTGAAAGAAGTCTCTCGACGCCTCCTGGCCATTGAGCTTGCCCCAGATATCGGCCATGCGATCTCGTTTAGCGGGGGACACCAGGTCGACCCAGCGCAGCATCGTCGGCACCTGGTCTTCGAGCACCTCATTCCAGCTATCTTGGTCAAGCAGCAACGGGTTGCCCGCCAGCCGGACCCGCCCCGCGTGCCACAAGTACGAGCGATAGAACCCGTAGGGCAAGGTGCGGATCGCATTGTGGCTCACGTCCAACGTATGAAGGTGCGGCGCTTCCACGACCCCGGCAGGCATCTGTGTCAACTGCGTCCCCCGCAGCATCAGGGCATTGAGCCGGGGCAGGCCTGCCACTGACAGCGCAGTGCGCAACGGGTTGTGGGACAGGTTGAGGTAAACCAGCGAGCGACAGGCCTGCAGCAGGGCCGGCATGCCGCCCTCGGGCCCGATCTGGTTGTTCGACAGGTCCAGCACCTGCAGGCGCTCAGCCATGGCCTGGGTCAACGCCAGCGTACGCAGTCGGCAATTGGTGATATTCAGCGTTCTCAACGTGGAGAAGGCGTGCAGAAACGTATCCGGCACGGTGTTTATCTGCAGTGACCGTAATGCCAGGTCCGACACATGCGCGAAGCTGACCGTCGCCGGGATAGCCGGAAGCGCATCCAGGTCACTGCTGTAGCAACTCAGCAAATAGCCCCGGTCTGCCTCGACAGCCCCCAGCTGTCTGGGCACCAGGTAGCGCCAACAGTCAACGAGGCCTCGAGCGAACTCGCGACGCGCCTTCCAGGCCCAGGCTTTGACCGTACCCACCTGCCAGCCCTTCAGGGTCTGACGCAACGTGCCCAGCTGTTGTTTCAACTCGGCCAGCTCCGTGGCGGGGTCACGTTGCGACGCCCGCAACCGTTCCAGCCAGTGCTCGACTTCGTCATCGTCGAAGCCCGGGTAGAGGTCACGCAGCTCGGCGGCCAGGTTCCTGACCACAGCCCGGTCCAGGCCCAGGCACTGGCGCCAGCCACTCAACGGGTAGCCGATGCGGCCGTTGGCCAGGCGTTGCGGCAAGAACACAGCGCCGTTCGAGGGCCTGATGCCTAGCACTTCGGCGATCACTTCCCGCTGTTGCGCCACCCGCCGCGCCAGCTCGCTGCGTAGCTGCAAGGCGAACGGTTTGCCAATGGCCAGTGCCGCGCGCTGCTCACGGGTATAGCCGCTGGCTATCTGCTGGAACAACTCCCCCGCTGCGCCCAACGGCCCCTGGTCATCGCTGAGATGGAACAGGCCGTCCCGGAACCTGAGCTGCAACTGCCGCCCGCCCCCATGGGTGCCGAGCAGTGGCGTACCGGCGTCACCGTCGAACAATTGCCAGTGCGGACCGATGTCCACGCCAGGCATGCGGTCTAGCATGCCCAGGGCGAAGCGCGCAAGGTCCAGGGTTTGCGGCGTATCGAACACCAAGGCTTCGTGTACACGTATGCAGCGAATACGTTTGACTAGTGCCGCAGCCGAGATCCACAGGTCGTCCGGGCTTGCCGTAGCCAGCAGGTGTTCCGCTGCCAGCCGGTGCAGGCTGGCAAAATCGCGCTGTAACGCCTGCGTATCGCCGGTCACCGGGTACTGTTCGTAGTACAACTGCCCCAGCAACGAACGGCGACGGTTCCACAGGTAATCGGCCAGCTCGTCATTCGCCACACCCTCTGTATCCTGCCAGCGCTGTGCCCGGGCAAGCAGTGCCGTATCGGTCACCGCCCCGCCTGCGCGCAGCTGGCTGACCAATACCTTGATGCGATTCGCCAGCCTGACCCGGCTGACGGTGTCCACCAGGCAGGCATCCGCCGCCTGCCCGCAGACATGCAAGCCGCGCAAGTCGTCCGGTTCCATCCCATGAATGGCCAGCACGTGATCGATCTGGTCGCCTTCCAGTTGCTGAAACTCACCGCCCAGCCGCCGGAACATGGCGTGCGTGTCATCCCACTCCACCGGCTGCTCGCACCATACCCGCCAGGCACCGGCGCCGTTGTGGCGCAACTGGGGCCCGTGCCCTTGCCTGGGCAGCATGCGCCATTGATCGTCGTCGCCTTGTACCACTTCGTAGAAGTAGCCCTGGATGTTCACCCAGCGACGCTCACCCAGGCGATACACACCCTCGTCATCGGGCTGAGCTTGCAGCGCTGGCGGCTCGGTGCGAAAAGGGGCCAGGTCGAAGCGCCAGAGCTTTTCGCTGCCATCCTCGAGCCGCGCCGTGACCAGTTGCTCGACCAGGTCGGTCTTACGCATCACCGCGCCGGCCAGCACGGAGGTGATACCCACCGTGATGAGCGTCCTGGCGATGTTCAACAGGTGCTCGACCGCAGCACGGGTATCGTCCTCTCGCCAGCTTTCCACTGCATGGAATGCGTTTTTGAGCATGTCCCAAGCCATGGCAGCCACCATCACCGCACCAATGGCCGGCACGAACACCCCCACTACCCCTGCCCCAGCCCAGGCACTGGCCACCAGACGTTCACGCTGTGCCTGTTGAACGCCGCTGTCGATCATGCGCACCGGTACCGCGATGAACGCCGCGTCATCCTTGATCACATCGATACGCGCCTGTGCCTGATGGTCGAACAAGGGCAAATTACAATCAGCCAGGTGCTGCTCCATATCCCGCGAAACTGCTTCGGTCACATCCGCAAGTTCGTCGGTAACCCGGGTAAAAAAACCGGCCTGATCCCGCAGGCGCACGAAACGCCTGAAGAAACGCTGGTACTGAGGGTCGGCAAGGCGTTTGCCCAAGGTCCTGCGAATAAACGTGTCGAGATCTGGCGCGGCACACCAGGGGCTGACCGGGTCGCCGGGCAGGTACACCAGCACGCGTCTGGTGCTGGTAAAACCCAGTGTCGTGCGGGTGACATGCAGCACGATGACCTGCTCCAGCGTGCACCCAAAGGCTTGCAGACGCCTGGCGGCGACTGGGTCGCCCTCGAACCTGCCAGGTGCGCCGCTGTTGCACAACCCCAGGATCAGAGCCAGTTCTGCACGGGTCAGGGCCGCCTCGGTCATTGCCTTGAAGGCATCTACCTGCATGTTCGACACCAGCTGCGCCTTGAGCGTGGCTTGCAGGCCCTCGGCCCCCTTGGCGGGCGGGTACAGAACGGTATCCAGGTGCTCTTGGTAACGCCCCCCCAGGTCCAGTTGGCGGCACATCTTGGCCAACGCCGGCGCGCTCACCCCCGGCACCATCAAACCCGCCGCATCCACCAGGCAGTCGCTACGCGGCAGGTTGCCCGGTCTCGCTTCATCCTCGGTGAAATTGGCCAGTGCAGCGTCGACAAGTGCGATGTCGTAGTGATTCTCTTCCTGTTGCGCCAAGTGGCCTGTGGCCAGTTCGGGATCAGGCGAAACGGTGAAGTAGGTGTGGCGGTAGAACAACGTATCCGGGTCGTGCAGGGAATGCAGTTTCTCCTGCAACGCCCGCTGCAGCAGCGGTTTGCAGAACGCGTGAATGCCTTGCAGCGGCGCCAGTTGGCGCTGCAGGCGCTGGCGGCAGTCGAAACTGTCTTGCAGGGCCTGCAGCAGCGTCGTCAGTTGTTCTGCTGTGACCGAAAAATGCGACTGCGACGCCCTGTCGGGGCTTGCCAGGCGCACCCCGCTCAGCCAGGCCGGCAAGCGGCGGGCAAGGATGCCGTCCTGAAAGCCTCGCTCCAGGTCCAGGGTGGTGGGTAATGCTCGGGTCGGATTCAGACGGTTCTGCATGTCGCGCCTCCAGGGTAAAAGGAGGTGCGAAACTAGTAGCTGCCACTGGCCAGCGAGTGTTAGCCAGGTACCACCGCGTCAGAACAACAGGAGCTGGCGATCGGTCAGCGCAGCGAAATCATCCCCCACGAACGGCAGGATGGCATCGGCCACCGGCTGCAGCTGGCGGCTCAGGTAATGATCGTAATCGATGGGCGCCTGTGGGTTCTCCAGCGGCTCGGGCCCCGCGGTGGTCATCAGGTAGCTGATCCAGCCGCCGCGCTGGTACTGCTTTGGCCGGCCCAGGCGGCTGTTGTAGTCATCTGCCAGGCGCGCAGCGCGCACATGGGGGGGCACGTTGCGTTGATAGTCGGCCAGCGGCCGGCGCAGGCGCTTGCGGTACACCAGCAACGCGTCCAGTTCACCGGCCAGCGTCTGCCGCACGTAGTCACGCACGTAGTCGCGGTACGGCTCACCACGGAAGATCCGCGCGTACAGCGCTTGCTGGAACTGCCGGGCCAGCGGCGACCAGTCGGTACGCACCGACTCCAGGCCCTTGTAGACCATCTGCTCGCTGCCATCGGCCCGCTGCACCAGCCCGGCATAGCGCTTCTTGCTGCCTTCGTCCGTACCGCGGATGGTTGGCATCAGGAAGCGCCGGTAATGCACCTCGAACTGCAGCTCCAGCGCGCTTTCCAGGTTCATCTGCTCGCGCAGGTGTTCGCGCCACCACTGATTGACTTGCGCCACCAGCTCGCGGCCAATGCGTGCTGCAGCCTCCTCGCCGTGGGCGCCCTTGAGCCAGACGAAGGTGGAGTCGGTATCGCCGTAGATCACCTCGTAGCCCCTGGCTTCGATCAGTGCACGGGTCTGGCGCATGATCTGGTGGCCGCGCATGGTGATCGACGAAGCCAGGCGCGGGTCGAAGAAGCGGCAGCCGCTCGAACCCAACACTCCGTAGAAGGCATTCATGATGATCTTCAGCGCCTGCGACAGCGGCGCGTTGCCCTCGCGCTTGGCTGCTTCCCGGCCCTGCCATACCCGCTCGACAATGGCCGGCAGGCAATGCTCGCTACGGGAAAAACGCCCGCCCCGGAAGCCTTCCACCGAGTGTTCATCGTCGGGCAGGCGCAAGCCTTCGACCAGCCCCACCGGGTCGATCAGGAAGGTGCGAATGATCGACGGGTACAGGCTCTTGTAATCCAGCACCAGCACCGAGTCGTACAGGCCCGGGCGTGAATCCATGACGAAGCCACCGGGGCTGGCCTCGTCGGGGCGGCTGCCGAGGTTGGGGGCGACGAAGCCCAGGCGGTGCATCTGCGGGATGTACAAGTGGCAGAACGCGGCCACCGAACCACCGCTGCGGTCCACCGCAAGGCCGGTGACCGAAGACCGCTCCAGCAGGAATTCGAGCAGGCGGGTGTGGGCGAAGATGCGCGTCACCAGCTCGCAATCCTTGAGGTTGTAGCGCGCCAAAGCCGGCTTGTCCTCGGCGAAGCGGCGGTTGATTTCATCCATGCGCTGGTACGGCGTGTCGATGGCCTTGCCTTCACCGAGCAAGGTCTGGGCGACACTTTCAAGGCTGAACGACGGGAAGCTCCAGGTCGCCGAGCGCAGCGCCTCGATGCCGTCGATCAGCAGCCGCCCCGGGGCATCAGCGAACACGTGGCCACCACCGGCATGGCTGCGCAAGGTCATCGGCGCGCCGTTGCGCCCCAATGCCAGCGGTACCTGCAGCAGCTTGGCGTGCTCATGCAGCAGGCGCAGGTCGAACTGGATCAGGTTCCAGCCGATGATTGCATCCGGGTCGTGCTCGGCCATCCACTGGTTGAGGCAGGCCAGTATGTCGGCGCGGTCGGCGCAGTAGTGCAGGTCGAAGTCGAGGTCATCAGCCGTGCCGTTGGCCGGCCCGAGCATGTACACCTGGCGCTGGCCACAGCCTTCCAGGGCAATGCTGTACAGCTCGCCCCGCTCGCTGGTCTCGATGTCCAGCGACACCAGGCGCAGCGGCGGGCGATAACCCGGCAGGGGCTTGAGCTGGGCATCGCAGAACACGCCTTGGGCATCCGGTTGGCCGGTGAACTGCACCGGGGCGGTGATGAAGCGCTCCATCAGGTAGCGCTCTGGCGGGCGAATATCGGCTTCGAACACCTCGATACCGGCCGTGCGCAGGCGTTGCTCCAACTGCATCAGTTGCCGGTGCTGGCGGCAGTACAGGCCCAGCACCGGGCGCTGGTCAAAGTCCTTCAGCTGCAGCGGCCGCAACTCGACACCGGCTTCGTTGGCCAGCAGCACCCGCGCATGTGCTTTCTGCGCCTGGGGGATGAATGCCACCGATACCTGTGGCGCCAGGCGCAGTTGTCGTGGCCCCTGGTCGGTGGCCAGCCAGAATTCCACGCAGGTGCCTTCGGGCGTGTCATGCCAATGTCGGGTCAGGACAAAGCCCTGCTGCAACTCCACCGCGTCGACCTCTGAATCGTTTGTCCAGGGGGGATTCTACCTCCATGGCGGCTGTTTGCGCTGGGCATGCGCCATGCATGAAGAGCGACTGCCTTACCTAAAACCTTGAAACCGATACGGTCGATGTGGGAGCGGGTTCACCCGCGAACACCGGCGCAGCCGGTGCCATCCATCACATCGCTTGGTTCAAAGACCGGCCTGTGACCACTTATTACATCCCCAACACCCTGTAACGTCACGAGTCGAACTTTCCTACACATTTTTCGGAAGCCGGACTAGCGACCCGGAACCCTTGCCTCGTTAGTGTCCGGTGCTTGCACCCCGTGCAATTCACCACACGTGCCCGCATGCGCCAGGAGGCTGCATGCCGGCGTTCACCTGCCCGATGGAATGAACAGCAGGAACACTAATGAGCGCACAACACACTCTACGCGTTACCCCAAATACCCTCACTCCAGCCTGGATGATTCATCCCGTCACCTGGGGTACCCACCATGGATAAATGCTCCGGCGGCGTCGCCCCCACCGAGACCTTCGACCAGGACGATGTCGGCGCCAGCACCGAATTGCTGGCGCAATGGCTGACTGACCTCACCGGCCATCTGGTCAACTGGCGCACCGTCATCACCGTCGCGGAGGTAATGCCCGTCGCCGGTTCGGTATTCGCCGCCACCGACGCCATCGGGGACATCATCAGCCTTGTCCAGGGCACTCCGGAATACCGGGCCGACCTGTTCAACTGGGTTGGCCTTGGCATCAACCTGTTCGCCATTGCACCGATACCCGGCATGGGTCCCGCTCGCAAAGTGATGCGGCCGGTGTTGAAGTCCGCGAGGGCTTCCTCCAAGGACGGCATGGCCCAAGCCCTGCTGATCGCGATGGAAAACGCCCTCGCCGACGTCTGCCGGGGCGACCTGGAAAACTTCGTCAAGGAAATCGACCGGCAGTTACAAACCATCCTGGCCAGCTTTGCGCAGAAGGTCGTGGATATCTGCCAGTTCTTCGCAGACCTTATCCGCTCGGCCGCAGACGGCACCGTCAAAAGCACTGCCCTGACCGTTATCTTCCCGGGGTTAGGCCTGGTTGCCGAAGCCTCCGATTACGCCAAACGCAAAACCGGCTACGGCTTGAGCAGAGACCAGCTTGGCCTGGGGCCGGACCCAAAACTGCTGGCACTGCTCGAACCCATTGCGCTCAGCCTGGAAAGCCTCGGCCGAATGGCAGGTAACAAGATCGCCCAGATCGGCAACAAGGCCACCCCAGGCAGCCTGGCGGCGATCCTGGATGCGTTGAAGCTGGCCCTGAGCAAGCGCAAGCCTGTAGTGATGCGGGCCAACGTGAATGTCGACGGCAGGGTCACCCAAGTGCGGCGCGTTCACCCACAGAACGGCACCGAAGCAGCCGCGCGGCAACGCCCTGCCCGTGCCGACCCCAACTGCCGCAAAGCCGGGGTCGCCGGTGCCACAGGATGCAGCATCAGTTTTGCCCTGGGCAGCGAAACGATCAGCCACATGGACTTCGCGCTACCCGGCGTGTTTCCCATCAACTGGAACAGAACCTATCGCTCGACTCTAGGCGCCTACGACCATAGCCCGTTCGGCGCCCGCTGGATCACGCCGTTCTCCAGCCGCTTCGACCTGGCCGGGGACGAGCTCGTGTACCACGGCATCGATGGCCGTAGCCAGCACTACCCCTTGCCTGATGTCAGCAAGCATCACCACGACCCGATCGAAAACCTGTGGGTCGGACGACCAGAGGCTGACAAGCTGGTGCTGGCGCGCGGGCATGTGATGCATGAGGTGTACGTGCGCGACGGTGACCAGTTCCGGCTGGAGCTGATCTCGCATCAGGGCGGTGCACGCATCGCACTGTTCTATGAGCACCGCCATGCCGACCGCTCTGTGCTGTCCGACCTGGTGACCTACCAGTACGAAACCGCCCACCAGCACATCCACACGCAACTGGACGATCACGGCCGGATCGTCGCCCTGTGGTTGATGCGTGATGGCCAGCCAGAGCGTCAAGTCGCTGGCTATGAATTCGATGCCCAGGGCGACCTGTGCAGTACGCGTGACGAACATGGCGCGCAATGGACCTACCAGTACGCCCATCACCTGATCACCCGCTACACCGACCGTACGGGCCGGGGCATGAACCTTGAATGGGCCGGCGAAGGCTCCGACGCCAAGGCCATCCGCGAGTGGGCCGACGACGGCAGCCTGGATACCCGATTGAACTGGGACCCAGATGTTCGCCTGACCTGCGTGACCGATGCCAACGGCAACCAGACCCAGCACTTCTACGACAGCTTGGGTTACACCTACCGCATCATCCATCCGAATGGTGACGAAGAATGGCTGTACCGTGACAGGGACAAGAACGTTACCCAGCATGTGCATACTGATGGCACCGCTGACCACTACGTCTATGACAATCGCGGCAATCTACTGCAGCACACCCGCCCGGACTACACGACCGTCCACCACGCCTACGACGACCTGGACCAGCGCTTCAAGACCCGCGATGCCGAGGGCGGCCTGTGGAAGTACGATTAAGACCAGCGCGGCAACATCATCGAAACCCAGGACCCACTGGAGAACAAGACCCTCTATACCTACAACAGCGACAACCTGCCCATCGCCATCACCGACGCCAACGGCGGTGAGAAGACGTTGGCCTATAACCCTGATGGCCAGCTGACGAGCTACACCGATTGCTCAGGCAAGACCACGCAGTGGAAATACAACGCGTTGGGGCAACTGGCCAAACTGATCAACGCCGCCGGCGAGGTTACCGAATACCAATACGAAGCAGGTCAGCTGGTGTTGCTCATCCACCCGGACAAGACCACCGAACGCTTCGAACGTGATGCCGAAGGCCGCTTGCTCAGCCATACCGATGCCCTGTATCGCCGAACCGCCTGGACCTACAACGAAGCAGGGTTGATTCACCAGCGTCACAACGCCAACGACACCACCCTCACCTACCACTGGAACAAGCTCGGCCAACTGGTACGCCTGCGCAACGAGAACAACAGCGAAGCCAGCTTCAAATATGACCCTGTCGGGCGGCTGCTCAAGGAAACCGGCTTCGACAAAGAGACCACTCACTACCTCTACGACAACAGCAGCAACCTGCCCACCCGCCGCGTGGATGGCGACCGGACCACGCACTTCGAATACGACCCCATGGGCCGGCTCATCCAGCGCAAGGCCGCTCGGCGTGGCGGTGACAAGTGGGAGGTTGAAACCTTTGCCTATGACGGCAATGGCAACCTGCTGGCGGCCAACAATGAGGCCTGCAGGCTGCAATGGTTCTACGATGCTGCCGGCAACAACACGCGCGAGCATCAGTGGCTGGATTATCTGGTCAAGCCACAGGTTGCCGTGTTCAGGCATGAGTACGACGCCCTCAACCAACGCATCGCCACCACCCGCCCCGATGGGCATCGGGTCAGTTGGCTGACCTACGGCAGCGGCCATCTTCTGGCGCTCAAGCTCGATGACCAGGAGCTGATCAGCTACGAGCGAGATGATCTGCACCGGGAGATCGGCCGCGTGCAAGGCAATGGCCTGGTCCAGCGCCAGACCTGGAGCCCGAATGGCCAGTTGCTGGAGCAGACACTGGTTCGCCAAGGTGAATCCAGACGTATCGCGGCGCGCAGCTACCGCTACGACGAAGCCGGCCAGCTGTGCCACATCGACGACCTGAACCGTGGCGACCTGCACTATCGCTACGACCCGGTTGGCCGTTTGCTTGAAGCCAGCCGCAATTACGAGAAGGAAACCTTCGCCTTCGACCCGGCGAGCAACCTGCTGGACCCCGAGGCACCACCCAATCCTAATCCGCACTCGCCGCACAAGTTGATGGACAACGTGCTGCGCAGCTACTGCGGCACGCAGTATCGGTACGACGAGCGCGGCAACCTGCAGGAGCGGA
Organism: Pseudomonas sp. 32_A; assembly: GCF_017490905.1. Taxonomy (NCBI): domain Bacteria; kingdom Pseudomonadati; phylum Pseudomonadota; class Gammaproteobacteria; order Pseudomonadales; family Pseudomonadaceae; genus Pseudomonas; species Pseudomonas sp. 32_A. The sequence continues at coordinate 22,071 of NZ_JAFGYI010000018.1, read as the reverse complement.
TTGAGAACGGCAAGACAGGCAAGTTTACCTGGGACCTGTATGACCGGCTGCGGCGCTACGAGGATGAGCGGCTGGTTGTCGAGTTCGGGTATGACGCGTTAGGCCGCCGGGTGTACAAGGACTCACGCTCGAAATACCGCAAACGGTTACAAGCAGGGCCGGTCTGGAACGAGAATGCGCGGCGTGCGCTGGATGAAAAGCTGGGCTGCGATCTGACGCTGTTCATCTGGGACGGCGATACGCTGGCGTTCGAGCAGCGCGGTCGGGATGGTAAGGGAAAGACCACGCACTATGTGTTTGAACCGGGGACCTTCGTTCCTGTGGCACAGGGAGTGATGAATCATATTGAGGAGATGCTGCATCAGCCGAGCTATGATTTCCCCTATAACATCAACCGGGATCCGGTATGGCAGGAAAAACCAACGCCGAAGCCGTTTGACACTCTTGGCTGGTACCAGTGTGATCAGCTCGGCACTCCAATGGAAACTACCGGCGCCAGCGGCCAGGTATTTTGGAAGGGAAGCTACAAAGCCTGGGGATCCACAGCAGATCAGATCAGTATCGACCCGCCAGAGAATGGATACACCAATATCCGCTTCCAAGGTCAGTATTTCGACATCGAAACCAAGCTCCACTACAACCGATATCGATATTACGACCCGAGTATTGGCCGCTTTGTAGGCAGAGATCCAATTGGTTTCTCCGGCGGGTTAAACATCTTCATCTTTGCAGTCAATCCAGTCCAGTGGATTGACCCATACGGGCTTAAGAAGAAAGCCGTATCCTCTTGCTGCCCAATAGAGATTGACCCCTGCGCCGATGACGGCAAGACTCACATCGTATATCAAGCTCCAGACCCAAAACATACCGATGCAGACGGAAATCCATTAATTTATACAGGAAAAGGCTCAGGCTACGGGGTACCAACAAGCGTTCTCAGTAGACGTTTCAGCGGTGGCCATCACCGCAAAATTGACCTAAGTTCTGTCACTATCATACACACTACAGACTCATATGCAGCGGTAAGGGGCATTGAGCACATGGAAAAGGTTCAACTCGGAGACAGAGCGACCAAACAGAATAACCCTATTGGGAATCGAAATAAAAACAAACCGACCTATATAGAATGTGCAGAAAGGCACCTATCAAAATGAAATCGAAAAAAATTAGAATTATTACCGGAGACGTATTCGCGGTTCCACTGTCAACACGAGAGCCGCTTTACGGCTATATCCGGGCATATCAAGACCCCGACATAGCAATTCTCCCTATAATCTCAAGAGAAATATTATTAAATGCTTCAGACTTTGCTGATCTAACATCTTACCAAGATGTCCTGACCATACGAAAGCCCATGGAGAGCGGTGAATGGCCAAGAGTCGTAAATATTCCATTCCCAAACGAAGACTCAGCATGGCCACCCCCAAGGAAGCAGGTATCTGAGATCAGGCCCGACATTCGCCTAGTTGTATCAAAGGGACAGCTTATTCCAGCCAATGTGTTTGGAAAATTCGACGAACTCCCGCCGCTTATCAAACTAAATAGCAAGGCACTCATCGAGAGAATTCTTGAGCTTTCAGAGAAATTCAAGCTAATTAATATCCATGACAGCAAGTGACCCAGAACCATGACATCTCAGGAACTAACACCAGACGGCAGCGTCCATCGCTAAAGTGCGAAAAACAAGCGGAGGCGGCGGTATGGCATTTCACCAAAAATCCTGTACCGCCGCCCCCAACTCAAGCCAGCGGTGAGGAAATACCTTGGGTCAGCTGGCCAAACTGATCAACACCGCCAGCGAGGTCTTTGCGGCCCGATCGCGACACTAGGCCGCTTCTGAAGCAAAGGCGCGCCCCCTTCGCCTCGACCTCGATATTGTGCCGGACAAAAAAGGCGATCGCGCGCGTTGGCACAGGCGTTACTGGCCAGAAACAGATGTAGGAGCAGCCTTGTGCTGCGAAGCGCCGCGCGGGCGGCGCTCGATCTCACAGGCGCTGAAAATGTAGTGCCGGACACATAGTAGCCCTGACTCCAACCTCTCGCCCTACACCCCACAGCCAACAAAGCCATCCTGTAAGACATTTCTGAACATGAAACCAAATGCTTCAGAATGAACCCGCTTAGGAATTATCCTACGCGCGCTGCCGAACTATCGCTGTTGTCGGGGAAACACCTCACGGATAACGTTTCCGGGTCGCTTCGGTGACCGGGCATGAGAACCCGACAGATAAGCTAGCAGCACCTCTATGGTGGCCGTACGTGGGCGGGCTTTCGCCTGGCCGGGTCTTTGCTAGCTTCTTCTCGGCTTTCTCACACCCGCGTACGGCTGCCACCCTCAAATCCATGAGAAAGATTCGGGTGGTAGTTCCTTTGTGCTAAGAAGCTGGAATTACACAATGAAAAAGATCGTCCCCAATTCACCACGCCGTCCCGTCAATACCCCGTTCTTCACCGTCAAATCCGACATCTACCCTCCCCACGCCCTCGCCCACGTCATCGAACTACTACGCGGCGTTATCGATACCCTCGACGAACACTGCCGCACTTACGCTGGCGAGCCCGGCCTGTGCAATGCCTTGCATGCAACTGAAATCGCTCACTCGCTGGTAGCGCATTCACATGCGTGGCTGTTCGGCGCAAAGGAAAAGGAAGAGGAGTGACGACATGACAGACGAACCCAAAGTCATCCTCACCATCGGCGCAGAGACCTTCCTCGAGGTCGGCAACCCGCCGATCAATCTGCTGCGGGTCCAGCCGGGCATTCCTATTGATGATGCCTACGAGCAAGTGTCGATCCTGCTGAGCTATATCAAGCACCTGCTGCGCGAAGGCGATATGGAGGACGACCACAAGTTCCTGGGCGCCGCCGATTACCTCACGACACTGGCCAAGGCCTTGATGAACGAGGTTGAGCTGACCAAGAATACCTTGCGCTGAAGCTCAGGGATTTTAAAGGCAACTGCCTTACATCAATTTCCTGGCCTTGCGCGGGCTTTTGGAGCAGCCTTGTGTCGCGGAAAGGCTGCAAAACAGCCCCAGCACTTGTGCGTTTGCGCTGGAAACCTGGGGCTGCTTCGCAGCCCTTTCGAGACACCAGGCCACTCCTACAGACCGGAGCAGCTTCTGTAGGAGCTGGCTTGCCAGCGATAGTGCTGTGACAGGTACTGCCCGTCTAGCGGGCTCCCAACACAAACCCACTGCGACGCCCAGCCCAAGCCAGCAGCCAGGCCAGCGCGATCAGCCCCAACACCACCCCGGCAAACCACTCTACCCCCGCCCCGTTCAGCAACAACCCGCCAATGATCCCACCCAGGGCGATGGCGCTGTTCCATACCGTTACCAGTATCGATTGCGCCACATCACCACCCTCGCCCGCAGCATCGGCGCAGGCAGTCTGCAGGAGGGTCGGCGCACCGCCGTAGGTCACGCCCCACAAGGCAATGCTCAAGTACATCGCCCACGGCGACGCCTGCCCCATTACCAGCGTGGCCAAGGCAAAACCGGCCAGGCTCAGCAGCACCAGGGTTCGCAGATGCCGGTCGACCAGCAGCCCCACCAAGCCGATTCCGGCCATGGCCGCCAGGCCGAACACCATCAGCACCGGACCGATGTCGGCAGCCATGCCGGCCGACGCCAGCAGTGGCACGATGTAGGTGTAGAGAATGTTGTGGCCAAGGATCCAGCTGAGGATTACCAACAGCACGATCAACACCCCCGGCGTGCGCAACACCTGCAGGGCCGCAGGGCGTTTACCAGCGGCATGCCCCGGGTAGTCCGGCACCGACCGCAGTACCCAGGCTACCAGCAGCAGCGCCACCACCGTGACCACCACGAAAGTGGCCCGCCACCCCAGCCCCGCCCCCAGCCAGGTGGCTATCGGCAGCCCGAGCGACAGGGCAATGGGCTGGCCGAGCATTGCCATGGCCATGGCCCGGCCCTGCAACGCCACCGGCACAATGCGCCGGGCATGGCCGGCAATCAGCCCCCAGGCCAGCCCGGCCGCGGCGCCAGTGAAAAAACGCAGCACCAAGGTCAAAGTGTTGGAAGTCGACACGGCGGTCAACCCGTTGAACAACACGAAACCCACGATCGCCAGCAACAGCGCACGGCGGCGGTACCAGCCCTGGGTCAGGGTCACCAAGGGGATGGCGGTCAGCAACGAGCCGAGGGCATACGCCGTGACCCATTGCCCGGCCATGGCTTGGCTGATGTGCATGCCATCGGCGATCTGGTCGAGCAGGCCGGCCGGCAGGGTTTCGCTGAGGATGGCGATAAAGCCGGTCATAGCCAGCGCCAGCAGCCCACTGGTGGGCAAGCGTTCGCTGCCGTTGGCCAGCAGCGGTGCGGAAGATGTCTGGGACATTGCAGATGCCTTGATTGGAAAACGAGGCGAACAGTCTGCAAGCCAAAAGCATTATGGAAAAAGATGGGTACAATGCCGCTTACCCAGGACGTCAATGTCCGCAATCAGGAATGCAGCATGGACAGCCTCAGCGGCTTCGTGGTCTTCAACCGGGTGGCTGAAACCCGCAGTTTCGTCGCCGCCGGCCAGTCGTTGGGCATCAGTGCCTCGGCCGTGGGCAAACGCGTGGCGCGGCTCGAAAGCCGCCTGGGGGTACGCCTGTTCCACCGCAGCACGCGCAGCATTACCCTCACCGCCGAAGGCACGCTGTTCCTTGAGCGCAGCCGGCGCATCCTCGCTGAAATCGAGGCCACCGAGCAGGAGCTGTCCCAGGCCAGCGCGACCCCGACTGGCCGCCTGCGGGTGAGCATGCCGCAGGTCACCGGGCTGGTGATGCCGGCACTGGCCGAGTTCATGGCGCGGTACCCACAGGTGGAGCTGGACCTGGATTTTTCCGACCGCATGGTGGATATCGTCGGCGAAGGCTTCGACGTGGTGATGCGAGGTGGGCAGCCGGTGGACTCGCGGCTCAACGCCAAGTTTCTGGGGTACTTCCAGCACTGCCTGGTGGCTTCGCCCGAGTACCTGCGCGAACGCGGCACGCCGCTGCACCCGCGCGATCTGGCGGCGCATACCTGCCTGCATTACCGCTTTCCCAGCAACGGCAAGCTGGAAACCTGGCCGCTGCGCCAGGAACACCCCGAGCAGGGTTACGACATTCCTATCTCGATGGTCTGCAACCACGTCGAGACGCGCGTCTGCTTTGCCGTCAACCACCGCGGCATCACCTGCCTGCCGGACTTCACCGTACGCCGCGAACTGGCCAGCGGTGCGCTGGTCAGCGTGCTCGACGACTTCATGGAGCGGCGTGGCAGCTTCTACCTGCTATGGCCGTCCGGGCGGCAGATGCCGCCGAAATTGCGGGTTTTCATCGACTTCATGCTCGAACGCGTATTCAACCGTACAGGTAATTGATGTCCTTGCAGGCCAGCGGCGGCACCTGGCCCAGCAGGAACTCGCGCAGCTTGTGCATCTGCCGCGCCTTGGGGCTGGCCTTGAGCCAGGTCATGTAATAGCCGTCGCCGGTGGCCACCGCGTGCTTGAACGGCGTTACCAGGCGCCCGGCCAACAGGTCGGCGCTGGCCAGCACCAGGTCGACCACCGAAATACCCAGGCCTTGCTGTGCGGCCGAGATGCCCTGGTCGAGGGTATCGAACACTTGCCCGTGGTCGATGCTGATGTCCAGCGCATCCATGCGAGCCAGCCAGCGCCGCCAGTCTCGTCGGTCAGGGGACGGGTGCAGGAATTCGCACTGGGCCAGGTCGGCAAGGACCGGTTGAGCCTGGGCCATGTAATCCGGGTGGCACACCGGGATCAGCCATTCATCGAACAGCTTGAAACTCTCGATATCGGCGGGAAAACGCCCGTTGGCCAGGAGGATCGCACAGTCGTAGGGCTCGGAGTAGAAGTCCACGCTGTCGATGTCCATCCACACGCTGGACAGCTGCACGCTGCAGTTGTCCTCGACCTTCTTGAACGCATCCAGCGCCCGCAGCAGCCAGCGCACGGTCAGCGTGGACGGCGCCTTCAGACGCAGGCCGTAGCGGTCCTGACGCAGCAGGGCGCAGGCATTTTCGATGATCTTGAAGCCAACCTTGAGTTCCTGCGCCAGCAGGCGGCCGTGCTCGGTCAGGGCCAGCTTCGGCCCGCGGCGTTCGAACAGGTCGCAGCCGAACATGGCTTCGAGGGTCTTGATGTGGTGGCTGACGGCGCCCTGGGTCAGGGCCAGCTCTTCCGCGGCACGGGTAAATGAGCCATAGCGAGAGGCCACCTCGAAGGCACGCAGCGCGTGCAAAGCCTGAATCCGTTCCGACATGGCGACGCCCTGAGCATGAGTAAGACTAATAGTAGGTCATAGTTCCACGCGTTTTACAACGCCAAGGACGTCTCGGAAAATGCAGGTAAATAACAAACATAACCAAGATCCTGCCTGCATGTGACTTGAACGTTCATAGAATTTACGCCTGGGGAAATCATGTCGACGGGTTATGGAACTTGCTATCGCCTGGATGCGCTAGAGCTGGCCGCTGACCATGTGCGCAACACGCAACATTGGACCTACAAAGCCGTAGAACATTTTCGCAGTGTCCTCGCCAACCCCGAGTTTCCCTGCCTGTTCGGCCGCAAGGCGGTAAACGGCGCAACCTGCCACATCCTCTTCGCCCGCGCCGGGCAACTGGCCGATGACATCGCCATGGGCCTGGCCGACTACGTGCGCACAGTCGCACCTATCCCACCCAAGCAGCGTATCGGCAGCCCACTGGTGGTGTTTCTCGAAACCGCCGCCGACTACACACTGGCCGAGCAACAGGCGCTGGCCTGGAAGGTGTTGCGTGGCGTGCACGCGCGCGACCCGCAGCCCTGGCCGCAGGGCATCCCGACCGACCCCGACGACAACGCCTGGTCGTTCTGCTTTGCCGGCATGCCGCTGTTCATCAACATGAACTTCCCCGGCCACCAGCAGATGAAAAGCCGCAACCTGGGGCCACACATCACCTTCGTCATCAACCCGCGGGCGAACTTCGACGAAGTGGCCAACGTCAACACCGAAAGCGGCCATCGTATCCGCGAACGCATCCGCGAGCGCGTGCACCACTACAACGACGGCGTCATGCCCGACACCCTTGGTTTCTTCGGCGATGCCGACAACTACGAGTGGAAGCAGTACCAACTGCAGGAGGCAGGGTCGCTCAACCCGTCCCGCTGCCCGTTCCACGCCCATGCCGTACAGCCGGCAACACCCGACATACTGATCGAGACCTGACCGTGAATACCGCACTCACCGCTACCTACGCCCTTACTGTCCTGCTACTGATCGCCACCCCCGGCCCGGTGGTGGCACTGATCGTCAACACCGCGGCCGCCTCCGGTTCACGCAAGGCCATGTTCACGGCTGTCGGCACCAACTGGGCATCACTGGTGCTGATCGGCGCGGCGGCCTGGATCATCCTCACCAGCGCCGCCATCGACAAGGCCTGGCTCAGCGCCATGAGCCTGCTGGGTTGCCTGTTCATCGGCTACATTGCCGTCGGCACGCTGCGGGACGCCCTGCAGGCGCCAGCAGCCGAGGCACCGGGCGAGCTCGCCAAGCCTGGCCGCGGCGGGCTGCTGCAAGGTTTCATGGTGGGCATTTCCAACCCGAAGGACATCATCTTCTTCATCGCCTTCTTCCCGCAGTTCATCCAGATCACCGAGTCGTTCGGCAAGAGCATGGTGGTGCTGTCGATGCTGTGGGTGGCCATCGATTTTGCCGTGCTGAGCCTGTACATCTTCGCCATCGGCAAGATCGCCTCGCAACGCAGCAACCGCATGATCAGCCTGGCCTCGGGGGTCGCCCTGCTGCTGATCGCCGCTGGCGGCCTGCTGTACAACGTCAAGGAGCTGGCGGCCTGAATGTGATGCAAAGCGCCCGCTGCAACAGAAGGAGAACCCATGACCGCGACTGACACGAGCCCTTCGCCTTCGCCGTTGCAACAGGACTACCAGCGCTTTCTGCTGCTGGGCAGCCGGCGTGCCCCGCACACCGTGCATGTGCACGAAACCGGCTACCGCTCCGGCACCATCAACACCGATGCCCTGGGCCTGCGTTACAGCCACTGCGCCGGCAAGCGCTTTTCGGTGGCCGAACGCGGTGGGGCGTCACGCATCAACCTGCTGGTCGGCGGCTCCGCTGCCCTGGGCATCGGCGCCAGCTCCGACGGACACACAGTGGCCTCGCACCTGTCGATGCTTACCGGCGAAGTCTGGCTGAGCCTGGCCGGCTGCGGGCTGAATGCCAGCCAGGAACTGCTGATGTTCCTGACCCACCAACATCGCCTTGGCCAGCTCGGCCATGTGGTGGTGCTCAGTGGCCTCAACACCCTGGCCCACGAAGCCCTCTGCGAGGTCCTCGCCAACCTGAATGACCCTCAGCACGCCAAGGCCTACCAGGATTTTCTCAACAGTTTCAGCGAAGGCATGCAGCCCTCGACGTCGCCCCGCCGGCAATCGCTATGGCAGCGTATCGGCCAGGCGTTGGCCACGCCCTCGGTCGCAACACCTGCGACCTGGCCGCTGTCGCCCCCGGAAAAGCGCCTGGCCCGTGCCGCCGACAGCATTGGCCGGACCTTGCGCCAATGGGACCGGCTGCTGGCAGACAGCCATTCCACCCTCACCTTCATCCTGCAGCCGTTGCTGCCCTGGTGCCGGGATAGCCTGCCCGCTGGCGAGCAGGCCATGCTGGACGCGCTACAGCGGCGACCGGCGAATTTCGACCGGCTGCTGGACGGCGCGTTCGACAGCCAGTTGCACTCGGCCTTCTTCCGCCGTATCAAGAGCCAGGCCGAACCGGTCCCCTGCTACGACATGAACTGCATGCTCAGCAGCTCACCGGTGTTCGGCGCCGACCTGTTCATCGACCGCCTGCACCTGAACGACCTGGGCAACAATGCCCTGGCCAAGGTCATTACCGCCAAGCTTGGCCTGGCCCAGGAAAAACATGCCCAGCGCAAGGTCACGCCGATCAAGCTCGTCTGACAGTTGCCGGGTGGACTTTCGGCCAGACCCTTTGGGTGGCTAGAATAGGCCGTCGTTCCGATCTGCCCGAGGCGCACGCTTGACCGCCATGAACATCGAAGCCATCCATCAGTACCTGGCACCCCATGGAGCTTGCCTGTGAGCCGCATGCTGCGCTTGCCCCCACTGTTGATCGCCCTGATGCCACTGGCCACGCATGCGCTGGAAGTGCGCATCGACCCTCATGCCGACCTGCTCTACCGCCAGGCCTTGCCCTTGCTGGAGCAGGCAGACAGCCAGGACGACGGCGCCAGCACGCTGCGCACGGCCATCGGCGGCGACCCGGAGCTCAGCCGCCAGGGCCAGGCCATGGCCCACACCCTGCCGACAGCAGTCGCCTTGCTGAAAAAGTCCGTGGAGTTGGGCCACCCGGTCGCACAGTACCGCCTGGCGCTGTACTACATGACCTACCTGCCCGCCGCGCAAATCCCGGATGCCGCCTGCCCGCTGCTCGAAGCCAGCCTCAGGCAGGGCTTTGCCGCACCAGCCCCGGCCATCGCTACCTGGTGCCCGCCCTATAACGTCAGCAACGAGTACCGGACTGCGCTGGAGGCCATCCCCAACATGGCCACCTTGTATGCGCCCTATTACCCACAGCCGGCCACGCGCCTGGCCTGCAACCGCAACCGGCCACAAGGCCTGGAAATGCAGTGGGGGCGCCAGCGTGACTACCAGGCCGAGGTCTACCGCCTGCTCGGCGACCTGGACCCGCAGCATCGCCAGAGCCTGCTGCAGAAGGCCGTGGACACCAACGGCTGCGTGACGGCGCAGAAGCATCTGACCAGCCGTCCGTAACACGGACACGGTTTCCGTGTAGGAGCGGCCTTGTGTCGCGATGGGGCGCGCAGCGGCCCCAGGATTTCAGCTTCGCCGCAGATATTGCCGGGGCCGCTGCGCGCCCCATCGCGACACAAGGCCGCTCCTACAAGGGAACGTGCCAGGCATAGCAAGATCGTTCAAGCCATCCCCCGCCCCGTCTGGCATGCTGGCCTACCACCTACACGCACTGCAGCCACCATGCCCCACATCGCCCGCCAAGCCTTTCTCCACGGCGCCATCGCCATTCTCCCGTTGTCCCTGGCCGTTGCCCCCTGGGGCCTGCTGGCCGGCTCCATGGCCATCGAAGCCAACCTCAGCGCCTGGCAGGGGCAAGGGCTGTCGGCCATCGTCTTCGCCGGTGCCGCGCAACTGGTGGCCATCGGCATGCTCAAGGGCGGCGCCAACCTGGCGTCGATCCTGCTGACCACCCTGCTGTTGACCTCGCAGCACCTGCTGTATGGCCTGACAATGCGCCCGGTGCTGTCCAGCCAGCCGCTGCGCTGGCGACTGGGCCTGGGCTTCCTGCTGACCGACGAGTTCTTCGCCCTGACCAGTCAGTACGACCAGCAGCAGTTCAACCGCTGGTACGCCTTGGGCGTGGGCCTGACCTTCTACGTCGCCTGGAACCTGTTCACCCTGGCCGGTATCCTGCTGGGGCAGAACATTCCGCACCTGGACCAGCTCGGCCTGGACTTCTCCATCGTCGCCACCTTCGTCGCCCTGATCGCGCCACTGGTGCGCAACCTGGCCACGCTGGTGTGCGTGGCGGTGTCGCTGTTCTGTTCGGTGCTGTTCAGCTACTGGCACTGGGAAACCGCCCTGGTGGCCGCAGGCCTGCTGGGCATGAGCGCCGGTTTCATCTGCCAGAAATTCGCCGGAGCCCGCGCATGACCTGGATCCTTATTTTCGCCATGGGCGCCATCGTGTTCCTCAACCGCTATGCGTTCCTGGAGCCGCGCCTGCCCTTGCGCCTGAGCTCCAACGCACGGCAATTCCTCGGTTTTGCCGTGCCGGGCATGCTCACCGCTATCTGCGGCCCGATCATCTTCATGCCCGAGCACCAGCTGAACCTGAGCCTGCTCAACCCCTACCTGCTGGGCTCGCTGGTGGCCATTGCCCTGGTGCTGTTGACCCGCAGCGTGCTGCTGAGCATGCTGGTGAGCATGTTGATCTTCTTCCTCCTGCGCAGCTGGCTGGCATGAGCACGCCCCTGCGCGAGCAGACACACCTCTGGCAGGCGCCGGCACTGGGCGACGTCGAGATGCTGCACGCGCGCTATTTCCAGCAGCGTTTCGCCCCGCATGTGCATGAAGGCTATGTCTTCACCGTGATCGAGTCGGGCGCACAGCGCTTCTGGCATCGCGGCAGCGAGCACCTGGCGCCGGTCGGCAGCATGGTGCTGATCAACCCCGACGAGCTGCATACCGGTGCCACCGCCCACGAAGCGGGCTGGCGCTACCGTGGGTTCTACCCGGAACATGAACGGGTAACCGGGGTGCTCGACGAACTGGAACTGGGCCGCCACGGCATGCCCAGCTTCAAGGACAGCGTGATCCACGACCCGGCCTTGGCGATTGCCTTCAGCCAGTTGCACCAGCTGTCCGAAGCCGGCGCCAGCGCCCTGCAGCAGCAGACCGCCTGGCGCCAGGCGGTGCTGGCCCTGGTGCAACGGCACGGGCAATGCGCGGAACCAGCCGCCCCTGGCCACGAACCGCTGGCAGTGGCCCGCGCCCGTGAGCTGCTGGAAAGCCAACTGGCCGACCCGCCCTCGCTCGAGGCCCTGGCGGCGGCGGTCAACCTGTCGCCGTTCCACTTCGCCCGGGTGTTCCGCCAGGCCACCGGCCTGCCGCCACATGCCTGGTTGAAGCAGCGGCGCCTGGCCCGTGCGCGGGAAATGCTCAAGCGTGGCTGGGCTGCCTCGGAAGTGGCGTTCGACCTGGGCTTTGCCGACCAGAGCCATTTGAGCCGGCAGTTCAAGCAGGCCTATGGGGTAACGCCAGGGGCCTATCGCAGCGCCTGCCTGCAGGGCTGAGCTGCGACAGCCGGCCTCAGGCAGGCCGGCCAGCCACTGCTACACTGACAAGGCTGAATGGAGGATCCTGCCATGTCCGAAAGAGAGCTCACCACCCTCCTGTCGCTGATGAACCAGCGCCAGGCCTGCCTGAGCAGTGCCTGCAAGGAGATAGCCGACTGGATCGACCGGCAGGGCGACGTGCCCGCCGCCGGCAAGATCCGCGCAAGTCTCAAGGCCCTAGAGGCCGATGAGGCCCAGGTCCGCAAGACCTTGACCTCGCTGACCCTCGACAGGCCGCTGCCCAAGTTTCGCAGCTGATTGAACCGGGGGCTGCCTGGCAGCCCATCGCGACACAAGGCCGCTCCCACAGGGGATAAGCGTTCTCCTGTGGGAGCGGCCTTGTGTCGCGATGGGGCGCAAAGCGCCCCCAAAGGGTTCAGCCTGATCAGTGCTTCATGTGCATGTGATCATGCCCACCGCCCGCCTCGGCGTTGAGCGCACGCACTTCGGCCTGCACATCCAGGGTTTCCTTGGCCCCCTTGGCATCTTCGATGGTCAGGGTCAGTGGCACTTTCTCGCCTTCTTTCACCTGATTGTTCAGGCCCATCAGCATCACGTGCAGGCTATTCGGGTCGAGGGTCACCGCCTGGCCGGCCGGTAGCTCGACCGCCTTGACCTCACGCATGCCCATCACGTCGCCGTTCATGGTCATCTCGTGCACCTGCACGGTCTTGGCCACAGGCGAAGCCACGCCCACCAGCTTGCTGTCGCTGCTGGCGGTCAGGGTCATGAAGGCGCCGGTGGACTGCTGGTGCGGCACAGTCGCACGGACCCAGGCGTCGCTCACGGTGGTCTGGGCCAGGGCCGGCAGCGCCAGGCCCAACAGGGCCAGGGCAGCCAGGCCTTGCTTGATCGGTTGCATCGACATTCAGCAGATCTCCATCAGGGTGACCAAGTCTTCGGCGCATTCCTGGGCGGTCAGGGAATGGCCCAGGCTCAGGCGCAGGGTGCCACGCGTATCGTAGACGTAGCTGGTGGACGAGTGAGAGACGGTATAAGTGTCACCGGCCGGGACTTTCTCGTAGAACACCTTGAATTCCTTGGCCACCGCGGCGATTTCCTCGGGGGTGCCGGTCAGCGCGGTGAACGATGGGTCGAACGCCTTGACGTAGGCATCGAGCACTTCGGGGGTGTCGCGCTCCGGGTCCAGGGTAATCAACACCACCTGGAACAGGTCGCGATCGCGGCCGCGCAGCAGCTTGCGGATTTGCGCAGCGCGCGCCAGGGTGGTCGGGCAAACCGCCGGGCACTGGGTGAAGCCGAAGAAGATCATCGGCATGCTGCCGTAGAAGCTCGACAGGGTGCGCACGTTACCCTGGGTGTCCTTGAGGCTGAACTTGCGCCCAAGGATTTCATTGCTCATGTTCTTGCCGTACTTGAACTCGAGCCCCCGGGCCGGGCTGCAGCCTGCCAGCAGGCCAAGCCCGAGAACGCCCATCCCGGCGACAACTGCGCGCCGGGTATATAGATCATTCATGAAACCATCCTTTACAGGGAAGGTGCCGGCCCTCGGGACGGGCCGGTCGAAAAACGGGGGCATTCTGGCACGGCACCCTGAGGGGTTCTACCCGACGAAGGCGAGGATCGGCTGCAGCCCTTTGAATACGGGCTGCGGCCTGTTGTCGCAGGGGTTGAAACAGTAACACTTTGTTGCTAAGGAAGTGGGTTCAATGCGATCCCTGCAGGAGCGGCCTTGTGTCGCGAAAGGGCCGCGAGGCGGCCCCGGCAATACCAGCTTCGCCGCCAATATCCCGGGGCTGCTCCGCAGCCCTTTCGCGACGCAAGGCCGCTCCTACACATGACAGAGCGCGTCAGCCTCAGTAGTAGGCGTTCTCTTTCTGGCTGTGGTCAGTCACGTCACGCACGCCCTTCAGCTCGGGAATACGCTCGAGCAGGGTGCGCTCGATGCCTTCCTTCAGGGTCACATCGGCCTGGCCGCAACCCTGGCAACCACCACCGAACTGCAGCACGGCAATGCCGTCGTCGACCACATCCACCAGGCTCACCTGGCCGCCGTGGCTGGCCAGGCCGGGGTTGATCTCGGTCTGCAGGTAGTAGTTGATGCGCTCGTTGATCGGGCTGTCTTCGTTGACCATCGGTACCTTGGCGTTCGGCGCCTTGATGGTCAGCTGGCCACCCATGCGGTCGGTGGCATAGTCGACCAGCGCGTCTTCCAGGAACGGCACGCTGACCGCGTCCAGGTAAGCGGTGAAGCTCTTCAGACCCACGGCGGTGTCGTCAGGCTTCTCTTCGCCCGGCTTGCAGTAGGCGATGCAGGTTTCGGCGTACTGGGTGCCCGGCTGGGTGATGAAAATGCGAATGCCGATGCCAGGCGTGTTCTGCTTGGAAAGCAGATCGGCCAGGTAGTCATGGGCGGCGTCGGTAATGGTTATAGCGCTCATGTAGGTTCCTCACAGACTTGCGGCCAAGTGTACGCCAACCCGGCCTTCGAACAAAGTCCTAGTATTTGACTCGGGAAAGCGCATATTCAGGGGCTCGCCCCCGTGGCGCCGCCAGCCAGGCCTGCATGCGCCGGTAAAGGCCGCGCTCGAGCCACTGGTAGCTGAACCACGACATTAGTCCAATGGACGGCACGCACAGGGCAAACACCAGGTACGGGTTCAACTGCAGGCGCTGGCTGGCGAACCAACCGGCATACAGCACCAGCACATGAACCAGGTACACCGAATACGAACAGTCGCCCAGCGCCTTGAGCAGCCGGTTGCCACGGAACACCGGCTCCAGGGCAACGAAGGCCAGCACGATCATTGCGCTCGGCACGCCCCAGTGCAGCAAGCGCCGGGAAGCGTCCAGGTGGTAGATGGCAAGGCCCGCCGCCGCCAGCAGCACCAACGGCAGCCAGCGGCCCTGCTGGATCAGCCCGCGCCGGTGCAACACGCCCAGGCCGATGCCGAGCAGGAATTCGTAGATGATGTCGTTGCTGTAGAAGCGGCTGAGCACGCCCAGCCGGCCCAGTATCTCGCTGGCCAGCAGCAGCACGGCGGTGACCAGCAGCTGGTGATGACGCTGGCGCACCAGGAAAGCAAGGCCGAACAGCAGGTAGAAGAACATCTCGAAATTCAGTGTCCAGCCCACGTTCAGGGTCGGGTACAAGCCGTAGCCACCGGGGTTTTCTGCCGGGATGAACAGCAGCGACAGCAGCAGGTGGTGCCAGGTGAATGCCTGGTGCGGCATCCATTGGCTGAAGGCCAGCAGCAGGGCTGCCATCAATGCCGTATAGAACCAGTAGGCCGGGACGATACGCAGCACCCGGTTGAGCAGAAACTGGCGGGGCTCGATGGCCTTGTCGCAGGTCGACAGGTAGATGACCAGCCCGCTGATGACGAAGAAGATGTCGACGCCTGCGGCGCCACGGTCGGTGAGCAGTTGGCCGATGGGGCCGGAGGCTTGGAAGTCGAAGAAGATTTGCATGAAATGGTGGCAGACCACCACCCAGGCGGCGAACGCCCGCAGTGCTTGAAGCGAATACAGCATGGAGTACCCTGCGATTGCCGGTGCATTGAGGCCCAGGCTCGAATGCAAGGGCGAGCGCTACGCGCCCGTTCGCGGGTAAACCCGCTCCCACAGGATTAGTGCTGTCCTCGAGAGTCGTGCCATTCCTGTGGGAGGGTTAGCGCTGACCTCGAGAGTGGTGCCATGCCTGTGGGAGCGGGTTTACCCGCGAAGGGCTGCACAGCAGCCCCTTGCAATCGATCAGGACCACCCGACAAGTCCGACCGCAGGGTAATCGGAAAGGTCAGCCCAACCGATCAGAGGTTCTCGTAGCGGTTCATGTCCAGCACGCCCGCCTCGACCGGCTCGGTCTCCTTGATGAAGCTGGTCAGGTCATGGAAGTAGCGCCAGAACTCTGGGTGACTGCGGCGCACACCCCAACGCATGACGATGCGCTCGAACCTGGCCGGGTCATCTTTCGCATACTCCATGTCCTCGACGAACTCCGGCACATCCTTGGTCGGGATGTTGAAGATGAAGTTGGGGTAGCTGCTGAGCACGCCCGGGTACAGGGTCAGGGTGTCCAGCCCCGGCTGGTAGCGGTATGCCTCGCCCAACAGGAACGCCACGTTGCTGTGCGCGCGGTTGCGCAACAGGCTGTACACCTGGCGCTGGCCACCCTGCCCTTCGATGCGCAGCATGGTCGCCTCGGGCAGCTGGTTGATCACCTTCAACCCGGCAGCCGGGCGCGACACCAGGCGGCTGAGCGACTGCTCGGCATTGCGGAACTCTTCGCTCACCTGCGGCCGTGAGCAGAACGCGCCCTGGCAGCGGTTGATCGGGTCAGGCGCGGCATTCAGGCTACCGGTACGCTGCAACAGCTTCAGGCCGAAGTCGCGCTTGGGGTTGCGCGGGTCGAGCTGGATACCGCTCGGGGTGTCGGTGTCGATGTCTTCATAATCCATCCACATCTTCACCTTGCCGCTGGTCTGGTACCAGTCGCCGAGGATCGCCTTGCGCTGGTCGGCCGGCATCAGGCGCAGGAAGTTGACCTCGGCGCCGTTGCGGATCAGGTCGAAGTACAGGCGCGTCTGCAACTGGTGCGAGACGTTGCCGAATACATCGAAGTTGACCGCCAGCTGGTAATAGGTGCGCTCGAACAACGGGTAGTCGAAAAGCCACACGGTCAGCGGCACGTCACCGACCAGGCCCTTGGTCACCGCAGCGCTGTCGAAGTGGCGGAAAATGCTCAGCAGCGCGTTGTCGTTACCGGCCCACAGCGTCGCCCAGCCCGGTGCCGGCATGTCGGCATAGGCTTCGCGGCGCAGTTTTTCGTACTCGTTGCGCTTGTCACGGTAGGCGTGCCACAGGCTCAGCACGCTGCCCACGTCATCGATCTGCCCAGGCATGGCCAGCAACGGCGTGGCCTCGCCACGGTACTTGGCATCGGTGATGTAGCGGTCGTGGGCCGGTTCCTGGAACAACGCCCAGAAGTTGTCGCGGATCACGTCGGTGGCGATCTGCCCACGGCATACCGGGCCACGGATGAAGGTGCGCACGAAGTACTCGGCGTTATCCAGCATGAACTGGTAGCGCGCCACGGCCGGGATCGCTTCGAAGGTTTCGAACGGGTTGGCCCGGTGGCGCGGGCCGTAGCCTGGCAGTGCAGTGGCATGCCAGTCGCCGGCGTAGAACAGTTGCTTGACCCGCTTGAGCTTCTGCGGCCCCATCGGGTAGGTGATGTGCGTCTTGTGCACGATCACGCCCTGCACCGGAATCAACCGGTAGTAGAAGTCGGTGCCCGGTGGGTCATTGGGGCGGCGCGTGGCGATCAGGTCGACTGGCTGGCCGCTCGGTGTACGCGAACGTACCCACTGGAAGAAGTGGCCCTGCTCGCCACCCACGAAGTAGATGTGCGCCAGGAACAGGTGCTCGTACAACCAGCGGCCGACCAGCGCCTCGGTGGAACCCGGGCGGTTGAGCAGCTCTTCCCAATCGGCAATCTGAGTGGCTTCGGCCGCGCTTGGCTTGATCGGCTGGTGCTCGACCGGTGCACCTGCGGCCAGCCAGCGGCGCATGGTGTCGTATTCCTTGTCGGTCAGGCCGGTCACCGCCAGTGGCATGCCTTCCTTGGGGTGGGCGCCGGCATAGGCATCGAACTCATGCGGCAACGGGCACATGTTGTTGCGGTTCAGGCCCAGGACGATTTCCTCGGGCAGCTTGGCGTTGGGGGTGAGCGGGGTCTTGTGCCCCAGCTCGAGCATGCGCGCCATCAGCGCAGCCTGGCTACCCTGGTTATCGAGCACCGAGTAGAAGCCCTTCTTGCGCCATTCGCCCTCGCTGTGGGCGTCGTAGAACAGCCGCGTGGTGGGCACTGCCTTGCTGCGCTCACCCTGGTACACCGGAACCTTGGTAGCGCCGCGCACCGCGCCTTCGGGGCTTTCCAGCTTCAGCTGGCAGGCCGCGTCGTTGCAGGCGTGGCAGGCCACGCATTTCTCGGTGAAGATCGGTTGAATGTCCCGGGTGTAGGAAATAGCCGGGCTCGACTGGGGGGCTTGCCCGAACGCCACACTGCTGATGAGCAGGGCGAAAACGCCGGCAAGAATACGATGCACCATGTGCGGAAAGTCCTGGGTATGAAAGCCATCACGATTTGTTGCCTGGTCGTCCTTGGGTGCCCTGCTTTGCCGACGCCCGCCCAACATGAGGCATTTTCATGCAAATGGGCGATGCACCTAAAAACCGCGCAGCTTTGTTATGATTCTGCACCTTCTGAAATTCGCCCGACCAGGTAGTTCCTATGTCCGACCGCAGCGCTCGTCTCCAAGCACTCCAGAACGCACTCGAAGAGCGCATCCTGATCCTCGACGGCGGCATGGGTACTATGATCCAAAGCTACCGGCTCGAGGAACACGACTATCGTGGCACGCGGTTCGCCGATTGGCCAAGCGATGTCAAGGGTAACAACGACCTGTTGCTGCTCAGCCGCCCGGATGTGATCGCCGCCATCGAAAAGGCCTACCTGGATGCCGGCGCCGATATCCTCGAGACCAACACCTTCAACGCCACGCAGATTTCCCAGGCCGACTACGGCATGGAGTCGCTGGTCTACGAGTTGAACGTCGAGGGCGCGCGCATCGCCCGCCAGGTGGCCGATGCCAAGACCCTGGAAACCCCGCACAAGCCGCGCTTCGTCGCCGGCGTGCTCGGCCCTACCAGCCGCACCTGCTCGATTTCCCCGGACGTCAACGACCCCGGCTACCGCAACGTCACTTTCGACGAGCTGGTAACGAACTACATCGAGGCTACCCGCGGCCTGATCGAAGGCGGCGCCGACCTGCTGCTGATCGAAACCATTTTCGACACCCTCAACGCCAAGGCGGCGATCTTCGCCGTACAGCAGGTGTTCGAGGAAGACGGCATCGAACTGCCGATCATGATTTCCGGCACCATCACCGATGCCTCGGGCCGCACCCTGTCGGGCCAGACCACCGAAGCGTTCTGGAACTCGGTGCGCCACGCCAAGCCGATTTCCGTGGGCCTGAACTGCGCCCTCGGCGCCAAGGACCTGCGCCCCTACCTGGAAGAGCTGGCGACCAAGGCCGACACCCATGTCTCGGCCCACCCCAACGCCGGCCTGCCGAACGCCTTCGGCGAATACGACGAAACCCCGGCGGAAATGGCCGTGGTGGTCGAGGAATTCGCCGCCAGCGGCTTCCTCAACATCATCGGCGGCTGCTGCGGCACCACTCCGGGCCACATCCAGGCCATCGCCGAGGCCGTGGCCAAGTACAAGCCGCGCAAGATTCCGGAAATCGCCAAGGCCTGCCGCCTGTCCGGCCTGGAGCCGTTCACCATCGACCGCCAGTCGCTGTTCGTCAACGTCGGCGAGCGTACCAACATCACCGGCTCCGCCAAATTCGCCCGGCTGATCCGTGAAGAGAACTACACCGAAGCGCTGGAAGTCGCCCTGCAGCAGGTCGAGGCCGGCGCCCAGGTGATCGACATCAACATGGACGAGGGGATGCTCGACTCCCAGGCCGCCATGGTCCGCTTCCTCAACCTGATCGCCGGCGAGCCGGACATCTCGCGCGTGCCGATCATGATCGACTCGTCCAAGTGGGAAGTGATCGAAGCGGGCCTCAAGTGCATCCAGGGCAAGGGCATCGTCAACTCCATTTCCATGAAGGAAGGCGTCGAGCAGTTCAAGCACCACGCCCGCCTGTGCAAGCGCTATGGCGCTGCCGTGGTGGTGATGGCGTTCGACGAAGTCGGCCAGGCCGATACTGCAGCGCGCAAGAAGGAAATCTGCCAGCGCAGCTACGACATCCTGGTCAACGAAGTGGGCTTCCCACCGGAAGACATCATCTTCGACCCGAACATCTTCGCCGTCGCCACCGGCATCGAAGAGCACAACAACTACGCCGTCGACTTCATCGAGGCCTGTGCCTACATCCGTGACCACCTGCCGCACGCCCTGAGTTCGGGCGGTGTGTCCAACGTGTCGTTCTCGTTCCGGGGCAACAACCCGGTGCGCGAAGCCATCCACTCGGTGTTCCTGTACCACGCTATCCAGAATGGCCTGACCATGGGTATCGTCAACGCCGGCCAGCTGGAAATCTATGACGAGATCCCGGCTGCACTGCGTGAAAAGGTCGAGGACGTGGTGCTCAACCGTACCCCGCATGGCACCGACGCACTGCTGGCCATCGCCGACGACTACAAGGGCGGCGGCGCAACCCGGGAAGTTGAAAACGAAGAGTGGCGCTCGCTGCCGGTGGAAAAACGCCTGGAGCACGCACTGGTCAAGGGCATCACCGCGTTCATCGTCGAAGACACCGAGGAATGCCGCCAGCAGTGCGCACGCCCGATCGAAGTGATCGAAGGCCCGCTGATGAATGGCATGAACGTGGTCGGCGACCTGTTCGGCGCGGGCAAGATGTTCCTGCCCCAGGTGGTCAAGTCGGCCCGCGTGATGAAACAGGCGGTAGCACACCTGATCCCGTTCATCGAAGCCGAGAAAGGCGACAAGCCGGAAGCCAAAGGCAAGATCCTGATGGCCACGGTAAAAGGCGATGTGCACGACATCGGCAAGAACATCGTCGGCGTGGTGCTGGGCTGCAACGGCTACGACATCGTCGACCTCGGCGTGATGGTGCCGGCCGAGAAGATCCTGCAAACCGCCCGCGACGAGAAGTGCGACATTATCGGCCTGTCCGGCCTGATCACGCCGTCGCTGGACGAAATGGTCCACGTTGCCCGCGAAATGCAGCGCCAAGGCTTCCAGTTGCCGCTGATGATCGGCGGTGCCACCACTTCCAAGGCGCACACTGCGGTCAAGATCGAACCGAAGTACAGCAACGACGCCGTAGTCTATGTGACCGACGCCTCGCGTGCGGTCGGCGTGGCCACTCAGCTGTTGTCCAAAGAACTGAAGCCGGGCTTCGTCGAGAAAACTCGCCAGGACTATGTGGAAGTACGCGAGCGCACCGCCAACCGCAGCGCCCGCACCGAGCGCCTGAGCTATGCCCAGGCTGTCGCCGCCAAACCTCAGTACGACTGGGCTGGCTATCAGCCAGCGGTGCCCTCCTTCACCGGCGTCAAGGTGCTGGAAGACATCGACCTGCGCACCCTGGCCGAGTACATCGACTGGACCCCGTTCTTCATCTCCTGGGACCTGGCCGGCAAGTTCCCGCGCATCCTCACCGACGAAGTGGTCGGCGAGGCTGCCACGGCGCTGTACAAGGATGCCCGCGAGATGCTCGACAAGCTGATCGACGAAAAGCTCATCAGCGCCCGCGCGGTGTTCGGCTTCTGGCCAGCCAACCAGGTGGCCGATGACGATATCGAAGTGTACGGCGAGGACGGTCAGGCCCTGGCTACCCTGCATCACCTGCGCCAGCAGACCATCAAGCCGGACGGCAAGCCCAACTGGTCGCTGGCCGACTTCGTCGCGCCGAAGGCCAGTGGCGTTACCGACTACGTCGGCGGTTTCATCACCACTGCTGGCATCGGTGCCGAGGAAGTGGCCAAGGCCTACCAGGACAAGGGCGACGACTACAGCTCGATCATGGTCAAGGCCCTGGCCGACCGCCTGGCCGAGGCCTGTGCCGAATGGCTGCACGAACAGGTGCGTAAAGAGCACTGGGGTTATGCCCGCGACGAACACCTCGACAACGAAGCGCTGATCAAGGAGCAGTACCGCGGCATTCGCCCGGCTCCCGGCTACCCGGCCTGCCCGGACCACACCGAGAAGGAAACCCTGTTCCGCCTGCTTGATGGCACTGCCATCGGCGAGACCGGGCCGAGCGGCGTGTTCCTCACCGATCACTTCGCGATGTTCCCGGCGGCGGCAGTCAGCGGCTGGTACTTTGCTCACCCACAGGCGCAGTACTTTGCCGTGGGCAAGGTCGACAAGGACCAGATCGAGCGCTACAGCGCGCGCAAGGGCCAGGATGTGAGTGTCAGCGAGCGCTGGTTGGCGCCTAACCTCGGGTACGACAGCTAAATCGGCGTTGGCTTCTTCGCGGGCTTGCCCGCTCCCACGGGGACCGCACTGCTCTTCAGGGCTGCGCAGTACCTGTGGGAGCGGGCAAGCCCGCGAATAGGCCGGCAAAGCCAACCTCACCCTCATTGCCTACACTGTCCCTGATTGCCTCTGATTTCCTCAGGAGCCACCATGGACGATTCCAGCCAGGGCAAGCCCCCG
>NZ_JAFGYI010000158.1:0-539 GCF_017490905.1 Pseudomonas sp. 32_A | reverse complement strand
GACGAGTATGCGCATCGTACTGGAAGTTTTCAATTTCCTTACGCTTCGCATCCAACTCCTCTGGAGTATCAAAAGCAATGTATGCCTTACCAGCTTCTAATAGCTGATTGACGTACTTTTTATAAATATCACGACGTTCGCTCTGACGATAAGGACCATGTTCGCCACCAAAGCTTACGCCCTCATCAAACTTAATACCTAACCAATCAAAAGAGTCGAGGATATATTCCTCTGCCCCAGGAACAAAACGATTAGAGTCTGTGTCTTCAATACGGAAGATAAGTTTGCCGCCATGTTGACGAGCGAAAAGGTAGTTATACAAAGCAGTACGCACACCACCAATATGCAAAGCACCTGTTGGACTTGGAGCAAAACGCACTCTCACATTTCTTTCTGCCATTGTCTTAAATATTATATTTTCCTGCAAAATTAATGCTTTTTTTTGACTATCCGCTATATTTTTAGTATTTTCGCAAGTTGTTAGAGGATTACGCAACAAGATACAACAGCTTGTTATAACATTCACGAAACAATATATA
>NZ_JAFGYI010000157.1:0-539 GCF_017490905.1 Pseudomonas sp. 32_A | reverse complement strand
TGCCCTGGCGCCTGAGCATCAGTTCGAGAATCTGCGGTACGGTTTTCTGCTGGAAGATGCGCCAGTTCGAGCGCAAGCCGGCACGGGCCAGCACGGGCTCGACCAGGGCGCGGTAACGGGTGCGATAAAACCCCGTCTCGCCCTGGCTGAAGCTGCTGACCAGGCCATGCACGTAGCGCAGGGGGCGCTCACCGCGCCAGATCGTGAACAGCACAGGTTTGTCGAGCAACTGGCCGAAGTCGACCTCGTCTTCAAAACTGATCAATTCCAGCTTCAGCTGGAACGGTGAGCTGATCATTTCGTCGAGTTCGAACGAAACCACTTCGAAGTCACTCTGGCCAGCCAGCGGCTGGAAGGTGAAGCGCAAATCGGATTGGCCAGGCATGCGGATCCCCCCCTGCTACTGCTGCAGAATGCCGTTGAGCGACTCCAGCACTTCGGCGGTAATCAAGCTCAGGCGGTAGCTGTAGTAGCAGTAGGCGCAGACCATGGCGATGGCGGAGATCACCAACGGGCTCCACCAGGGCCATTCCCGGCGC
>NZ_JAFGYI010000156.1:0-540 GCF_017490905.1 Pseudomonas sp. 32_A | reverse complement strand
CATTGAGAGACCACCATGGCTGCTCGTATTCTACGTGAACAGCGGCACGCCCGTCGTTTCGCTGTGGCGACGTTTGCGTTCACCACCTCGCGATCAAGTTTGAGGACCTTGATTCTACGGTCCACGCGTCAGTTTCGCCCGGTCAATATACCACCATCGGAACATGCGAACGCTTCCGACTGCTCGATATGCGGACGTCGTTTAACGCCCGGCTACGCCCGGTGTCCGATCCCAAATTTGGTTGATCAGTGGATCAAGATTCACCGCACTTCCATCCGAAGTTCCGGCGACACCTGACCGTCCAACTCGCTTAGGCCACCGCCTGCTGCCCTCCGAACTGCCTCGGAGCAGGCGGTTTTGCGATCGCCGATATCGACGATCGCCTTTTTATTCCCGTCATATCGTCGCATGCATGGCACACGATACGCGCCCCTGACGACGTACGGCGCTCGAATGTGCACGTTTAACGTAATTCGATTGGAGAGTCATTGTGGCAACTTACGAGGAACTGAAAGCTCAACTCGATGCACTCAATAAGGA
>NZ_JAFGYI010000155.1:0-540 GCF_017490905.1 Pseudomonas sp. 32_A | reverse complement strand
GCTATACCGAGCGCAAGGCCGCCGGGCGCAAGATCATCTTCGGCCACTGGGCCGCGCTGGAAGGCCAGTGCGACGTCCCCGGCCTGTTCGCCCTGGACACCGGCTGCGTCTGGGGCGGCAGCATGACCCTGCTGAACGTCGACACCCTTGAGCGCATCCACTGCGACTGCGCCAAGGAACACCCCTGATTCCAGCGGGGCCGAGCGCCCCGCGTCCTGCGAGGTACCCCACATGAGCGAGTTCAAGCGCATCGCCCCCGACCTGGCCCAGCAACTGCGCGAAGGCGGCGCCCAGGTCGTCGACATCCGCGACCCGCAAAGCTACGCCCTGGGCCATATCACCGGCTCGCGGCACATCGACAACTACTCGGTGGCCGATTTCATCCGCGAAGCGGACATGGATGCACCGCTGGTCGTGGTCTGCTACCACGGCAACTCCAGCCAGAGCGCGGCGGCCTATTTCGTCCAGCAGGGCTTCTCCGAGGTCTACAGCCTCGACGGCGGCTTCGAACTGTGGCGCAGCGTCTATCCCGCGGATACC
>NZ_JAFGYI010000154.1:0-540 GCF_017490905.1 Pseudomonas sp. 32_A | reverse complement strand
ATCAGAAGCCTATGCTCTTGGACTAGAAGACGGAGGAGTCCTTTCTGTAGCCAAACACTTTCCGGGACACGGAGACACGAGTGAAGACTCTCACAAAACACTACCTATAGTTCAAGCAACTCGCAAGCGTCTTGAACTTGTAGAGTTAGCCCCATTCAAGAATTACATCAATTCTGGTTTGGGAGGTATTATGACGGCTCATCTTAGCGTTCCAGCTTTGGAGAACCGTTCAATACCCTCTTCTCTAAGTCCCAACGTCTGCACAGACCTACTAAAAAAGGACTTAGGCTTTCAAGTGTTAATATTTACTGATGGGTTAGAGATGGAAGGGGTTCAAACTCAATCCTTAGGAGATATTGGAGTGGCTGCACTACTTGCTGGCAATGACATTCTACTAGGTCCATCATCACCAGAAGCTCAACTCAACAATCTTGTTTTAGCTTATTGGGATGGTCGCTTACCGGCTAAATTGATTGAAGAAAAAGTAAGGAAAGTCCTTGCATACAAGTATAGGTTAATTATTTCGGAACGCCCTAGCAC
>NZ_JAFGYI010000153.1:0-544 GCF_017490905.1 Pseudomonas sp. 32_A | reverse complement strand
GTCTTAAGGAGTTTCCAGCAATTAATTGCATTTAACGTGAGCATGAATAATTTGGTTTACTCACGTGCGAACGAGATTTCATCGAACGTTCCGTCCGCTTTCAGATCGTTCACAAATCCTCGGTCTAATAGACCCATCTTAACTGGGGTTCTCCATGTCCCACCCATTACAAAAGCAGTTCCAGGACGTACGATTTGCCATACTAATAACTGGATTTGTTTTTGATAGCTACAGTGATCTCGGAAACCAGCAGATGTAATATAGATCTGTGATTTATTCATCTTATCATTAGGGTCAACTTCTCCATTTGCTGCACGACGAGATACGTTCATCATCGGTACGATAACTTGAGAGAATTTTTCCCCATCAACAAGGATAACTTCATCGATAAGTCCAGAGTGTCGACGTCCACCACGGGAACTTTCTTTATTGGCAACAACGTTAAAGATTGATCCATTTTTAAAGATAATCTGTACATCATCATTACCAATTTTAGAACCAGATGGTCCACGATCCCAACGAATTTCATTATGCAATGCTGGAA
>NZ_JAFGYI010000152.1:0-545 GCF_017490905.1 Pseudomonas sp. 32_A | reverse complement strand
AAGTATTCCCTTATGAAAAACTCGTAGAAGTCTACTGGCAACAAACGGATCCAACGGATGCAATGGGACAATTCGTGGACCGTGGAGATTCATACCGCCCAGTCATATTCTATCATTCCGAGGAACAAAGAAAGATTGCGGAAGCTTCAAAAGCAGCCTTGCAAGCCAGCGGCCGATTCAAAAAAGACATCGTGACAAAAATCGAGCCTGCAAGCACATTCTATCCTGCTGAAGAATATCATCAAGATTTCTACAAGAAGGATCCAGAACATTATAAACGTTACCGCGGACTTTCAGGTCGCGACACGTTTATCGAAAGTATTTGGAAATAAGCAAAAGAGCTAAAATTATCATATATGATAATTTTAGCTCTTTTATGTTTTATTCAACTTCAGTATATTGTTTTTATCAATCGGAATGTCTTATTAGAGATTGGCTAATGAAAAAAGTTTCAGAATGAAAACGAACATGAAATTACCAAATATGGTAATTTCATGTTCCGCCTCTACATTTTTTAAATAAAAACGATATAGTATATAAACTAT
>NZ_JAFGYI010000017.1:63306-114187 GCF_017490905.1 Pseudomonas sp. 32_A | reverse complement strand
CCTGTGGGAGCTGGCTTGCCGGCGATGGGCTGCACAGCAGCCCCAATGGCCTTAACGCTGCACGGGCGTCGGCCGCTGCACTTCAGCCCTGCGCCCCAGCACCTCATACACCGACGGATACGCCGGCCGTTCCACATACCGCCCCGCGCCCTTTTCCGCGCGCAGGTCGCCATCGGCCCAGAGCACCTTGCCCTGGCTGATGGTGTGGCTGGGGATGCCGCGCACGGTACGGCCTTCGAAGATGTTGAAGTCCACCTGCTGGTGGTGGGTCCTGGCCGAGATGGTGCGGGTGCCTTGCGGGTCCCACAGCACCAGGTCGGCGTCGGCGCCAACACGAATGGCACCCTTGCGCGGGAACAGGTTGAAGATCTTCGCAGTGTTGGTGGAGGTCAGCGCGACGAACTCGTGCATCGACAGGCGCCCGCTGTTCACCCCGGCATCCCACAGCACCGCCATGCGGTCCTCGATGCCGGCAGTGCCGTTGGGGATACGGCTGAAGTCGTCACGGCCCATCGCTTTCTGCTCGGCGCAGAAGCAGCAATGGTCGGTGGCGGTGGTGTGCAGGTTGCCCGACTGCAGCCCGCGCCACAGTGCCTCCTGATGTTCGCGCGGGCGGAACGGTGGGCTCATCACGTAGCCTGCGGCGGTGGCCCAGTCCGGGTCACGGTAGACGCTGTCATCCAGCAGCAGATGGCCGGGCAGGACTTCGCCGTACACCGGCTGGCCCTTGCCACGGGCATAGGCGATTTCGTCCAGCGCTTCGCGGCTGGAAACATGCACCAGGTACAGTGGCGTGCCCAGTGTCTCGGCAATACGAATGGCGCGGCTGGCTGCCTCGCCCTCGACCTGGGATGGGCGTGACAGCGGGTGGGCTTCCGGCCCGGTCAGGCCCTGGGCGAGCAGTTTTTTCTGCAGGTGGTACACCAGTTCGCCGTTCTCGGCATGCACGGTGGGCACCGCCCCCAGTTGCAGGCAGCGCTCGAAGCTGGCCACCAGGGTGTCGTCGGCGGCCATGATCGCATTCTTGTAGGCCATGAAGTGCTTGAAGCTGTTCACCCCATGGTTGGCCACCAGTTCGCCCATCTCTTCGGCCACCTGCTCGCTCCACCAGGTGATGGCGACGTGGAAGCCGTAGTCGCTGGCGCTTTTCTGCGCCCAGCCGCGCCAAGTGTGGAAAGCCTCCAGCAACGACTGCTGCGGGTTGGGGATGACGAAGTCGATGATCGAGGTGGTGCCACCGGCCAGGCCTGCGGCGGTGCCGCTGAAGAAGTCCTCGCTGGCCACGGTGCCCATGAACGGCAGCTGCATGTGGGTATGCGGGTCGATGCCGCCGGGCATCAGGTACTGGCCGCTGCCGTCGAGGATCTCGCAGTCGCTGGGTGGTTCGAGGTTTTGCCCGATGGCGCGAATCAGGCCATCGGCACACAGGACATCGGCGGGGTAACTCTCTTCGTGGGTGACCACGGTGGCGCCACGGATCAACAGGGACATGCCGTTTTCCTCGCAGGCTGACCGGTCTGGGCCGGTTCTTGGAATTGTCTTGGCGCAGGGCGGGCAGGGAGGTTAATCCTGTCAGGCCTGACAAGATTGGAGGCTAGATGCAGATACGGCATTCAGCAAGAAAATTTTCCCATTAATTTTGTGGTTTTTAACTCATTGAAATTAAAGAATTTATTGGTTTTGCAGTGCTGATTGCGGGGTTTTTTGAAACTTTGACTGACTTGACAAGATGAAAATCTGGTCGAGATTTTCAAGCACATGAAGCGTGTGTACTCCGGCCATCGCATCAACCCGATGGGCAAACAACTACAAGAACATCTGGAGCAAGCCCCATGCAGCAGAGCAGATCGGAAGTGGTCGAGCAGGATGGCCTGTTCGAGCTGTCCGAGGGCAGCGATGTCCTCGACAGCCCGCGCTACAACCACGACATCGCCCCGACCAAGGTGCACCAGCGCACCTGGAACAAGTGGCATATCACCGCCCTGTGGGTGGGCATGTCCATCTGCGTGCCCACCTACACCCTTGGCGGCGTGCTCACCGCCTACTTCGGCCTCAGCGTGGGCGAGGCCTTGCTGGCGATCTTGCTGGCCAACCTGATCGTGCTGATCCCGCTCACCCTCAACGCCTTCCCAGGCACCAAGTACGGCATTCCGTTCCCGGTGCTGCTGCGTTCGTCGTTCGGCATTCTCGGCTCCAACGTGCCATGCCTGATCCGCGCGGTGGTCGCCTGTGGCTGGTTCGGCATCCAGACCATGTTCGGCGGCCTGGCCATCCACCTGTTCCTCGGCTCGGTGTTCGACGGCTGGAAGGCCCTGGGCGGTACCGGCGAGGTGATCGGCTTCATGGTCTTCTGGTGCCTGAACCTGTGGGTGGTGCTGCGCGGCGCCGAGTCGATCAAGTGGCTCGAAACGCTTTCTGCACCGCTGTTGGTGGCGGTCGGCGTCGGCCTGCTGTTCTGGGCCTTGCCGCACATGTCGATGACCGAACTGCTGGCCCAGCCGCCCAAGCGCCCGGAAGGGGCGAACATGCTCGGCTACTTCTGCGCCGGGCTTACCGCCATGGTCGGTTTCTGGGCCACGTTATCGCTGAACATCCCCGACTTCAGCCGTTACGCCCGCAGCCAGAAGGACCAGATTCTCGGGCAGATCTTCGGCCTGCCGCTGACCATGTTCCTGTTCGCCGCGCTGGGCGTGGTGCTGACCGCTGCCTCGGCGTCGCTGGTTGGCGAGACCGTGTCCGACCCGGTCAGCCTGATCGGCAAGATCCACAGCCCGTTCTGGGTGGCCCTGGCCATGGCGCTGATCGTGATCGCCACGCTGTCGACCAACACCGCGGCGAACATCGTGTCGCCGACCAACGACTTCCAGAACATCGCCCCACGCCTGATCGGGCGCAGCCGCGCGGTGTGGCTGACCGGCTTCATCGGCCTGGCGCTGATGGGCCACGAGTTGCTGAAGAAGCTGGGCTGGATCGTCTCCGACCTTAGCCTGGAAAGCGTGTACTCCAACTGGCTGCTGGGCTATTCCAGCCTGCTGGGGCCGATTGCCGGGATCATGGTGGTGGACTACTTCCTGATCCGCCGGCAGAAGCTGGACCTGGCCGGGCTGTACCGTGACGACGTGTACCCGGCGTGGAACTGGGCCGGCTTTGCCGCCTTTGCGTTGCCGGTGGCGCTGACAGTAATGGCCATTGGCAACGACAGTTTCAGCTGGTTCTACGACTACGGCTGGTTCACCGGTTCGCTGCTGGGTGGGGCGCTGTATTACCTCTTCGCCGGCGTGGTCGCGCGCAGCCCGGCGCGGGTGGCCAAGCCCTTGCCGTGAGACCGCGCTGGCTTCTTCGCGGGCTCACCCGCTCCCACAGGTACGGCGCAGGTCCCGAGGCCAACACTGTACCTGTGGGAGCGGGTTTACCCGCGAAGAGGCCGGCACAGAAAACAAAAAGCCTTAAGGAGAAACTCGTGACCCCAGTCAAAGACATCCTGAAGACCACCGCCCCCCACATCGACAGCACCCGCCTGTGGCAGTCCCTGATGGACCTGGCCCGCCTCGGTGCCACCGCCAAGGGCGGCGTGTGCCGCCTGGCCCTGACCGACCTCGACCGCCAGGCCCGCGACCTGTTCGTGCAGTGGTGCGAGGCCGCCGGTTGCACAGTCAGTATCGACGCCGTCGGTAACATCTTCGCCCGCCGCCCGGGGCGAAACCCCAAGCTGCCCCCGGTGATGACCGGCAGCCATATCGACACCCAGCCCACCGGTGGCAAGTTCGACGGGTGCTTCGGGGTGATGGCCGGGTTGGAAGTGCTCCGCACCCTCAATGACCTCGGCGTGGAAACCGAAGCGCCGCTGGAAGTGGTGGTGTGGACCAACGAGGAAGGCTCGCGCTTTGCGCCGTGCATGATGGGGTCTGGGGTGTTCGCCAGCAAGTTCACCCTGGAGGAAACCCTGGCCAAGCGCGACGCCCAGGGTGTCAGCGTTGGCGAGGCGTTGAACGCCATCGGCTACGCCGGCCCGCGCGCTGTATCAGGCCACCCGGTGGGGGCCTATTTCGAAGCGCATATCGAGCAGGGCCCGATCCTCGAGGATCAGCGCAAGACCATTGGCGTGGTGCTGGGCGCGCTGGGCCAGAAATGGTTCGACCTGACCCTGCGCGGTGTCGAGGCCCATGCCGGCCCAACGCCCATGCACCTGCGCAAGGACGCACTGGTCGGCGCGGCGGCGGTGGTGGAGGCAGTCAACCGCACCGCCCTCGGCCACCAGCCCCATGCCTGTGGCACGGTGGGTTGCCTGCAGGCCTACCCGGGCTCGCGCAACGTGATCCCGGGCGAAGTGCGCATGACCCTGGATTTTCGTCATCTGGAGGGTGAGCAGCTGAATGCGATGATTGCCGATGTGCGCGCGGTGATCGAAGCGACCTGTGCCAGGCATGGCCTGAGCCACGAACTGGTACCCACGGCCGATTTCCCGGCGTTGTACTTCGATAAAGGGTGTGTCGATGCCGTGCGCGAATCGGCGCAGGCGCTGGGCCTGCCGCACATGGACATCGTCAGCGGCGCGGGGCACGACGCGATCTTCCTGGCCGAGCTCGGGCCGGCGGGGATGATTTTCGTGCCGTGCGAGAACGGTATCAGCCATAACGAGATCGAGAACGCCACGCCCGAGGACCTGGCGGCGGGCTGCGCGGTGTTGCTGCGCGCGATGCTTGCGGCATCGGAGGCGATTGCCAGTGGGCGGTTGGCGGCATAGTGGAGCGGTGGGTTGTGGAGGGCTTCGCATGTGTTCGCCACAACATCTTCATCGCCTGTGAAATCGAGCGCCGCCCGCGCGGCGCTTCGCGGCACAAGGCCGCTCCCACATTTGTTGCAACGTGCCACACTTGTCAGGCAATGGTTGGCAGCCTTGTCGCTTTGACGCGGTTTTTTGGCTGGCGCTACCGAAGCCCCACTTGCCTCAAATCATGCACCAAGGCGGGCGACGCCTCTCTCACAGGCATGGCCACGTTGCAACAAATGTGGGAGCGGCCTTGTGCCGCGAAGCGCCGCGCGGGCGGCGCTCGATTTCACAGGCGATGAAGATGTTGTGGCGAGCATCTGCGAAGCTCCACAATTCATCCCGCCGGCTCGAGACAGCCATCGCGCCCGATGTGATAGCGCTGCAGGTCCTGCGCCAGGGTCAGCTGCCCGCTGTAGTGGGCGAGGGCTTCGTCGCGCACGTTGTCGATGCTCGGGCTGCGCCGTGGGTCGTTCTGGTAGCGGGCGCTGAAGTGCGTCAGCACCAGGTTGCGCACGCCCGCAGCTTCGGCAAAGCGCGCCACCGCAGCCGCGGTGCTGTGGCCGAAGGTAACCCCCGTGCGTTCGACCACCGCCTGGGTGAATGTGGCTTCGTGTACCAGCACGTCCGCGCCCTTGGCTGCGTCGGCCAATAGCTCGGGGTTGTCGTTGTCGCCGCACACGATCACCCGCCGCGGCGGGCGCGAAGGGCGCAAGTAGTCGCTGCCATGCAGCCGCCGCCCGCCATGCTGCACCGTCAGGCCCTTGGCCAGGTCGCCCCACAGCGGGCCGCGGGGGATGCCATCGGCTTCCAGGCGCGGAATGTCCAGGCGTGGTTCGGGGTTGAGCTCGGTGAAAACGAAGCCGACGCTCGGTACCCGGTGCGACAGTTGCACGCTGGTTACTTGCACGGCATCACTGCGCCACTCGACCAGCTCTTCCACGGGCAGCAGGCGCAGTTCGAATGGCAAGAAGGTATCGCTAGCCACCAGCCCCTGCC
This sequence comes from Pseudomonas sp. 32_A, assembly GCF_017490905.1. Taxonomy (NCBI): domain Bacteria; kingdom Pseudomonadati; phylum Pseudomonadota; class Gammaproteobacteria; order Pseudomonadales; family Pseudomonadaceae; genus Pseudomonas; species Pseudomonas sp. 32_A. Next base: position 108,420 of record NZ_JAFGYI010000017.1, on the reverse strand, counting down.
GCACCCAGTCGTGCAGGGCAGCGGGCAGGACAAGGTCCAGCGGCTGGGTGCGCCCGCTCATGCCGGCGCTGGCCAGCAGGCCCGGCAGGCCGAAGCAATGGTCGCCGTGCACGTGGGTGATGAAGATGGCGCGCAGGTCGCGGATCGACAGCGGCGTGTGCAGCAGCCGGTGCTGGGTGCCTTCGCCACAGTCGACCAGGTACCAGTGGCTGCCGCTGGCTTCGATCACGGCGGTAGCGCTGACGTTGCGTGCCTTGGTCGGCACGCCGGCGGAGGTGCCGAGGAACAGCAGGTCCATGTTCAGGCTCCTTGTTTCAGCCTAGCAACGCCAGGGCGCACACCTTAGCCTGATTGCTGCATGCCGTCGATGGCCCGCTACTCGGCCTGCCGCCAGATCAGGTTGCTGGTGTCATAGCCTTGCTCCCGGGCAATCGTCAGCAGTTGCTCGCGCAGCTGGTCGGTGACTGCGGGCGTGCGCGAAAGCAGCCACAGGTATTCGCGGTTCGGGTGGCCGACCAGGGCTACGCGGTAGTCCTTGTCGTGGTACAGCACCCAGTACTCGCCCTTGGTCAGGCCGGGCGCGAGGCGGCTGAACCAGTTGTCGAAGCGCACCCAGAGCTTGTCGGTGCTGCCCGGTTGCTGGGCTTCGGCGATGCCCTTGGCCTGGTTCCACTGGCCGTCTTTTTCCTGGCAGCGGTTGGTCACATCGATGCGCCCGTCCTCTCGCAGGCCATAGTGCGCCTCGGACTGCACGCAGTTGCGCTGGAAGAACATCGGCAGCCGCGCGAGTTCGTACCAGGTGCCCTGGTAGCGTTGCAGGTCGACCTGCTGGGTACGCGGCGGTGCCGGGTGATCGTTGCCGGCGCAGCCGAGCAGGGCCAGGGTCATGCAGGAAAACAGCAACGTGGTGCGTAGCGCCATGGTGAACCTCCTTGACACGGACGGGGCTTACCTGTGTTTCGATGCGGGCGAGAGGCAAAAGTTGTACGGGATTGGAAAGTCGAATGGCGTGCAGCAGAATCGAAAGCGCAAATCTGTGCTGGCCTTTTCGCAGGTAAACCCGCTCCCACAGGCACTGCACAGCCTTTGAGCCTGGCGCAATACCTGTGGGAGCGGGTTTACCCGCGAAGAGGCCGGTGCAGGCTACCTCACAGCCAGTAGGTCACCGCCCACCACCCCAGCCCACCCATCACTACGGTATAGGGCAAGGCCATCCACACCATGCGCCCATACGACAGCCGGATCAGCGGCGCAATCGCCGAAGTCAGCAGGAACAGGAACGCCGCCTGCCCATTCGGCGTCGCCACGCTCGGCAGGTTGGTGCCGGTGTTGATCGCCACCGCCAGCGTCTCGAAATGCTCGCGGCTCATGCCGCCATCGAGGAACGCCTGCTTCACCTCGGTAATGTAGATGGTGGCAACGAACACGTTGTCGCTGATCGCCGACAGCAGGCCGTTGGCCAGGTACAACATGCCCGGTTGCTGCTCGGCCGGGAGCGCCAGCACCCAGGCAATCAACGGGCTGAACAGTTGCTGCTGGTGAATCACCGCCACCACGGCGAAGAACACCACCAGCAATGCGGTGAACGGCATGGCGTCCTGGAAGGCACGGCCCAGGCGGTGTTCGTCGGTGATGCCGGTGAACGCCGTGATCAGCACGATCACCATCAGACCGATCAGGCCGACCTCGGCAACGTGCAGCCCCAGGCAGACGATCAGGATCAGTGCGGCCAACCCTTGCACCCACAGCGCGATGCGCTGGGCAGTGGTGCGCGCAGCATCGTCCTCGGCGGCGTAAGTGGCCAGCACCTGGCGCACCGGCTCGGGCATCAGCGTGCCATAGCCGAACAGGCGCAGCTTTTCCAGCAGCACGCAGGTCAGCAGGCCGGCGCCCAGTACCGGCAGCGACACCGGTGCCACCTTCAGGAAGAAGTCAGCAAAGCGCCAGCCCATCTCATGGCCGATCAGCAGGTTCTGCGGCTCGCCCACCAGTGTGCACACGCCGCCCAGGGCGGTACCCACCGCGCCATGCATCAGTAGGCTGCGCAGGAAGGCGCGGAACTGGTCGAGGTCTTCACGGTGCAACTGTGCGACCTGCTGGTCGCTGTCCAGCGCACTGTCTTCGCGCGGGTTGGCCCCGGAGGCGACGCGGTGGTACACCGCATAGAAACCGACCGCGGCACTGATGATCACGGCGGTGACGGTCAGCGCATCGAGAAACGCCGAGAGGAATGCCGACAGCACGCAGAACAGCAACGCCAGGATCGCCTTCGAACGCACACCCAGCAGAATGCGCGAGAACAGGAACAGCAGCAGTTCCTTCATGAAGTGGATGCCCGCGACCATGAACATCAGTAGCAGGATCACAGGGAAGTTGTGCTGCAGCTCTTCGTAAAGGGCTTGCGGAGTGGTCATCTGCAACAGCAGGGCTTCGACCAGCAGCAGGCCGCCAGGCATCAGCGGGTAGCACTTCAGTGCCATGCCCAGGGTGAAGATGAATTCGAGCACCAGTGCCCAGCCGGCAGCGACCGGGCCGACGGTCACCAGCAGCAGCGGGTTGAGCACCAGGAACAGGCAGATGACTGCCTTGTACCAAAGCGGCGACTGGCCCAGAAAGCTGTGGGCGAGGGCGCCGGTCAGGGAGCGCGACATGAATTTGTATCCTTATGATTCGGCGATGGCGCACGGTGCCGGATCGGCGCGTCTTAGGCAAGGCGTAAAGTCCCGTTTTTGGCACAAGTGCGGTCATCGGGCTGGGTTACCATCCGTGCCATGAACCCTTCACCCGCAGGAGTGCCGCCCGTGACCGAGTACAGCGCATTCAAGGTCGAACTGACCGACAGCATCGCCCACGTTCAGATCAACCGCCCGGAAAAGGTCAATGCGATGAACGCGGCCTTCTGGGAGGAGATTGTCGACATCTTCCAGTGGGTCGACGACACCGACGCGGTGCGGGCGGTTGTGATCAGCGGTGCCGGCAAGCATTTTTCCGCTGGTATCGACTTGATGATGCTGGCTTCGCTGGCCGGGCAGATGGGCAAGGATGTGGGCCGTAATGCACGCTTCCTGCGCAGCACCATCCTGCGCCTGCAGGCGTCGTTCAATGCCGTGGACAAATGCCGCAAGCCGGTACTGGCCGCGGTGCAGGGTTACTGCATTGGCGGCGCGATCGACCTGATCTCGGCCTGCGACATGCGCTACTGCAGCAGCGACGCACAGTTCTCGATCAAGGAAATCGACATGGGCATGGCCGCCGATGTCGGCACACTGCAACGTTTGCCTCGTATCATCGGTGACGGCATGATGCGTGAGCTGGCTTTCACCGGGCGCAATGTCGAGGCCGAAGAGGCGCTGCGCATCGGCCTGGTCAACCGGGTCTATGATGATCAGGCCGCGCTGATGGACGGGGTCTTTGCCATTGCCGGCGAGATTGCCGCAAAATCGCCGATCGCCGTGGCCGGCACCAAGGAAATGCTCAGCTACATGCGTGACCATCGCATCGACGATGGCCTGGAATACATCGCCACCTGGAACGCCGCGATGCTGCAGTCCGAAGACCTGCGCGTGGCGGTGGCGGCGCACATGAGCAAACAGAAACCGACGTTCGCCGACTGATCAGGCCGGGGGACGCGCAGTAAGGGAACCCCCGACATGTCAGCACGCTGGACTACCGCAGTACTCGACCCGCAGATCACCGGGGGGCTGGCCGTGGCCCGCAGCCCGGAAGGGTTCCTGGTGGACGACAACGGCGCGCTGTTCCCTCGCGACTGGCTCAAGCGCCAGGACCTCGACGTGCTGTGCGAGCACGGTATCGGCCACTTCGACGGCCAGCCGGTGTTCCTGCTGGAGCTGCGCAGCGCCACCGACCTGCCCGGCTGCGCCTGGCGCGGCCTGCGCGCGTTCATGCTCGAGGGTGACTTCGACACCTACAAAGTGCTGGGCTACGCCGCGCAGATTGGCACCTGGGCCCGCGAGCATCGCTTCTGCGGCAGCTGCGGCCAGGCAATGACGCAGATTCGCTGGGAGCGGGCGATGTACTGCCAGCCGTGCGACCTGCGCAGCTACCCGCGCATTTCGCCGAGCATGATCGTGCTGGTGACCCGAGGCGACGAAGTTCTGCTGGCGCGTTCGCCTCGCTTCGTCACTGGGGTGTACAGCACCCTGGCAGGCTTCGCCGAACCGGGCGAGTCGGCCGAGGACTGCCTGGTGCGCGAAGTGCGTGAAGAGGTGGCGGTGGAGGTGAAGAACATCCAGTACATCGGCAGCCAGTGCTGGCCGTTTCCGCATTCGATGATGCTGGGCTTCCATGCCGAGTATGCCGGCGGCGATATCGTCATGCAGCCGGACGAGATCGAGGACGCCAAGTGGTTCAGCGTCCACGACCTGCCGCCGCTGCCGGCCGGGCGGTCGATTGCCCGGTACCTGATCGATCTCTACGTTGCGCGTCGCCTAGGCTTGGCCGAGCCAGTGCTGCCACGCTAGGCGCACGGTCAATGCCAGCACCACGGTGATGAACACCGGGCGGATGAACTTGCTGCCGCCACTGATCGCCGTGCGTGCGCCGAAGAATGCGCCGACCATCACCGACAGGCCCATGCACAGGCCGACGATGTAATCCACCTGCCCGGAAATGATGAACACCGTCAGCGCTGCGATGTTGCTGACGAAGTTCATGCTGCGCGCCACGCCGCTGGCCCGGACCAGGTCGATGGGGTAGAGCAGCAGGGTGCTCACCGTCCAGAACGCCCCGGTACCCGGACCGGCCACGCCGTCATAGAAGCCCAGGGTGAAGCCTTGCGGCACTTGCCACTTTTTCCTGATCGGTGCATCGGCATCCAGCGGCGCCTTGGGCGTGCCGCCGAACAGCAGGTAGACGCCACAGGCGAAGACGATCACCGGCAACATCTTGTTCAGCCATTCGGCCGGCATGTAGTGGGCGATCACTGCACCGAGCAAAGCACCGACCAAGGTGGCGAACAATGCCGGGCGCCATTGCGCCGGGTGGAACAGCTTGCGCCTGTAGTAGGTGAAACCGGCGGTGGCCGAGCCGAAGGTAGAGCTGAGCTTGTTGGTGCCCAGTACCAGGTGCGGCGGCATGCCGGCGGTGAGTAGCGCCGGGGTGGTTAGCAGGCCGCCACCGCCGGCGATGGCATCGATGAAACCGGCGACGAAGGCGACCAAGGCCAGGATCAGCAGGGTGAGGGGTTCTACGGTGAGTTCGAAGGGCATGGGGTTCTGGCAGGCAGGGAGGCAAGGGGCGGCAAAGGGCCGCACTAGAAGGGTGACATGGTAATCCTGGGGGAGGTGTGTTGCCAGTGCCGGCCCTTTCGCGGGTGAACCCGCTCCCACAGGTTATATGCACATCTGAAGACTTGTGCGGTCCTTGTGGGAGCGGGTCCACCCGCGAAGAGGCTGGTACAGGCCATCACATCAGCTACGGATAAACGCCAGCAAGTCCGCATTGATCACATCGGCATGTGTCGTCGGCATGCCATGCGGGTAGCCTTTGTAGATCTTGAGCGAGCCATTGGGCAGCAGCTTAGCCGACAGCACCCCGGCGTTTTCATAAGGCACGATCTGGTCATCATCGCCGTGCATCACCAGTACCGGTTGCTGGATGCCCTTCAGGTCTTCAGTAAAGTCGGTCTGGGAAAACGCCACGATGCCATCGTAATGGGCCTTGGCGCTGCCGATCATGCCCTGGCGCCACCAGTTGCCGATGATGCCTTCGCTGGCTTCGATACCTGGGCGGTTGTAGCCGTAGAACGGCCCGGCCGGCACATCCCGGTAGAACTGCGCACGGTTGCTGGCGACCTGGGCCTGGAAGCCGTCGAAGACGGATTTGGGCAGCCCACCAGGATTACCGGGAGTCTGCACCATCAATGGCGGTACGGCGGCGATCAGCACGGCCTTGGCCACCTTGTCTTCAGGGTGTCTGGCCATGTAGCGCACCACTTCGCCACCGCCGGTCGAGTGGCCGACATGCACGGCGCCCTGGATGCCCAGGTGAGCGACAACCGCCGCCACGTCGTCGGCGTAGTGGTCCATGTCGTGGCCGTCCCATACCTGGCTGGAGCGGCCATGGCCACGGCGATCATGGGTGACCACGCGGTAACCCTGAGCGAGGAAGAACAGCATCTGCGCATCCCAGTCGTCGGCGCTGAGCGGCCAGCCGTGGTGGAAGTGGATGACCGGTGCGTCACGCGGGCCCCAGTCCTTGTAGAAGATCTGTACGCCGTCCTTCGTGGTTACATAGCTCATGTCGTGTCTCCTGGGTGCAGGGAGCGAAGGGAGCTATTGAGCATAGGAGGAATTTATCCCGGCACTGGAATTTGTATTTGCAGTACCGGCCTCATCGCCGGCAAGCCAGCCACAGGTACTGCACAGTATTTGCAGCCTGTGGTGATCCTGTGCGGGCCTCTTCGCGGGTGAACCCGCTCCCACAGGTACTGCACAGGTCTTGATATCCGTACATGACATGTGGGAGCGGGTTCACCCGCGAAGAGGCCCGCACAGGTGATACAAATTGCCCTTCAGACGCGGTCGCGCATTCGGTACCAGCACTTGGCAGCGGCTTCCAGCGGTGCCGCCAGCAGATCGCCGCCGGGGAAGCGGCCGTTGTCGATGCCTTGGTACAGCGTCAGCAGGTCGTCGTCGCCAAGAATGGCATCGCTGACCGCACGCGCCGCCGCCAGTGTAGGGAGCACGCCATGGCCGGAGAAACCCTGCAGCCAGTAGCGCTGGCCCTCGCGGCCGACATCCGGGGTACGCTGGATACTGCAATCGATATGGCCGCCCCAGGCGTAGTCGATGGCTACCCCGGCCAGTTGCGGGAACACCCGCTCCAGGTACGGGCGGGTGGCGCTGGCGACATCCTTGGGGATGCCACCCAGGTAGGTACAGCCGCCACCGAACAGCAGGCGGTGGTCAGGGGTAAGGCGGAAGTAATCGGGCACGAACTGGTTGTCGATCACGCAACTGTTGCGCGGCAGCAGCGAACGGGCGAAGTCGGCGTCCAATGGCGCAGTGGCCACCTGGTAGGACCCGACGGGCAGCAGGCGGCGTGACAGGCTGCGGTCGAGGCGGTCGATGTAGGCGTTGCAGGCCAGTACCAGCACGTCGCTGCGCACTTCGCCACGCGCGGTGCGGGCGATGTAGCCGCTGCCGGTCTGTTGATAGTCGAGCACCTGGCTTTGTTCGTAGATTCGCCCGCCAGCCGCTTCGATGGTACTGGCCAGGCCCTGGGCCAGCTTCAGTGGGTTGAGGTGGGCGCCTTTGGCGTCGTATAGCGCAGCCTGGTAGCGCGGGCTGTCGATCCATTGCGGCAGCTCGTCGCGGCCGATCAGGCGCAGGGCGTCGTAGCCCCATTTGTGTTCGGCCTCGTGCAGGGCTTCTTCCAGCATCTTCACCCGGCGCGGCAGCACGGCGGTCCACAGGCTGCCCAGCCGGTAGTCGATGTCGAAGCCATGGCGCTCGGGCAATTCGCGCATTTCATCGGCGGCCCAGCACATGCTGGCCCACAGGCGTTGGGTGCGTTCGACGCCCAAGGCCTTCTCCAGCGGCGGCATGTCGCACGACCAGCCGAGCAGTGCCTGGCCACCGTTGCGGCCGGACGCGGCCCAGGCCACGCGGCTGGCTTCCAGCAGCGTTACACGCTTGCCGGCCTGGGTCAGGCGCAAGGCGGTGTGCAGGCCGCTGAAGCCGGCGCCAATGATCAGGACTTCGGTGTCGTGGCTGCCTTGCAGGGTAGGGTGCAGGGGAATGCTGGCGGGGTAGGTCTGGGCATAGTAGCTGGCGATGTGCTGGGCGGACTGTTTGAACATGCAGGGATTCCATGAAATTTATTGTGTTTATTTTCATGAAAATTTAGCAGGTAAATTTCATGGTGCCAATGCATGGTCGGGGTTGATGGTTTAGCTGGGGTTGTTGTTGTGATACCTGTCCTGGCCCTTTCGCGGGTAAACCCGCTCCCACAGGGTCATAACAGGTCTCGAGGTTGGCGCTGTACCTGTGGGAGCGGGTTTACCCGCGAAGAGGCCGGACCTGATAGTGCAAAAACTTCAGGTTGTCGCCTTTCTCCGAGGCTGCCGCGGCTTGCTGGCAGCCTTGCTTCCAGCCGCTTTATTCTTTCCATTTCCTCGACGCTTCTTCTTCCACGGCGGCGCTGCCCCGGCTGCCGGCCCGCTGATGGTCATGCGCATGCCGCTGCACCGTTCGACCAGCTTGCCCATCCACGCCGACTGCCGGGCGACGAACTCCTCCAGCGTCATCTCGCCACTCTGCACCATGTCCAGCGCCTGTTCCCAGATAGCCGTGGTGCCAGGGTCGGCAATGGCGCGTGGCACGGCGTCGATCAGGCTGAAGGCCGCAGGGGTGGCGGACAGCGCCTTGCCGTTCTTCACCAGGTAGCCGCGGTCTAGCAACCCCTGGATGATGCTGGCACGGGTGGCTTCGGTGCCGATACCGGTGGTTTCCTTGAGCTTCTGCTTCAACCGCGGGTCGTCCACCAGCTTGGCGACGTTCTTCATTGCCTTGATCAGGTCGCCTTCGGTAAATGGCTTGGGCGGCTGGGTCCACAGGTCCTTCAGTTGCAGGCCCTGCACTGTGCAGTCCTGGCCTTCGTGCAGCGCCGGCAGTACCTGGGCCGGTGCTGCCTCGCGGCCCTTGGTCGGGGTCAGCGCCTCGGGTAGCGCACGGCGCCAGCCTGGTTCGACGATCTGCTTGCCTACTGCACGCAGGGCATGGCCGGCGCAGTCGAAGTCGGCCTGGGTGCGGTCGTACTCGTGGTTGGGCAGGAACTGCGCCAGGTAGCGGGCGCGGATCAGGGTGTACACCGCCTTGTGCTTGGCGGGCAGGCGCGACGGGTCGCTGGCGGCGGCAGTGGGGATGATGCCGTGGTGGGCGCTGACCTTGGCGTCGTTCCACGCCCGTGAACGGCGCTGCGGCTCCAGGTAGGGTTGCAGCGGCGCCAGGCTGGCATCGGCCCGTTGCAGGGCGGCGAGGATGGCTGGCGCTTCGGCGTGCTGGCTTTGCGGCAGGTAGCCGCAGTCGCTGCGCGGGTAGGTGATCAGCTTGTGGGTTTCGTACAGGGCCTGGGCAATGTCGAGGGTTTCCTGGGCGCCGAGGCCGAACTTTTTCGAGCACAGTTCCTGCAGGGTGCCCAGGTCGAAGGGCAGGGGCGCGGCTTCTCGTACGCGCTCGGTGGCCACCTTGATGGCCCGGGCAGTGCCGGCCTGGTTGATGTCCGTGGCGGCCTGTTGTGCCAGGGCCTGATTCAGACAGCGGCCTTGGTCGTCGCAGGCGTCCTCGGGTGCGCGCCATTGGGCATTGAAGCCTTGGCCTGCGTGCTCCAGCTGCACATCGATGGCCCAGAACGGTACCGGCACGAAGTCGGCGATGCTGCGGTCGCGGTCGACCACCAGGCGTAAAGTCGGCGTTTGCACCCGGCCCACCGGCAGCACGCCCTGATAGCCCGACTGGCGGCCCAGCAGGGTGAACAGTCGGCTCATGTTCATGCCGATCAGCCAGTCGGCGCGCGAGCGGCCCAGCGCCGAGTGGTACAGGTTGAAGGTTTCGTGACCCGGCAGCAGTCGCTCCAAGGCCTTGCGAATGGAGGCGTCGTCCAGCGCCGACAGCCACAGGCGCTGCACCGGGCCGCGGTAGCGGCAATGCTCGACCAGTTCGCGGGCAATCATTTCGCCTTCGCGGTCGGCGTCGGTGGCGATCACCAGTTCGCGCGCTTCGCCGAGCAGGCGTTTGACTGCCTTGAACTGGCTGGCGGTCTTGGGTTTGACCAGCATCTTCCACTTTTCCGGGATGATCGGCAGGTCGGCCAGGTTCCAGCGCTTGTAGCGTTCGTCGTAGCTGTCAGGCGGGGCGGTTTCCAGCAGGTGGCCGATGCACCAGGTCACGCAGACGTCGGTGCCTTGCCAGCAGCCATCGCCCTTGCGGGTGGCGCCGAGCACTTTGGCGATGTCTTTTGCCTGGGAGGGTTTTTCGCAGAGGAACAGGCGCATGGCCGGGGACGCTTCATCGGGGTTGATGGGCGATAGGATGCGCAAGCGGGGGCGCGGAGGCAAGTTTTATCTGGATGGATGTACAGGTTTTTTGTCAGGAGGGGTGTCTTGGCTGTGCCGGCCTCTTCGCGGGTGAACCCGCTCCCACAGAGGGCCCCCCACAATATTCAGGATTTGTGGTGGCCCCTGTGGGCAGATCATGGATCAGGCGCGCGAGTCGCGCACCATGTCCACGTGCGGGATGCCGGCTTCGAGGAACTCTTCGCTGACTACGCGAAAGCCCAGCCGCTCGTAGAACGGCGTGGCGTGCACCTGGGCGCTGAGCATCTGCTGCTTCAGATCGCGGTTCTGTGCTTCGACAATCACTGCGTTCATCAGCGCGTCACCCACCTTCAGCCCGCGCCAGTCCTTCAGCACCGAGACCCGGCCAATGGTGCCGTCAGGCAGCAGGCGCGCGGTGCCGATCGGGTAGTCGCCTTCCAGGGCCAGGAAGTGCACGGCGGTCGGGTCATCCGAGTCCCATTCCAGCTCCGGCGGAACGTGCTGTTCGGCAATGAACACTGCTTCGCGGATGCGGCGGATATCGGCGTTGTCCTTGTGCCAGTCGGCGAGGCGCACACGAATCTTATTCATTGGCGAATCCCAGGCTTCCTTGCTTGACCAGCTGTTGAACCAGCATAAGGCCATCTTCATCCTGCAGCCATTCGCCCAGGTTGTCGATGTGCAGGGCGTCGGCCGCGCAAACCAGCTTCAGTAGCTCGCGCAGTTTGCCTGGCAGCGGGCAGCTGCGGCCGCTGGCGAACAGCAGCAGGTCTTCTTCGAATTCGGACCAGGCCAGGCGCGCGCTCGGGTTGCGGATCAGGATGGCGCCCTGTTCCAGGGCATCGACCAGCTCTTCCTCGGACAGCTCTTCACCGACGATCTGCTCGGGGTAGCGCGGCTCGGTCATGAACTGGCCGAACCAGGTCAGCAGCAGGTCCTTGTCGCCCATGTGCTTGTCGAGCAGCGCCTTCAGGCGGTCGAGGGCGTCGTGCTGGATCTGGTGCGGGTCGCTGACCGGCTGGGCATCGGCGTCGCTGTAGCGTTCTTCGTCGGGCAGGAACTGGCCGAGGAAATCGGTGAAGTGGGTCAGCACTTCGGCGGCGCTTGGCGCGCGGAAGCCTACCGAGTAGGTCAGGCAGTCGTCCACGGCCACGCCGTAGTGGGCCAGGCGTGGTGGCAGGTAGAGCATGTCGCCCGGCTCCAGGGTCCACTCATCGCTCTGCTCGAAGTCGGCGAGGATGCGCAGGTCGGCGTGCTCCAGCAGCGAGCTGTCGCTGCTGCACATCTGGCCGATTTTCCAGTTGCGCTGGCCGTGGCCCTGCAGCAGGAACACGTCGTAGTTGTCGAAGTGCGGGCCGACGCTGCCACCAGGGGCGGCGAAGCTGATCATCACGTCATCGATGCGCCAGCTGGGCAGGAAGCGGAAGTTTTCCAGCAGTTCGGCTACCTCCGGGACGAACTGATCCACGGCCTGCACCAGCAGGGTCCAGTCCTTTTCCGGCAGTTCGGCGAAGGTATCTTCGGTGAACGGGCCGCGGCGCAGTTCCCATGGGTGCGCGCCGTGTTCCAGCACGATACGCGACTCTACTTCCTCTTCCAGGGCCAGGCCGGCCAGCTCGTCGGGGTCGATCGGGCTGATGAAATCGGGGAATGCCTGGCGCACCAGCAGCGGCTTCTTCTGCCAGTAGTCGCGCATGAATTCGCGGGCCGAGATGCCGCCAAGCAGCTGCAGTGGAGTATCAGGATTCATGTTCAACCTATTGAAAAAATGTAATTTTCGTTCGGGAATAAAAACGCCCGGCCAGGCCGGGCGTTGAACGCGACGGTCAGCTTAGATGCGTTTGGCCTGTGCTGCCGCGTTGCCGATGTAGGTAGCAGGGGTCAGCTGCTTGAGCTCGGCCTTGGCTTCGGCTGGCATGTCCAGGCCGTCGATGAAGGTCAGCAGCGCTTGCGGGGTGATGCCCTTGCCACGGGTCAGCTCTTTGAGCTTCTCGTAGGGGTTTTCGATGTTGAAGCGGCGCATCACGGTCTGGATCGGCTCGGCCAGCACTTCCCAGCAGGCGTCCAGGTCGGCGGCGATGCGGGCTTCGTTGACTTCCAGCTTGCCGATGCCTTTCAGGCTGGCTTCGTAGGCAATGACACTGTGGGCAAAGCCCACGCCCAGGTTGCGCAGCACGGTGGAGTCGGTCAGGTCACGCTGCCAGCGCGAGATCGGCAGCTTGCTGGCCAGGTGCTGGAACAGCGCGTTGGCGATACCCAGGTTGCCTTCGGAGTTTTCGAAGTCGATCGGGTTGACCTTGTGCGGCATGGTCGACGAGCCGATTTCGCCGGCAACGGTCTTCTGCTTGAAGTAGCCCAGCGAGATGTAGCCCCACACATCGCGATCGAAGTCGATCAGGATGGTGTTGAAGCGGGCGATGGCGTCGAACAGCTCGGCGATATAGTCGTGCGGCTCGATCTGGGTGGTGTACGGGTTGAACTGCAGGCCCAGTTCGTCTTCGATGAAGGCGCGGGCGTTCTGCTCCCAGTCGATCTGCGAGTAGGCCGACAGGTGGGCGTTGTAGTTGCCCACGGCGCCGTTGATCTTGCCCAGCAGCGGCACGGCGGCAACCTGGGCGATCTGGCGCTCCAGGCGGTACACGACGTTGGCCAGTTCCTTGCCCAGGGTGGTCGGCGAAGCCGGCTGGCCGTGGGTGCGCGACAGCATCGGCACGTCGGCGTGGGCATGGGCCAGGGCGCGGATGGCGTCGGCGATCTGGCGCATCAGCGGCAGCAGTACTTCGTCACGGCCGGCGCGCAGCATCAGGGCGTGGGACAGGTTGTTGATGTCCTCGCTGGTGCAGGCGAAGTGAATGAACTCGCTGACCTTGGCCAGCTCAGGCAGCTTGGCGGCCTGCTCCTTGAGGAGGTATTCGATCGCCTTGACGTCGTGGTTGGTGGTGCGCTCGATTTCCTTGACGCGTTCGGCGTGCTCGAGCTTGAAGTCGGTGGCCAGGCTGTCCAGCAGGGCGTTGGCTTCGGCGGAGAACGCCGGCACTTCGCCGATCTGCGGGTGGGCGGCCAGACGCTGCAGCCAGCGCACTTCGACCAGGGCGCGGAAACGGATCAGGCCGAATTCGCTGAAAATGGGGCGCAAGGCCTGGGTTTTGCCGGCATAACGGCCGTCTACAGGGGAAACCGCAGTGAGCGAAGAAAGCTGCATGGGGTGTTCTCGGACAGTCAGGCTTTTGGAAGGGCGCATATCATACATGAAAATTGCGCCCGAGTCGGGTGGCTGACCAAAGGTCGGGCCTTAAAACGCACGTCATGGCTTCTGTGGGAGCGGGTTTACCCGCGAATGCAGTGGTAGAGCCAACATTGCATTCGCGGGTGAACCCGTTCCCACAGGGTCAGGAAGGCGAACGCATCATGTCGTACAGTTCGTTCAGCAGCTTGCGGCGGCTGAACACCAGCTGCCAGCGATGCCCGCCCAGCTGGCGCCACAGGCGTGCGGCGCGGATGCCGGCCAGCAGCAGGGCGCGGATCTTCGAGGCGTTGCTCGCCTGCTGCAGGAAGCGCATGTCGCCATGCACCTGGATGCGCTGACGCAAGGTGCTCAGGGTGTCCTGGTACAAGGCTCCGCTGGAAGCGATGACGTTTTCATGAACCAGGCCGAAATGCTCGGCCTGGGACTGGATTTGCGGCAGGCGGTTGCCAATGGTGTCGAGCAGGTCGCCGCGTTTGTTCAGCTGGCGCTCAAGGCCCAGCATCGACAGGGCGTAGCGCAACGGCTCGCGCTGCAGGCTGCTGGGGTCGCGCTCCAGCGCGCCGACCAGCGCGCGGTAGCCGTCACGCAAATTCAGGTCGTCACCGCCGAACACCTCCAGGGTGTCCTTGGGGTCGCGGACCAGCAGGCTGCCCAGCATGCAGCCGATGTTGGCCTCGCTGGCCTGGCCGGTGCGGGCGATGCGGTCGACCAGTACTGCGGCCTGGAACACACCGCCCAACGCAATCAGCTGCTCCTGCAGGTTGCTCATGCGCGCGGGCTCCACGGCTCGGCAGCTTCGATAACGCCGCCGCCCAGGCACACTTCGCCGTCGTAGAACACCACCGACTGGCCTGGGGTAACGGCGCGCTGCGGTTCGTCGAACACCGCGCGGTAACCGCTTTCGGTCAGTTCCAGGGTGCACTGCTGGTCGCTCTGGCGGTAACGCACCTTGGCGGTGAGCTGGCGCGGGCTGCTGAGGTCGACCGGGTTGACCCAGAAAATTTCCGAAGCGAGCAGGGCGCGGGAGAACAACCATGGGTGTTCATTGCCCTGGCCGACCACCAAAACGTTGCGGGTCAGATCCTTGTGCAGCACGTACCACGGCTCGTCGCCGGCGTCCTTCAGGCCGCCAATGCCCAGGCCCTGGCGCTGGCCGATAGTGTGGTACATCAGGCCGTGGTGGCGGCCGATCACTTCACCGTCGGTGGTTTCGATGTTGCCCGGCTGGGCCGGCAGGTACTGCTTGAGGAAGTCGCTGAAGCGGCGCTCGCCGATGAAGCAGATGCCGGTGGAGTCTTTTTTCTTGGCGGTGGCCAGGCCGTGCTTTTCGGCAATGGCGCGTACCTCGGGCTTTTCCAGTTCGCCGACCGGGAACAGGGTGCGGGCGATTTCCTTGCCGCCGACGGCGTGCAGGAAGTAGCTCTGGTCCTTGTTCGGGTCCAGGCCCTTGAGCAGTTCGGTGAGTTCGCCGGTGTCGCGGCGGCGCACGTAGTGGCCGGTGGCGATCAGGTCGGCACCCAGCGACAGGGCGTAGTCGAGGAACGCCTTGAACTTGATTTCACGGTTGCAGAGGATGTCCGGGTTGGGCGTGCGGCCGGCCTTGTACTCCTCGAGGAAGTGCTCGAATACGTTGTCCCAGTATTCGGCGGCGAAGTTGGCGGTGTGCAGCTTGATGCCGATGCGGTCGCACACGGCCTGGGCGTCGGCCAGGTCTTCACGGGCGGTGCAGTATTCGGTGCCGTCGTCCTCTTCCCAGTTCTTCATGAACAGCCCTTCCACCTGGTAGCCCTGCTCCATGAGCAGAAGGGCGGAGACGGAAGAGTCCACGCCGCCGGACATGCCGACGATGACGCGGGTCTTGGCGGGGTCTTTGAGTGCTGGGCTGGTCATGGTTACCGGTGTGTATCAAGGGGGAAAAACGCCGATTCTATCAAACCTGCGGCGGCGCGTCAGTCGCGCAGCAGGTCGAGACTGTGCAAGGGGCCTTTGAGGTAGTCGTCGAGGCAGCGTGGCACCAGTTCGCTGCGCCAGCGGGCGGGGTCGGCCAGCAGTTCGTCGCGGGTCAGCCACACGGCGCGGACGATGTCGCTGTCCAGTGCCAGGTCGGCGTGATGGCGCACGGGGCGGGCGGCGAAGCAGATGCGCTGGTAGGTCACGCCGTTGCTTGGGGCGGTGTACAGGTAGATGCCGACCACGCCGGTGAGCTCGACCTCCCAGGCGGTTTCCTCGAGGGTTTCGCGCAGGGCGGCCTGGGGCAGGGTCTCGTTGGGTTCGAGGTGGCCGGCGGGCTGGTTGAAGACGTGCTGGTTGGCCTTGAATTCTTCGACGAAGAGGAACTTGCCTTCGTGTTCGACGATGGTGGCGACGGTGATGTGGGGTTGCCAGGTCATGAACAGCTCCTTAGAGGCCTGCACAGCCCTGGTGGGAGCGGGTTTACCCGCGAATGCGTCAGTGGATTCGCCATCGCATTCGCGGGTAAACCCGCTCCCACAGGGTCCGCGCTGCGGCCAGAAATCGTTTATCCAGAAAGCACAAACCCCGGTGCGTGGCCGGGGTTTGTGCTGTTACTTCAAGCGAACCTTACAGGGCAGCAATGGCGCTGTTCAGGGTCTGGCTTGGGCGCATCACCTTGGCGGTCAGCTCGGCATCCGGGGCATAGTAGCCACCGATGTCGGCCGGCTTGCCCTGGACGGCGTTGAGCTCGGCGACGATGGTCTCCTCGTTCTCGGTCAGGGTCTTGGCCAGTGGCGCGAAGCGTGCCTGCAGGGCAGCGTCGTCGTTCTGCGCAGCCAGGGCCTGGGCCCAGTACAGGGTCAGGTAGAAGTGGCTGCCGCGGTTGTCGATACCACCGACTTTGCGCGAAGGCGACTTGTTGGTGTCGAGGAACTTGCCGGTGGCCTGGTCCAGGGTGTTGGCCAGGACTTTGGCGCGCGGGTTGTCGTAGGTGTTGCCCAGGTGCTCCAGGGAAGCGGCCAGGGCCAGGAATTCACCCAGCGAGTCCCAACGCAGGAAGTTCTCTTCCACCAGTTGCTGTACGTGCTTCGGTGCCGAACCGCCGGCGCCGGTTTCGAACAGGCCACCGCCGTTCATCAGCGGCACGATCGACAGCATCTTGGCGCTGGTGCCCAGTTCCATGATCGGGAACAGGTCGGTCAGGTAGTCACGCAGCACGTTGCCGGTCACCGAGATGGTGTCCTTGCCTTCGCGGATGCGGGCCAGGGAGAACTTGATGGCGTCTACCGGTGCCAGGATGCGGATGTCCAGGCCGGTGGTATCGTGATCCTTCAGGTATTTCTGCACCTTCTCGATCATCACGCCGTCGTGGGCGCGGGCCGGGTCCAGCCAGAACACTGCAGGAGTGTCGCTCAGGCGGGCACGGTTGACGGCCAGCTTGACCCAGTCCTGGATCGGCGCGTCCTTGACCTGGCACATGCGGAAGATGTCACCGGCTTCGACGTTCTGCTCGAGAACGACCTTGCCTTTGCTGTCGACCACGCGCACGACACCGTCTGCCTTGATCTGGAAGGTCTTGTCGTGGGAGCCGTATTCTTCGGCCTTTTGTGCCATCAGGCCGACGTTCGGTACGCTGCCCATGGTGGTCGGGTCGAAGGCGCCGTTGGCCTTGCAGTCTTCGATGGTGGCCTGGTAGATGCCGGCGTAGCAGCGGTCCGGGATGATCGCCTTGGCATCCTGCAGTTCGCCAGCGGCGTTCCACATCTTGCCCGAGTCACGGATCATGGCTGGCATCGAGGCGTCGACGATGACGTCGCTCGGCACGTGCAGGTTGGTGATGCCTTTGTCGGAGTTGACCATGGCCAGGGCCGGACGCTGGGCGTACAGGGCCTGGATGTCGGCTTCGATCTCGGCCTGCTTCTCGGCTGGCAGGTCCTTGATGCGGGCGTACAGGTCGCCGATGCCGTTGTTGGCGTTGAAGCCAACTTCAGCCAGGGCGGAGGCATGCTTGGCCAGCACGTCGTTATAGAACTCTTCGACGATGACGCCGAACATGATCGGGTCGGAAACCTTCATCATGGTGGCTTTCAGGTGTACCGACAGCAGTACGCCGGAGGCCTTGGCATCGGCGATCTGCTCGGCGATGAAGGCTTTCAGGGCCTTGCGGCTCATGGTGGCGCAGTCGATGATTTCGGCAGCTTTTACCGCAGTCTTTTCTTTCAGTACGGTGGTGTTGCCGTCTTTGCCGACCAGCTCGATGCGCAGGCTGTCGTCAGCTTCGATCAGTGCGGCTTTCTCGCTGCCGTAGAAGTCGCCCTGGGTCATGTGGGCAACGTGCGACTTGGAATCGGCAGCCCAGGCGCCCATCTTGTGCGGGTGCTTGCGGGCGTAGTTCTTGACCGACAGCGGCGCGCGGCGGTCGGAGTTGCCTTCGCGCAGCACCGGGTTCACGGCGGAACCCTTGATGCGGTCGTAGCGGGCGCGGGATTCTTTTTCTTCCGCAGTGGCCGGCTCGTCGGCGTAGTCAGGGATGTTGAAGCCCTTGCCCTGCAGTTCCTTGATCGCGGCTTTCAGCTGCGGTACCGAGGCGCTGATGTTCGGCAGCTTGATGATGTTGGCTTCCGGGGTGGTAGCCAGCTGGCCCAGCTCCGCCAGGTGATCGCCTACTTGCTTCTCTGCGCCCAGTTGCTCCGGGAAGGCGGCGAGGATACGGCCAGCCAGGGAGATGTCGCGGGTTTCGACGGCGATGTCAGCCGAAGCGGTGAAGGCTTCGATGATCGGCAGCAGCGAGTAAGTGGCAAGGGCGGGGGCTTCGTCGGTGAAGGTATAGATGATCTTGGAACGGGTGGGCATGCGGGTTAACTCTCTGTGTGCTGAGCGTGCTCGAGTCTCGTGGTGCGCAGGGTAGGCGCATCGCCCTGGCAACGCCATGAGCGGAAAGTCGAGAGGCTGCGAGCGGTGATGGTGGATGCATCAGTCGAGCGTCAAGTGCTGAGCTGCGGTAACAACCCAGGCTTTATGGCCAGGCTATGTGTCCATTCATGGCCAAGGGCGGTCCGCATTTTTCCTAGGGATCGCCCCGATGACCCTTCGGTCGCGGCGGAGTATACCAAACCATTCGGGCTAATCAGCAAGGCCAAGTGATATCGGCCCATTTATAAGACCAAAGACGTACCCGCAATGTGGTCGGTTGTCGCATGCCTTGCACCTCGGCAGATGTGGTTTAGTCTCATTGGATCGAACGATGACCAATCACACCCGAAAGCGGAGTAGTGCAAGCATGGGATACCAGAAAATCAAGGTTCCGACCGACGGCGCCAAGATCACCGTCAATGCCGACCATTCGCTCAACGTGCCTGACAACCCGATCATTCCCTACATCGAGGGCGACGGGATTGGCGTCGATGTCTCGCCGGTAATGATCAAGGTGGTCGACGCCGCCGTGCAGAAAGCTTACGGCGGCAAACGCAAGATTGCCTGGATGGAGGTGTACGCCGGCGAGAAGGCCACGCAAGTCTACGACCAGGACACCTGGTTGCCCCAGGAAACCCTGGATGCCGTGCGGGATTACGTGGTGTCGATCAAGGGGCCGCTGACCACCCCGGTGGGCGGTGGCATCCGTTCGCTCAACGTGGCCCTGCGCCAGCAGCTGGACCTGTACGTGTGCCTGCGCCCGGTGCTGTGGTTCCAGGGCGTGCCGAGCCCGGTGAAAAAACCGGGCGATGTAGACATGGTGATCTTCCGCGAGAACTCCGAGGATATCTATGCCGGCATCGAGTGGAAGGCCGGCTCGCCCGAGGCGAACAAGGTGATCAAGTTCCTCAAGGAGGAAATGGGCGTCACCAAGATCCGTTTCGACCAGGACTGTGGCATTGGCGTCAAGCCGGTGTCCCGCGAGGGCACCAAGCGCCTGGTGCGCAAGGCCCTGCAGTATGTGGTGGACAACGACCGCGAATCGCTGACCCTGGTGCACAAGGGCAACATCATGAAGTTCACCGAAGGCGCCTTCAAGGACTGGGGCTACGAGGTGGCGCGTGACGAATTCGGTGCCGAACTGCTCGACGGCGGGCCATGGATGAAGTTCAAGAACCCGAAAAGCGGGCGCGAGGTCATCGTCAAGGACGCCATCGCTGATGCCATGCTGCAGCAGATCCTGCTGCGCCCGGCCGAGTACGATGTGATCGCCACCCTCAACCTCAACGGTGACTACCTGTCCGATGCCCTGGCAGCGGAGGTGGGCGGTATCGGCATCGCGCCGGGTGCCAACCTGTCCGACACCGTGGCCATGTTCGAGGCCACCCACGGCACCGCGCCCAAGTATGCAGGGCAGGACAAGGTCAACCCGGGCTCGGTGATCCTGTCGGCAGAGATGATGCTGCGCCACATGGGCTGGACCGAGGCGGCCGACCTGATCATCAAGGGCACCAACGGCGCGATTGCCGCCAAGACCGTGACCTACGACTTCGAGCGCCTGATGGACGGCGCCACGCTGGTGAGCAGTTCAGGCTTTGGCGATGAAATGATCAAGCACATGTAAGGCAATGAAAACCGGCCGCTTCTGTCAAGGAAGCGGCCGGTTTTTCGTTTGCCGGCAGGCGACGCGGCCGATCAGGCGTCGGCAGTGCTGCTGGTCTTCTGTGGGCTTACGGCAGTGGCAGCGCTCGCGCTGCTGATATTCACCGCATGCAGGCCTTTGGGGCCCTGGATGATCTCGAAGCTCACAGCCTGGCCGGCCTTGAGCGTCTTGTAACCGTCCATCTGGATGGCTGAATAATGAGCGAACAAGTCTTCGTCCTTGCCCTCTTCATTGATGAATCCGTAGCCCTTGGCATTGTTGAACCACTTGACTTTACCGCTTGCCATCCCTATGTCCCTCTGCAAAGGACTCCATCACTGGAGTATCATCCACTTCATCCGCATACGAACCTTGCGAAAAATCTGGTTGACTGCGCGGATCTTTATCGACCACGGTGGGTTCTTATTGGTTGTAACACCGTTTTGCCGATAGTCAAGGTCGCCCGGCGCCTGCCCTGGCCGTGCCCTTCGCAGTCAACCCACAACCTTAACCTGACGCTCATGATGAAATTCTTTCCATGCATGCACCTAGTGAGATTCGACTAACATTCAATCAGGATCGCCCGCAATCGAATGAGGACGACGGCTCAGGTCTTGCAGTTCAGGAAGCCAAGCCGATCCTGCAGGCGCCACCGATGTACAAGGTGGTTTTGTTCAACGATGACTACACGCCGATGGATTTCGTCGTCGAAGTGCTCGAGACGTTCTTCAATCTGAACCGCGAGCTGGCGACCAAGATCATGCTGACCGTCCATACCGAAGGGCGGGCAGTGTGCGGATTGTTTACCCGTGACATCGCCGAAACAAAGGCTATGCAGGTCAACCAATACGCCAGGGAAAGCCAGCATCCGCTACTCTGTGAAATCGAGAAGGACGGTTAATCGCCGACCACTTGGGTATGAGGTGAAGCTATGTTAAACCGCGAGCTCGAAGTCACCCTCAATCTTGCCTTCAAGGAGGCCCGTTCGAAGCGTCATGAGTTCATGACCGTCGAACATCTGCTGCTGGCACTCCTTGACAATGAGGCTGCCGCGACCGTTCTGCGCGCCTGTGGCGCCAATCTGGACAAACTCAAGCACGACCTGCAAGAGTTCATCGATTCCACCACACCCCTGATCCCGGTCAACGACGAAGATCGCGAAACCCAGCCGACCCTGGGCTTCCAGCGTGTACTGCAGCGTGCCGTGTTCCACGTGCAAAGCTCCGGCAAGCGTGAAGTCACTGGCGCCAACGTGCTGGTGGCGATCTTCAGCGAACAGGAAAGCCAGGCCGTGTTCCTGCTCAAGCAGCAGAGCGTGGCGCGCATCGATGTGGTCAACTATATCGCCCATGGCATCTCCAAGGTGCCGGGCCATGGTTCGCATTCCGAAAGCGACCAGGAAATGCAGGACGAAGAGGGCGGCGAGACCGCCTCTTCGAGCAACCCGCTGGATGCCTATGCCAGCAACCTGAACGAACTGGCCCGTGCCGGCCGTATCGACCCGCTGGTAGGTCGCGAGCAGGAAGTGGAGCGCGTGGCGCAAATCCTTGCCCGCCGGCGCAAGAACAACCCGCTGCTGGTGGGTGAGGCAGGCGTGGGCAAGACCGCCATTGCCGAAGGCCTGGCCAAGCGCATCGTCGATGGCCAGGTGCCCGATCTGCTGGCGCAGAGCGTGGTGTATTCCCTCGACCTCGGCGCACTGCTGGCTGGTACCAAATACCGTGGCGATTTCGAGAAGCGCTTCAAGGCGTTGCTCGGCGAGCTGCGCAAGCGCCCGCAGGCGATCCTGTTCATCGACGAAATCCACACCATCATTGGTGCCGGTGCGGCGTCTGGCGGGGTGATGGATGCGTCCAACCTGCTCAAGCCACTGCTGTCGTCCGGTGAGATCCGTTGCATCGGTTCGACTACTTTCCAGGAGTTTCGCGGCATCTTCGAGAAGGACCGTGCCCTGGCGCGGCGCTTCCAGAAGGTCGATGTCAGCGAGCCATCGGTCGAAGACACCGTGGGCATCCTGCGTGGCCTGAAAGGGCGCTTCGAAAGCCACCACAACATCGAGTACAGCGACGAAGCCTTGCGCGCCGCAGCTGAACTGGCCTCGCGCTACATCAATGACCGGCACATGCCGGACAAGGCCATTGACGTGATCGACGAAGCCGGGGCCTACCAGCGGCTACAGCCGGAGGCCAACCGCGTCAAGCGCATTGACGTACCGCAGGTCGAAGACATCGTCGCCAAGATCGCGCGGATTCCGCCGAAGCATGTCACCAGTTCCGACAAGGAGCTGCTGCGCAACCTCGAGCGTGACCTGAAGCTGACCGTATTTGGTCAGGACCAGGCGATCGATTCGCTGGCCACCGCCATCAAGCTGTCCCGCGCCGGCCTCAAGTCGCCGGACAAGCCCGTCGGTTCGTTCCTGTTCGCCGGCCCGACTGGCGTCGGCAAGACCGAAGCGGCGCGGCAGCTGGCCAAGGCGCTGGGCGTTGAATTGGTGCGCTTCGACATGTCCGAGTACATGGAGCGCCACACCGTGTCTCGCCTGATCGGTGCGCCTCCTGGCTATGTTGGCTTCGACCAGGGTGGCTTGCTGACCGAGGCGATCACCAAGCAACCGCACTGCGTATTGCTGCTCGACGAAATCGAGAAGGCCCACCCGGAAGTCTTCAACCTGCTGCTGCAGGTGATGGACCACGGCACCCTGACCGACAACAACGGGCGCAAGGCCGACTTCCGCAACGTGATCCTGATCATGACCACCAACGCTGGCGCAGAAACCGCCGCGCGGGCCTCGATCGGCTTCACCCATCAGGATCATGCGTCCGATGCCATGGAAGTCATCCGCAAGAGCTTCACGCCGGAGTTCCGCAACCGTCTGGACACCATCATCCAGTTCGGCCGCCTGAGCCACGAGACGATCAAGAGCATCGTCGACAAGTTCCTTATCGAACTGCAGGCGCAGCTGGAAGACAAGCGTGTGCTGCTGGAAGTCAGCGATGATGCGCGCGGCTGGCTGGCGGCTTCGGGCTACGACGTGCAGATGGGTGCGCGGCCGATGGCGCGGCTGATCCAGGACAAGATCAAGCGGCCGCTGGCCGAGGAGATCCTGTTTGGCGAACTGGCCGAGCATGGTGGCGTGGTGCACGTCGACCTGCGCGATGGCGAACTGGTGTTCGACTTCGAGACCACGGCTGAGGTTGCGTGACGGAGGGGTAGGGCTGTACCTGTGGGAGCGGCTTTAGCCGCGAACACCGGCGCAGCCGGTGCCATCCACCGCGTTGGGTTTTCGCGGGTAAACCCGCTCCCACAGGGCTGCAAAGCAGCCCCCTACAATCCTGAAGGCACAAAAAAGCCCGGCACATGGCCGGGCTTTTTCATGGCATGAGCTTAGCGCGCACGGTAGGTGATGCGGCCCTTGCTCAGGTCGTATGGCGTCAGTTCGACGCGGACCTTGTCGCCAGTGAGAATACGGATGTAGTTCTTGCGCATCTTTCCGGAGATGTGCGCGGTTACGACGTGCCCGTTTTCCAACTCCACGCGGAACATGGTGTTGGGCAGGGTGTCGACGACAGTACCTTCCATTTCGAAGCTGTCTTCTTTCGACATGCAGTAGAGCCCTCGGATCCAGTGTTGGCCCGACGCATAACCGCACCGGGCAAAAAAGTGGCGTGGATTATGCCCGAAAATTGTGTGTCAAGCCAATGCCTTTCAGTTGAGGGTGACCCAGCGCTGATTTATCAACAGTTCGATAGGCCGGTATTGCGTCTTGTAGTTCATTTTCTTGCAGTTCTTGATCCAGTAACCCAGGTAAACCGCCTCCAGGTCCTGGCGCAGGGCTTCGGTGATCTGCCAGAGGATGGCGAAGCGGCCCAGGCTGCGGCGTTCTTCGTCCGGCTCGTAGAAGGTATACACGGCCGACAGGCCGTTGGGCAGCAGGTCGCACACCGCTACCGCCATCAGGCGGCCTTCCAGGCGGAACTCGTAGAACCAGCAGAACGGCAGGTCGCGTACCAGAAACGTGGAAAACTGGTCGCGGCTGGGCGGGTACATGTCACCGTCGGCGTGGCGCGTTTCGATATAGCGCCGGTACAGCTCGAAGTACTCTTCCTTGAATGCCGGGCGTGCCGCGGTCACGGTCAGGTCGGCGTTGCGCTTGAGGATGCGCCGTTGCTGGCGGTTGGGTATGAAGCGCGCCGCCGGGATGCGTGCCGGGACGCAGGCATTGCAGTTCTGGCAATGCGGGCGGTACAGGTGGTCGCCACTGCGGCGGAAGCCCATTTCCGACAAGTCGGCGTACACGTGCACGTCCATCGGCTGGCTGGGGTCGAGGAACAGCGTGGTGGCCTGTTCGTCGGGCAGGTAGCTGCAGGAGTGGGGCTGAGTGGCATAGAACTTCAACCGCGCCAACTCTGTCATGATCAACCCCCTCGGTGAGACTTTGCTTTAAGTGTAAGCCAGCTATGGGAACTCGCCTAGGGAAGCCATGTGGCGCTGTTGGGCTGGTCGAGGTGGCGTGCCAGGTAGCCGGCGAACTCGGCGCGGCTGATGGCGTGGGCACCCAGGCTGTGCAGGTGGTTGGTCGGCATCTGGCAGTCGATGAGGACGAACCCGGCCTCGCGCAGGTGGTTGACCAGGGTCACGAAGCCGACCTTGGAGGCGTTGTCGGCGCGGCTGAACATCGATTCGCCGAAGAACAGCTGGCCTATGGCCAGGCCATAAAGGCCACCAACCAGTTCGCCGTCCTGGCGCACTTCCACTGAATGGGCGATGCCGCGTCGGTGCAGTTCGCAATAGGCGGCGCGCATGGTGTCGGTGATCCAGGTGCCGTCGGCGTAGTCGCGTGGCGCGGCGCAGGCGGCGATTACCGCCGGGAAGTCGGTGTCGAAGCTGACCTGGTAGCGGCCCTGGCGCATCAGCTTGGCCAGCGAGCGCGACACGTGCAGCTGGTCCGGAAGCAGCACCGTGCGCGGGTCGGGTGACCACCAGAGGATCGGCTGGCCATCCTGGTACCACGGGAAGCAGCCATGGCGATAGGCCTGCACCAGGCGCTCGGGGCTCAGGTCGCCGCCGGCGGCGAGCAGGCCGTTGGGTTCGTGCAGGGCCTTTTCCAGGGGTGGGAAGGTGAGCGAGTCGCGGGTCAGCCAGGTGAGCATGGTCTAGTGTGCGGTGGGGGAGGGGAGAGGTCAGCATGGCGCGGGTGAAAAGCAGGGTCAATCTCTTTGGCTTCTTCGCGGGTGAACCCGCTCCCACAGGTATTGCACAGGTGCTGAAGGCTGAGTGGGCTACTTGCGGGAGCGGGTTCACCCGCGAAGAGGCCAGCACAGGCGATCAAAATAGGCAATTTCCTACACATTCATGAAACCGCAGGCACCATCCGCTACATTTGCTGTCACACCTGTGCAAAAACACAGCATAAGCCTTTGTCACAGAAGACAATGCGTGCTCAAATTGCAGGTATACGAAAGTCGCCCCCACTCAAGCTCCTTACGGCGTGCCGTCATGGCAGTGGGCGGGCAGTAATGTTAAAAGTAGTGGTTCATTGGCCGCACCGTCGGCCGATCACTATTGGACGCGCAGCACGCGCAGGAATAGACGCGTTTTGAAGAAATCCACCGCAACTCCAGCTCCCTTGCCTGTCCCCCTGTGGCGGCAGCAGCTGCATTATCGCCTCAAGGAAGGTGCGTTGATCGCTGTCGGCGCCCTGTGCCTGTACCTGTGGATGGCGCTGCTGACCTACGATACGTCGGACCCGGGCTTCAGCCACACCAGCAACGTCGACCAGGTGCAGAACGCCGCCGGGCGTGCCGGCGCCTACTTCGCCGACATCCTGTTCATGGTGCTGGGGTATTTTGCCTACATCTTCCCGCTGCTGCTGGCGATAAAGACCTGGCAGATCTTCCGCGAACGGCACCAGCCCTGGGACTGGAGCGGCTGGCTGTTCTCCTGGCGGCTGATCGGCCTGGTGTTCCTGGTGCTGTCGGGTGCGGCGCTGGCGCATATCCATTTCCACCCGGCTGCGAGCATGCCGTTCTCCGCCGGTGGTGCACTGGGCGAGAGCCTCGGCGACCTGGCGCGCAACCTGCTGAACGTGCAGGGCAGCACGCTGATGTTCATTGCCCTGTTCCTGTTCGGCCTGACCGTGTTCACCGACCTGTCGTGGTTCAAGGTGATGGACCTGACCGGCAAGATCACCCTCGACCTGTTCGAACTGGTGCAGGGCGCTGCCAACCGCTGGTGGGAAGCACGCAACGAGCGCAAGCGCCTGGAGGCGCAACTGCGCGAGGACGAGCCGGTGGTGGTCAAGGCCGCACCGACGGCTGCCGACAAGCGCGAGCCGGCCAAGCCGGCGCTGCGCGAGCGTATCTTCAAACGTGAAGAGGCACCTGCCCAGCCGGTCGAGCCGCGTGAGCCGACCCTGTCACGCGAGCCTGTGGTGCCGCGCGAGTCGCTGGCAGCACGTGAGCCGATTATCTCCCGCGAGCAACCTGGCGCGGCCCCGATGATCGTGCCGCCGACACCCGCCAGGGCGCCGGAGCCGAGCAAGCGGGTGATGAAGGAGAAACAGGCGCCGCTGTTCGTCGACAGCGCGGTGGAAGGCACCTTGCCATCGATCTCCATCCTCGATCCGGCCGAACAGAAGAAGATCGAGTACTCGCCCGAATCCCTGGCCGGTGTTGGCCAGCTGCTGGAAATCAAGCTCAAGGAGTTCGGCGTGGAAGTGACGGTGGACTCGATCCATCCAGGCCCGGTGATTACCCGTTACGAAATCCAGCCAGCCGCCGGCGTGAAGGTCAGCCGCATCGCCAACCTGGCCAAGGACCTGGCGCGTTCGCTGGCGGTGACCAGTGTACGTGTGGTCGAAGTCATCCCCGGCAAGACCACCGTGGGTATCGAGATCCCCAACGAAAACCGGCAGATGGTGCGGTTCTCCGAAGTGCTGGCCACACCGCAGTACGACGAACAGAAATCGCCGGTCACCCTGGCCCTGGGCCATGACATCGGCGGCAAGCCGGTGATCACCGACCTGGCCAAGATGCCGCACCTGCTGGTGGCCGGTACCACCGGTTCCGGTAAGTCGGTGGGCGTGAACGCGATGATCCTGTCGATCCTGTTCAAGTCCAGCCCTGAAGACGCGCGGCTGATCATGATCGACCCGAAAATGCTCGAGCTGTCGATCTACGAAGGCATCCCGCACCTGCTGTGCCCGGTGGTTACCGACATGAAGGACGCTGCCAACGCCCTGCGCTGGAGCGTGGCCGAGATGGAGCGGCGCTACAAGCTGATGGCGGCCATGGGCGTGCGTAACCTGGCCGGCTTCAATCGCAAGGTCAAGGACGCCCAGGAAGCCGGCGAAATCATCCATGACCCGCTGTATCGCCGCGAGAGCATGGACGACGAGCCGCCTGCGCTGAAAACCCTGCCGACCATCGTGGTGGTGGTCGACGAATTTGCCGACATGATGATGATCGTCGGCAAGAAGGTCGAAGAGCTGATCGCCCGTATCGCCCAGAAGGCACGGGCGGCCGGTATCCACCTGATCCTCGCTACCCAGCGCCCGTCGGTGGATGTGATTACCGGCCTGATCAAGGCCAACATCCCGACCCGCATGGCGTTCCAGGTGTCGAGCAAGATCGACTCGCGGACCATCATCGACCAGGGTGGTGCCGAGCAGTTGCTGGGCCACGGTGACATGCTGTACATGCCGCCGGGCACCAGCCTGCCGATTCGTGTGCACGGCGCGTTCGTCTCCGACGACGAGGTGCACCGCGTGGTGGAAGCGTGGAAGCTGCGCGGCGCCCCGGACTACAACGACGACATCCTCAACGGCGTCGAGGAGGCCGGCAGCGGCTTCGAAGGCGGCGGCGGTGGTGGCGATGGCGAAGATTCGGAAAGCGACGCCCTGTATGATGAGGCCGTGCAGTTCGTGCTGGAAAGCCGCCGTGCGTCCATCTCGGCCGTGCAGCGCAAACTGAAGATCGGCTACAACCGCGCCGCCCGCATGATCGAAGCCATGGAAATGGCCGGCGTGGTCACCCCCATGAACAGCAACGGCTCGCGGGAAGTGATTGCCCCGGGCGGCCCGCGCGACTGACGAACACCCTGCCGGGCGCCAACGGTGGCGCCCGGCCTTTTCAATGCTCGATGAGGACTCCCATGCGCGCGATTCGCATGCTGTTGGTTTCTGCCCTGGCCGCGGCTTCTGTGTCGGCCACCCTATCGGCTCAGGCCGGTGAGCAAGACGTACAACGACTGACCCAATTGCTGGAAAAGTCGCAGACCATCGAGGCCAACTTTTCCCAGCTGACCCTGGACGCCGGCGGCACCAGCTTGCAGGAAACATCCGGCAAGATGACCGTCAAGCGCCCAGGCCTGTTCTACTGGCACACCGATGCGCCGCAGGAGCAGGTGGTGGTATCCGACGGCAAGAACGTCACCCTGTGGGACCCGGACCTGGAGCAGGCCACCATCAAGAAGCTCGACCAGCGCCTGAACCAGACCCCGGCGCTGTTGCTGTCCGGTGACGTGTCGAAGATCAGCCAGAGCTTCGACATCAGCTCGAAGGAGCAGGGCGAAGTGATGGACTTCACCCTCAAGCCGAAGACCAAGGACACCTTGTTCGACTCGCTGCGCGTGTCGTTCCGCAAGGGCCTGATCAACGACATGCAGCTGATCGACAGCGTCGGCCAGCGCACCAACATCCTGTTCAATGGCGTGAAAGCCAACCAGGCGGTGCCGGACAGCAAGTTCAAGTTCGACATCCCCAAAGGCGCGGACGTCATCAAGGAGTAACCAGAGCTCGCCATGGACCTGTTTCGAAGCGAACCCGTCGCCCAGCCCCTGGCCGCCCGCCTGCGCCCGTCCAACCTGGACGAGTACGTCGGCCAGGAGCACCTGCTGGCGCGCGGCAAACCGCTGCGCGAGGCGCTGGAGCAGGGGGCGCTGCACTCGATGATCTTCTGGGGGCCGCCGGGGGTGGGCAAGACCACCCTCGCGCGGCTGCTGGCGCAGTTCTGCGATGCGCACTTCGAAACGGTGTCGGCGGTGCTGGCTGGTGTGAAGGAGATTCGCCAGGCGGTCGAGGTGGCCAAGCAGCAGGCTGGCCAGTATGGCCGGCGTACCATCCTGTTCGTCGACGAAGTGCATCGCTTCAACAAGTCGCAGCAAGATGCCTTCCTGCCCTATGTCGAAGACGGCACCTTGCTGTTCATTGGCGCCAC
Organism: Pseudomonas sp. 32_A; assembly: GCF_017490905.1. Classification (NCBI taxonomy): domain Bacteria; kingdom Pseudomonadati; phylum Pseudomonadota; class Gammaproteobacteria; order Pseudomonadales; family Pseudomonadaceae; genus Pseudomonas; species Pseudomonas sp. 32_A. Next base: position 79,393 of record NZ_JAFGYI010000017.1, on the reverse strand, counting down.
CACCGAAAACCCGTCGTTCGAGCTGAACAATGCACTGCTGTCGCGGGCACGGGTGTATGTGCTCAAGAGCCTGGACGAGGCGGCGCTGCGCAAACTGGTAAACCGTGCGCTGACTGAAGAGCGCGGCCTGGGCAAGCGCAACCTGCGGGTTGGCGATGACGCCTTCAAGATGTTGATGGCCGCCGCCGACGGCGATGGCCGGCGCATGCTCAACTTCCTGGAAAACGCCTCGGACCTGGCTGAAGACGGCAGCGAGATCGACGTCGAGATGCTGCAGAGCCTGCTCGGTGACAGCCGCCGCCGCTTCGACAAGGGTGGCGAGGCGTTCTACGACCAGATTTCCGCGCTGCACAAGTCGGTACGCGGCTCCAACCCCGATGGCGCCCTGTACTGGTTCGCGCGCATGCTGGATGGCGGCTGCGACCCGCTGTACATCGCCCGCCGCGTGGTGCGCATGGCCAGCGAAGACATCGGCAACGCCGACCCGCGCGCGCTCAGCCTGTGCCTGGCGGCCTGGGATGTGCAAGAGCGCCTGGGCAGCCCCGAGGGCGAGCTGGCGGTCGCTCAGGCCATTACCTACCTCGCCTGTGCACCGAAGAGCAATGCGGTGTACATGGGCTTCAAGACCGCCCTGCGCGAGGCTGCCGAACACGGCTCGCTGGAAGTGCCGCTGCATCTGCGCAACGCGCCGACCAAGCTGATGAAGCAGCTGGGCTATGGCGACGAGTACCGCTATGCCCATGACGAGCCCGACGCCTATGCCGCCGGCGAAGACTACTTCCCCGACCAGCTCGAGCCGCGCCAGTACTACCAGCCGGTGCCCCGTGGCCTGGAACTGAAGATTGGCGAGAAGCTGCGCCACCTGGCCGACCTTGACCGCAACAGCCCCCGCCAGCGGAGAAAACCGTGATTGCACTGATTGCCGCCGTCAGCACGGGTGGTATTGCCGGTACCTTGTTGCGCTTCGCTACCACCAATTGGGTGGCTGCCCACTGGCCACGGCACTTCTATCTCGGTACGCTGGCGGTCAACCTGGTCGGCTGCCTGCTGATCGGCCTGCTCTATGGCCTGTTCCTGCACAAGCCGGTCGTGCCGGTCGAACTGCGCGCCGGGCTGATCGTCGGCTTCCTCGGTGGCCTGACGACCTTTTCCTCCTTTTCGCTGGATACCGTACGCCTGCTGGAAAGCGGGCAAGTGCCTCTGGCTTTGGGCTACACCGGTATCAGCGTGGTGGGCGGGCTGCTCGCGACCTGGGCCGGCCTGTGCCTGACCCGATTCTGAACCAACACCTACACATAACGAGAGAACGATATGCTCGATTCCAAACTGTTACGCGGCCAACTTCAGGAAGTGGCGGATCGCCTGGCCTCCCGTGGCTTCAGCCTGGATGTCGCGCGCATCGAATCACTGGAAGAGCGCCGCAAGGCGGTGCAAACCCGCACCGAGCAGCTGCAGGCCGAGCGTAACGCCCGTTCCAAGTCCATCGGCCAGGCCAAGGCCAAGGGCGAGGACATTGCGCCGCTGATGGCCGACGTTGAGCGCATGGCCAACGAACTGGCTGCTGGCAAGGCCGAACTGGACGGCATCCAGGCCGAACTGGATGGCATCCTGCTGACCATCCCCAACCTGCCGGACGCCAGCGTACCGGTCGGCGCCAGCGAAGAGGACAACGTCGAAGTGCGCCGTTGGGGCACACCGAAGGCCTTCGACTTCGAAATCAAGGACCATGTCGCCCTCGGCGAAGTCAGCGGTGGCCTGGACTTCGAAGCGGCCGCCAAGCTGTCTGGCGCCCGCTTTGCCGTGCTGCGTGGCCCGATCGCCCGCCTGCACCGCGCCCTGGCGCAGTTCATGATCAACCTGCATACCGGCGAGCACGGCTACGAGGAGCACTACACCCCGTACCTGGTGCAGGCCCCGGCTCTGCAGGGCACCGGCCAGTTGCCGAAGTTCGAGGAAGACCTGTTCAAGATCAGCCGCGAAGGCGAGGCCGACTTCTACCTGATCCCGACCGCCGAAGTGTCGCTGACCAACCTGGTGGCCGGTGAAATCCTCGACGCCAAACAGTTGCCTCTGAAGCTGGTTGCCCATACCCCGTGCTTCCGCAGCGAAGCCGGTGCTTCCGGCCGTGACACCCGCGGCATGATCCGCCAGCACCAGTTCGACAAGGTCGAGATGGTGCAGGTAGTCGAGCCGTCCAAGTCGATGGAAGCCCTGGAGGGCCTGACTGCCAACGCCGAACGCGTGCTGCAGTTGCTGGAGCTGCCGTATCGCGTGCTGGCCCTGTGCACCGGCGACATGGGCTTTGGTGCCGTGAAGACCTATGACCTGGAAGTGTGGGTGCCAAGCCAGGACAAGTACCGCGAAATCAGCTCGTGCTCCAACTGCGGCGACTTCCAGGCGCGTCGCATGCAGGCCCGCTGGCGCAACCCGGAAACCGGCAAGCCAGAGCTGGTGCACACCCTCAACGGCTCCGGCCTGGCCGTAGGCCGTACCTTGGTTGCCGTACTGGAAAACTACCAGCAGGCCGACGGTTCGATCCGTGTGCCGGAAGTGCTGAAGCCTTACATGGGCGGCGTCGAGGTTATCCGCTAAATGGATTACCTGCCGCTGTTCCACAAGCTGCAGGGCGGCCGCGTGCTGGTCGTTGGCGGCGGTGAGATTGCCTTGCGCAAGGCGCGCCTGCTGGCCGATGCCGGCGCCGCGCTGCGCGTGGTGGCCCCGGATGTCGACGGCCAGTTGGCCGCGCTGGCCCGGGAAGGTGGCGGCGAGGTGCTGGTGCGCGGCTATCAGGCTGCCGACCTGGTCGGTTGTCGTCTGGTGATCGCCGCCACTGACGACCCTGGGCTCAATGCCCAGGTGTCGGCGGATGCGCAGGCCCTTAGCCTGCCGGTGAACGTGGTGGATGCGCCGGCGCTGTGCACGGTGATCTTCCCGGCGATCGTCGACCGTTCGCCGTTGGTGGTTGCGGTGTCCAGTGGCGGTGATGCACCGGTGCTGGCGCGCTTGATTCGCGCCAAGCTGGAGGCCTGGATCCCGTCCGCCTACGGCGAGCTGGCCGGCCTGGCCGCGCGCTTTCGCGACAAGGTCAAGGGCTTGTACCCGGACGTCAACCAGCGCCGTGGCTTCTGGGAAACCGTGTTTCAGGGGCCGATTGCCGAGCGCCAGCTGGCCGGGCAAGGCGCCGAGGCCGAGCGCCTGTTGCAGGCCATGGTCGACGGTGCACCGGTGCAGCAGGGTGGTGAGGTGTACCTGGTGGGTGCGGGCCCGGGCGATCCGGACTTGCTGACCTTCCGTGCCTTGCGCCTGATGCAGCAGGCTGACGTGGTGCTGTACGACCGCCTGGTAGCACCGGCGATCATCGAGATGTGTCGTCGCGATGCCGAGCGCATCTACGTGGGCAAGCGTCGCGCCGACCATGCAGTGCCTCAGGACCAGATCAACCGCCTGCTGGTCGATCTGGCCCGGCAGGGCAAGCGTGTGTTGCGCCTGAAAGGCGGCGACCCGTTCATCTTCGGCCGGGGCGGCGAAGAGATCGAAGAGCTGGCCGAGCAGGGCATCCCTTTCCAGGTGGTGCCGGGCATTACCGCGGCCAGTGGGTGTTCCGCCTATGGTGGGATTCCGCTGACGCACCGTGACTATGCCCAGTCGGTCCGCTTCGTGACCGGGCACCTTAAGGATGGTACCAGCAACCTGCCCTGGAATGACCTGGTGGCACCGGCACAGACCTTGGTGTTCTACATGGGCCTGGTAGGGTTGCCGACCATCTGTGCCGAGCTGATTCGCCATGGCCGCGCGGCCAACACCCCGGCTGCGTTGGTGCAACAGGGGACGACGCGTAATCAGCGCGTGTTTACCGGTACCCTGGCCGACTTGCCGGAGCTGGTGGCCCAGCATGAAGTGCACGCACCGACCCTGGTGATTGTTGGGGAAGTGGTGCAGTTGCGTGACAAGCTGGCCTGGTTCGAAGGTTCGCAGATCAGCTGAAATCGTTGGGGCCGCGTTGCGGCCCATCGCGACACAAGGCCGCTCCTACAGGAAACAGCGATGCCCTGTAGGAGCGGCCTTGTGTCGCGATGGGCTGCAAAGCAGCCCCTGCAGTCTCAAACCTGCCAGATCCCCTTGCCCGTCAACCGCTCCCGATCATGTGCCAGGCCAAAGTCCTGCAAAGGCCCTTTAGGCACGATCCCGTTCGGGTTGATGGTCTTGTGGCTCATGTAGTAGTGCTTCTGGATATGTTCCATGTCCACTGTGCCCGCCACCCCCGGCCACTGGTATAGCTCACGCAGCCAGTTCGACAGGTTGTGATAATCGCTCAGGCGACGCAGGTTGCACTTGAAGTGCCCGTGGTACACCGCATCGAAGCGCACCAGGGTGGTGAACAGGCGCACATCGGCCTCGGTCAGGTATTCCCCGGCCAGGTAGCGATTGCGGCTCAGCAGGTCTTCCAAGTAGTCCAGTTCGTTGAACACTTCGTCAAACGCAGCCTCGTAGGCGTCCTGCGTAGTGGCAAAGCCTGCGCGATACACGCCGTTGTTCACCGCCGGATAGATGCGCCCGTTCAGCGCTTCGATGGTCGGGCGCAGCGGCTCTGGGTAGAGGTCCAGCGTGTTGCCGGTCAGTTCGTTGAACGCGCTGTTGAAGATGCGGATGATCTCCGACGACTCGTTGTTGACGATGCGTTTCTCTTTCTTGTCCCACAGCACTGGTACGGTTACACGGCCGGTGTAGTGAGGGTCATCCTGGGTATAGCGCTGATGCAGGTACTGCAGCGCGTCGAGGTGGTCGCCGCTAGAGCCTTGCTGCTGGTCGAAAGTCCAGCCATGGTCTTGCATCAGCCAGCTGACCACCGACACGTCGATCAATGGCTCCAGGCCCTTGAGGGCGCGGAAGATCAGGGTGCGGTGCGCCCATGGGCAGGCCAGCGAGACGTACAGGTGGTAACGGCCAGCTTCGGGAGCAGGCAGCTGATTGCGACGTTGGGCATTCTCGCGTTTGAACGTGCCGTCCTTGCCGTTTTCATACCACTGGTCATGCCAGCGGCCGTCGATCAAAAGGCCCATGGTGAGCTCCTCGGAACAAAGTTGTTTGTCGTTGGAGCCCAGTCTAGGGAAAAACGTTCGAATAACTAGCGCAAAGACTGCGCTCTTGCTATCTACTTATTCGATTGGTTGCGTGCACCCCAGTAACCACGTGCCGTGGCGAAAGCCTGCTCGCGGTCCTGGCCCAGGCCGCGCAGGGCCAGGGCGATGGTCGCGACCACAGCCATTTCACCGTAGCTGTCCTCGGCCTCGCCGCGCCAGACCGCCAGCAATTGCTGCGGCTCCAGGCTTGGCGGTTTCACGTGGCGGCGTTCGCTCAGCGCTGGCCATTCCTCGTCCCAGGTTTCACCGGTGGTGGTGCCGTACAGATGGCTGATGACATCGGGGTTGACCTCGATCTCGCCGCCATCACCCTTGATTACCACGGCATGGTCGCCCAGCAGGCGGCTGGCCTCGCGGTGCACTGCCTGGTAACCGGGGTGGAAGATGCTTTGCAGGCCACAGCGCGCAGCCAGCGGGTTGAGTACCCGGGCCAGCGAATGGATGGGCGAACGCAGGCCCAGGGTATTGCGCAGGTCGATCATGCGCTGCAACTGCGGCGCCCAGTCCTGCAGCGGGAAGAAGGCAAGGCGCTGCTCGTCCAGGGCGCGGCTGACCGCAGCCCAGTCACGGCACAGCGGAATTTCCAGCAAGGACAGAAGCTGCTCGGTGTACATGCGACCGGCAGTGTGTGCACCGCCACCGTGCATCAAGGTGCGCACGCCATTGTCGGCCAGGCATTTGGCAGCCAGCAGGTACCACGGCAGGTGGCGCTTCTTGCCGGCATAGGTGGGCCAGTCCAGGTCAACGGCGATGTGAGGCGCCTGCAAGTGGGCGCGCACGGCCTCGGTGAAGCCGGCCAGTTCTTCGGCGCTTTCTTCCTTGTGCCGCAGCAGCATGAGAAAGGCACCAAGCTGGGCATCTTCGACTTTGCCTTCCAGCAGCAGGGTCATGGCCGTACGGGCTTCTTCACGGGTCAGGCCACGCGCGCCGCGCTTGCCTTTGCCAAGGATGCGCACGAACTCGGCGAATGGGTGTTCGGCTGGGGTTTCCAGGGTAAGCGGGAGAGGTTCTGTCATATGCAGTTGGTCGGCTTGGGCAGGCCTGCCAGCTTGGCGGCCAGTTTGGCGGGAGTGCCGTTGAACAGGCGGTTGAGGTGCGGGCTGTTGCCCTTGTCAGGCCCCAGTTTGAGGGCTGTGTACTTGATCAGCGGGCGCGTGGCCGGGGACAGCTGGTATTCCTGGTAGAACTGGCGCAGCAGTTCGAGGATTTCCCAGTGGTCCGCCGTCAGCGGGATGCCCTCGCGCTCGGCCAAAGCCTCGGCGGCGGCATGCGACCAGTCTTGCAGGTCGACCAGGAAGCCGTCCTTGTCCAGGGCGATCGCCTGATCGCCAACGTTGAGGGTATTCATAGCCAGCTGTTGACCTTGTCGTAATGCAGCGACAGTTCGACGAACCCGGAGTAGTCCACGGCCTTGGCCAGTTCGTTGTCGGCGGCGCGGGCCTGCACGTCTTCTTCCAGGGCGAACAGGCGCTGGGCCAGGCCGGCGGCTTGCAGCTGGCGGTGCGGTTCGCTGCCGCTGCGCAGGGCATACACCGCATCGCCGCACAGCAGCAGGGCATCGTCGGCACCGAGCAGGCGCAGGCAGCTGGCCAGGCGCTCGTCGCCAAATGGGGAGTGGGCAATTACATGCAAGGTCGTCATCAGAGCGTTACCACCTGGTCGAAACGGGCGATCAGTGCGGCCAGGGCCGCATCGTCCAGCACTTGCACAGGCAGCGCCAGGTTGTCGGCTGCCAGGCCGCGGCGAGTGAGGCTGTGGCTGCAGGCGAACAGTTCCTCGACGCCGAACATTGGTAGCGCCTGCAAGTTGGCGGCCAGGTTCTTCTGTTGCACAGCGGTGGGCTGCTGGTCCGCAGCGAGCTGGAACACCCCGTCGTCGAGGAACAGCATGCCCAGCGGCAGATCGAACGCGCCGCCCGCCAGGGCGATGTCCAATGCTTCGCGGGCCGATGGGCCGTTCCAGGGCGCTTGACGGCTGATGATCAACAAGGATTTGGTCATTTCAGTCGCCTCCAAAGCAGACAAGGCGATCGGCAACCTGCGCCGCCTCATGCAACTGGCCAAGCCCCGACAGTTCCCAAGGCTTGGGCAGGTTCACGGCCGGGCGCTGGTGGCGGTTGGCCTCGGCCTCGTCGAGCACGCCGCGGCGCAGGGCGGCGGCGATGCACACCACTGCGTCCAGTTGGTTGGTCTCGATGAAGGCACGCCATTGGCCGGCCACATCCAGCTCATCCTGGGGGGCGACCACGTTGGCCGAGGCACTGTGTACCCCGTCCTGATAGAAGAACAGCCGGGCAATCTCATGCCCGCCGGCCAGTACCGCCTCGGCGTAGCGCAGGGCGCGCCGCGAGGAGGGCGCATGGGCCGGGGAGAACACCGCGATAGCGAATTTCATGGGTAACTCATGCAAAAGGAATGGTGCCATGATAAAGCAAAAAAGCCCGCGCCCGCTTATGCATGGCGGGGCGGGCTTTCTGTAAAGCATCTGTCTCCAGGCTCAAGCCTGTTCCTTGCTCTCCGGCAGGAACCAGTTCAACACCAGGGCACAGATTCCTCCAGTAGCCACGCCCGACTCCAGCACATTGCGAATCGCCGCCGGCATATGCGCCAGGAACTCCGGCACCTGCGCCACGCCCAGGCCCAAGGCCAGGGACACAGCGATGATCAGCAGGGCACGACGGTCCAGGCGAGTGCTGGCCAGGATATTGATCCCCGAAGCCGCAACCGCTCCGAACATGACCATGGCCGCACCACCCAGTACCGGTTCCGGCACCGCTTGAATCACCCCGGCAACGCTCGGGAACAGCCCCAGCAGCACCAGCATCACGGCAATCCACATTCCGATATGGCGGCTGGCGATCCCGGTCAGCTGAATTACGCCATTGTTCTGGGCAAAGATCGAGCTTGGGAAGGTGTTGAACAAGCCGGCCAGCAGCGAGTTGGCCCCATTGACCAACACACCGCCCTTGATCCGCTGCATCCACACAGGCCCCTCGACCGGCTGGCGCGACACTTTGCTGGTGGCGGTAACGTCACCGATGGCTTCCAGCGAAGTTACCAGGTAGATCACCAGCATCGGGATGAACAGTGCCCAGGAAAAGCTCAGGCCGAAGTGCAGCGGCGTGGGCACCTGGAACAGCGCGGCTTCATGCATGCCGGTGAAATCCAGGCGGCCCAGGTAGCCGGCCAGCGCATAGCCGACCGCCAGGGCGATAACGATGGCGCAGCTGCGCATCCACACCACCGGGATACGGTTGAGGATGACGATGATCGCCAGCACCACGCCCGACAGCAGCAGGTTCTCGCCATTGGCGAAGGTGCCATTGGCCATGGCGCCGAAACCACCGCCCATGCTGATCAGCCCGACCTTGATAAGGGTCAGGCCGATCATCAGCACCACGATGCCAGTTACCAGCGGGGTAATCAGGCGTTTGACGAAGGGCAGGATGCGCGACACGCCCATCTCGACGAACGAGCCGGCGATTACCACGCCAAAGATGGCCGCCATCACGCCTTCTACCGGCGTACCTTGCTTGACCATCAGCGCCCCGCCGGCAATCAGCGGGCCGACGAAGTTGAAGCTGGTGCCCTGGACGATCAGCAGCCCGGCACCGAACGGCCCGAAGCGTTTGCACTGGACGAAGGTGGCAATACCCGAAATGACCAGCGACATGGAGACGATCAGGTTGGTATCCCGTGCCGAAACACCCAGCGCCTGGCAAATCAGCAGGCCAGGGGTGACGATCGGCACGATGATCGCCAGCAGGTGCTGCAGCGCTGCCAGCAGGCCGATCAACAGCCGTGGCTTGTCCTCCAGACCAAGCACCAGTTCATTGGTAGGCGCCGCCGCGCCTGGGCTGTGTTCGTGTGAGCTCATTGCGAAAAGCTGCCCCGGAGAAAAAAGGAGCGCATTCTACGGGGTGATGGCGAATTGGGGTAGAGAAAAGCACGATGGCGGCATGATCGACGACCATTTGCCCGTTTATCTGACTTCATGGTCAGTTATTGGTACTGTTTGTTCAAGCCTGAAACCTGCGCGGACCCTGTGGGAGCGGGTTCTCCCGCGAAGAAACCAATGCGGTGCCTGGCACCGGCTGCGCCGGTGTTCGCGGGTAAACCCGCTCCCACAAAAAAAGCCCGCCGAAGCGGGCTTTCTATTGCAGCATTCAATCAGTCATCACGACCCATGATGCCAAACAGCTGCAGCAGGCTGACAAACAGGTTGTAGATCGACACATACAGGCTGATGGTCGCCATGATGTAGTTACGCTCGCCACCGTGAATGATCGCGCTGGTCTGGAACAGGATGCAGACCGACGAGAACAGCACGAAGCCAGCGCTGATCGCCAGTTGCAGGCCGCTGATCTGGAAGAAGAAGCTGGCCACGACAGCGCCCAGCAGGACAAAGAAGCCCGCAGTGATGAAGCCGCTGAGGAAGCTCATGTCCTTGCGAGTGATCAGCACATAAGCCGACAGGCCACCGAAGACCAGAGCAGTCATGGCAAATGCCGAGCTGACCACCTCGGCGCCACCGGCCATGCCCAGGTAGCGGTTGAGGATAGGGCCGAGGATGAAGCCCATGAAACCGGTGAGGGCAAAGGTGGACACCAGTCCCCAGGCCGAATCACGAAGCTTGTTGGTAAGGAAGAACAGCCCGTAGAAGCCGATCAGCACCACGAACACGTTCGGGTAGCCGACGCGCATCTGCTGGGCCACGAAGGCCATGACACCGCTGAAGGCGAGGGTGAGCGCCAGCAGGCTGTACGTGTTGCGCAGGACCTTGCTGATCTCCTGCTGCTCGACCTGCTGGCCGTGGTGTACGGCGTAATCCTGTTCGCGCATGGCGACACTCCTTGGTAAACCTGTGGTTTTCAGACGTTCAGATGCTAGGAGTCTATCAGAGCTGCCGCAACCCGCGACACAGAGAGTTTGACAGCTTGTTTCATTACGGTATTATGGCGGCCGCAAAACGAGCTGGAAGCGTGGCCGAGTGGTTTAAGGCAACGGTCTTGAAAACCGTCGATGGGCAACTATCCTAGAGTTCGAATCTCTACGCTTCCGCCATCATTCCTCATTAAAGCCCTGATTTATTCAGGGCTTTTTTGTTTCTTGGGCCTGCTCCTTCACCCGGGAGCAAGCCTTTGGCCTCCCTCGTGAGGTAGATGGACGAGCAGGTTGAAGCGAGTTGCGCGCTCGACCAGCGTTCCAATCGCAGAATGGGTTCAGTGCGATAAGCTTGCCGCTCGTTCACGTTTACAGGCTTTCGCGTCTGACTGTAATAGCCCGACAAATTTGCTTCCACACCAACCCGCATAAATTCATTGTCCGGTAACCGGTCTGTAGACGACTGAGTCTATCCGGGTGATCTACCGTTGCCCCATTACGATAACTGTACGTGTCGGTTCCCGTCGGATTGTTGATGGGTTCTCATGACCGGCGTGCAATTTTACATGCGCCAATATTTTGCACTCGGTACGAGCCAATATCTTGTCGCGTCATAATGGTTGTATAACTTACGTAGATGGCCGAGCAGCCTCGAACTGGCTCTGAAAAGCAACGGGTCGCTGCTGAACACCTCGTGATTCCAGACCATCGGCTGGCCTGAACAAGTTTGGGCCTGTTTCAGAACCTGACACTTAGTGCAGGCTTTGCACAGGCACGGAACGGGTAAGGCCAACCGGAATAAAGGAAACGAGTAACACTCGCATTTTTGCGGCTACTATCAATTTCCCGAATTTCGAGCAGCATGCTTGAAAGTGCAGGTAGAAGCAAAAAATGTAGCCTTTAATACCAAAATGTCATTAGGCCATTATTTGTTTTGTTGCATATTATTGAGTAAGTGGGATCGATAGCGGTGTTATATAAAAGTTGAATTTAAAAGACTGATAGTTGACGCCAAAAAAACAAGCACCAATAAAAATAAACCATCCTTGTAGCCAGCCGACAACACTCGAAGCATGGCCGAACATGGAAGCCAATCGCACACGTTACCCGGGAGAGCCGCCTTGAGCATCGCCATAGTCAAAAGTGTTGTTGGCCAGGTAATCGCCATTTCCCCAGAGGGCACCCAGCGTGTGCTTGTGGAAGGGGATCGAGTGTTCGCGGGTGAACAGATCCAGACCGGCCCCGGTGGCGCGGTGAGCTTGGAACTGGCCGATGGACGCATCCTCGATCTGGGGCGCGATACCCAGTGGAGCGCCGATGCTCCAGATAGCGTGGCCGACCTGAGCGCAGCCAGTGCGCAGGCCGCACCCTCCGTCGACGAGTTGCAACAAGCCATCGCCGCCGGTGCTGACCCGACAACCGCGCTCGAAGCGACCGCAGCAGGCCCAACGGGGGCAGGTGCGAACCCTGGTGGCATCGGGGGCGGCCACTCGTTTGTGATGCTTGACGCAGTGGGCGGGTCGGTTGCCCCCACCATTGGTTTCCCCACCGGGCCACTTGGCGTTGCTGTTGAACCGACTCGGGAATTCGTCGGCAATTCGACACCGGTACAGCAGGTACCTGAGGTACAACCCGAGCCTCAGCCCATTGCGGCCACGCTGACCCTGAGCAGCACCAATGTGCAGGAAGGGGGCCTGACCAGTATTACCGGTACCCTGAGCCAGCCGGCAGGCAAGGATTTCACGGTGACCCTGAGCAATGGCCAGACCTTGTCGTTCAAAGCAGGTGAAACGGTCGCAACGACCGGTGAGTTCACTGCCCAGAGCGATGATGTGTTCCGGGACGGTGAAATCCAGAACATCACCGTCACCAATGCCGGCGATCATGGCTTTGGCAGCCTCAATACCGGTGCAACTTCTATCCTCACTGTGACCGATACTGTCGACACCGTGAGGGCCGAGCTGAGTATCTCACCGAATCCGGCAGTGGAAGGGCAGGCGGTGACTTACACCATTACCCTGACCGGTCCTGCCGGTGCCGATTTGACTCAACACGGTGGTCTGTCCATCACCCTGAGCAACGGCGAGGTGATCAACATCCCTGCGGGCCAGATCAGCGCTTCGCAAACCGCCAACCTGGCGAACGACGTCTATATCGGCAGTAGTGCTCCGAGTATCGCCATCAACAGCATCACCGAGCAAGGTACAGGCAAGCAGGTCTTTGAAAACCTGATCAAAGGCGACCCGGTGACCCTGCAGATCACCGATGAGCCGGGCACGCCAGGCAACCCTGGCACTCCAGGCACGCCGAATGGTGGCGATGCAGTGACGCTGACCCTGACCGGCAACGCGGTGCAGGAAGGGGGGCAGACCACCATAACCGGTACTCTAAGCCACCCGGCCGGCCAAGCCTTCACCGTCACCCTGAGCAACGGCCAGACCCTGAGCTTTGCCAAGGACGCCACCATCGCGACCACCGCACCGTTTGTGGCGCAGAGCGATGACGTGTTCAAGGATGGCGAAACCCAGACCGTCAGCGTGACAAATGCGGGCAACCACAACTTCGAAAACCTGAACACCAGCGCCACCACGGCCCTCACGGTCACCGATACCATCAACACCGTGAAGGCCGAGCTGAGCATTTCGCCGAACCCGGCAGTGGAAGGCCAGGCGGTGACCTACACCATCACCCTGACCGGTCCTGCCGGTGCCGACCTGAGTCAGCACGGTGGTCTGTCCATCACCCTGAGCAACGGCGAGGTGATCAACATCCCTGCGGGCCAGGTCAGTGGCTCGCAGTCGGGCGTCCTGGCGGACAACGTCTATGTCGGCAACAGTGCCCCAGGCATCGCCATCTCCGGGATCACCGAGCAAGGCACGGGCAAGCAGGTCTTTGAAAACCTGATCAAAGGCGACCCGGTGACCCTGCAGATCACCGACGAGCCGGGCACCCCCGGCAACCCTGGCACTCCAGGCACACCGAATGGCGGCGATGAAGTGACGCTGACCCTGACGGGCAACACCGTGCAGGAAGGCAACACCACGACCATCACCGGTACCCTGAGCCACCCGGCAGGCCCAGCGTTCACCGTAACCCTGAGCAACGGCCAGACCCTGACCTTTGCGGAGGGCGCGCATACCGCGACCACCGCACCGTTCGTGGCGCAGAGCGATGACGTGTTCAAGGACGGCGAAACCCAGACCATCATCGTGACCGATGCCGGTAGCCACAACTTCGAAAACCTGAACACCAGCGCCACCACGACGATTACCGTGAGCGACACCGTCGACACCGTGAAGGCCGAGCTGAGCATTTCGCCGAACCCGGCGATGGAAGGCCAGGCAGTGACTTACACCATCACCCTGACCGGCCCGGCCGGCGCCGACCTGACCCAGCACGGCGGCCTGGATATCGAGCTGAGCAACGGTAAGGTGGTCCACATCGCAGCCGGGCAGATCAGTGGCTCGCAGTCGGGTGTTCTGGCGGACAACGTCTATGTCGGCAACAGTGCCCCAAGCATCGCCATCTCCGGGATCACCGAGCAAGGCACGGGCAAACAGGTCTTTGAAAACCTGGTCAAAGGCGACCCGGTGACCCTGCAGATCACCGACGAGCCGGGCACCCCCGGCAATCCTGGCGCCCCGGGCACATCGAATGGCGGCGATGCAGTGACGCTGACCCTGACGGGCAATGCCGTGCAGGAAGGGGGGCAGACCACTATTACCGGCACCCTGAGCCACCCAGCGGGCCAGGCCTTCACCGTCACCCTGAGCAACGGCCAGACCCTGATCTTCGCTAAGGACGCTACCACCGCGACCACCGCACCGTTCGTGGCGCAGAGCGATGACGTGTTCAAGGACGGCGAAACCCAGGCCATCAGCGTGACGAATGCGGGCAACCACAACTTCGAAAACCTGAACACCAGCGCTACCACGACCGTCACCGTGAGCGATACCGTCGACACTGTGAAGGCCGAGCTGAGCATCTCGCCGAACCCGGCAGTGGAAGGCCAGGCGGTGACCTACACCATCACCCTGACCGGTCCTGCCGGTGCCGACCTGAGTCAGCACGGTGGTCTGTCCATCGCGCTGAGCAACGGCGAGGTGATCAACATCCCTGCAGGCCAGATCAGCGCTTCGCAAACCGCCAACCTGGCGAACGACGTCTATGTGGGCAGCAGTGCTGCGAGCATTGCTATCTCCGGCATCACCGAGCAAGGCACAGGCAAACAGGTCTTTGAAAACCTGGTCAAAGGCGATCCGGTGATACTGGAGATCACCGACGAGCCGGGCACCCCTGGTAACCCGGGCGCTCCAGGCACTCCGAATGGAGGTGACGAAGTTACGCTGACCCTCACCGGCAACGCCGTGCTGGAAGGCAACACCACAACCATCACCGGTACCCTGAGTCACCCAGCGGGCCAGGCCTTCACCGTCACCTTGAGCAACGGCCAGACCTTGAGCTTCACCAAGGACGCCACCACCGCGACCACCGCACCGTTCGTGGCGCAGAGCGATGACGTGTTCAAGGACGGCGAAACCCAGACCATCAGCGTGACGAATGCGGGCAACCACAACTTCGAAAACCTGAACACCAGCGCCACTACGGCCCTCACGGTCACCGATACCATCAACACCGTGAAGGCCGAGCTGAGCATTTCGCCGAACCCGGCAGTGGAAGGGCAGGCGGTGACCTACACCATCACCCTGACCGGTCCTGCCGGTGCCGACCTGAGTCAGCACGGTGGTTTGTCCATCACTCTGAGCAACGGCGAGGTGATCAACATCCCTGCGGGCCAGGTCAGCGCTTCGCAAACCGCTAACCTGGCGGACGACGTCTATGTGGGCAGCAGTGCCCCGAGCATCGCCATCAACGGGATCACCGAGCAAGGCACGGGCAAACAGGTCTTCGAGAATCTGGTCAAAGGCGACCCGGTGACTCTGCAGATCACCGACGAGCCGGGCACCCCCGGCAATCCTGGCGCCCCGGGCACACCGAATGGCGGCGATGCAGTGACGCTGACCCTGACCGGCAATGCCGTGCAGGAAGGGGGGCAGACCACTATTACCGGTACCCTGAGCCACCCAGCGGGCCAGGCCTTCACCGTCACCCTGAGCAACGGTCAGACCTTGACCTTCGCCAAGGACGCCACCACTGCGACCACCGCACCGTTCGTGGCGCAGAGCGATGACGTCTTCAAGGACGGCGAAACCCAGGCCATCAGCGTGACGAATGCGGGCAACCACAACTTCGAAAACCTGAACACCAGCGCCACTACGGCCCTCACGGTCACCGATACCATCAACACCGTGAAGGCCGAGCTGAGCATTTCGCCGAACCCGGCAGTGGAAGGGCAGGCGGTGACCTACACCATCACCCTGACCGGTCCTGCCGGTGCCGACCTGAGTCAGCACGGTGGTTTGTCCATCACTCTGAGCAACGGCGAGGTGATCAACATCCCTGCAGGCCAGATCAGCGCTTCGCAAACCGCCAACCTGGCGAACGACGTCTATGTGGGCAGCAGTGCTGCGAGCATTGCTATCTCCGGCATCACCGAGCAAGGCACAGGCAAACAGGTCTTTGAAAACCTGGTCAAAGGCGATCCGGTGATACTGGAGATCACCGACGAGCCGGGCACCCCTGGTAACCCGGGCGCTCCAGGCACTCCGAATGGAGGTGACGAAGTTACGCTGACCCTCACCGGCAACGCCGTGCTGGAAGGCAACACCACAACCATCACCGGTACCCTGAGTCACCCAGCGGGCCAGGCCTTCACCGTCACCCTGAGCAACGGCCAGACCCTGAGCTTCGCCAAGGATGCCACCACTGCGACCACCGCACCGTTCGTGGCGCAGAGCGATGACGTCTTCAAGGACGGCGAAACCCAGACCATCAGCGTGACGAACGCGGGCAACCACAACTTCGAAAACCTGAATACCAGCGCTACCACGACCGTCACCGTGAGCGATACCGTCGACACTGTGAAGGCCGAGCTGAGCATCTCGCCGAACCCGGCAGTGGAAGGCCAGGCGGTGACCTACACCATCACCCTGACCGGTCCTG
>NZ_JAFGYI010000017.1:0-63206 GCF_017490905.1 Pseudomonas sp. 32_A | reverse complement strand
CGATACCGTCGACACTGTGAAGGCCGAGCTGAGCATCTCGCCGAACCCGGCAGTGGAAGGCCAGGCGGTGACCTACACCATCACCCTGACCGGTCCTGCCGGTGCCGACCTGAGTCAGCACGGTGGTTTGTCCGTTGCCCTGAGCAACGGCGAGGTGATCAACATCCCTGCGGGCCAGGTCAGCGCTTCGCAAACCGCTAACCTGGCGGACGACGTCTATGTGGGCAGCAGTGCCCCAAGCATCGCCATCTCCGGGATCACCGAGCAAGGCACGGGCACCCAGGTCTTTGAGAACCTGATCAAAGGCGACCCGGTGACCCTGCAGATCACCGACGAACCAGGCACGCCAGGCAACCCTGGCACCCCAGGCACGCCGAATGGCGGCGATGAAGTGACGCTGACCCTGACGGGCAACACCGTGCAGGAAGGCAACACCACAACCATCACCGGCACCCTGAGCCACCCGGCAGGCCAAGCGTTCACCGTAACCCTGAGCAACGGCCAGACCCTGACCTTTGCCGAGGGCGCGCATACCGCGACCACCGCACCGTTCGTGGCGCAGAGCGATGACGTGTTCAAGGACGGCGAAACCCAGACCATCAGCGTGACCGATGCCGGTAGCCACAACTTCGAAAACCTGAACACCAGTGCCACCACGACGGTCACCGTGAGCGACACCGTCGACACCGTGAAGGCCGAGCTGTGCATCTCGCCGAACCCGGCGGTGGAAGGCCAGGCGGTGACTTACACCATCACCCTGACCGGGCCGATCGGTGCCGACCTGACCCAGCATGGCGGCCTGGATATCGCACTGAGCAATGGCAAGATCGTTCACATTCCGGCCGGGGAAATTACTGGCTCGCAAACCGCCAACCTGGCAGATAACGTCTATGTCGGCAGCAGTGCGCCGAGCATCGCCATCTCCGGGATCACCGAGCAAGGCACGGGCAAACAGGTCTTTGAGAACCTGGTCAAAGGCGACCCGGTCACTCTGCAGATCACCGACGAACCGGGCACTCCAGGCAACCCTGGCACCCCGGGTACGCCGAATGGCGGCGATGAAGTGACGCTGACCCTCACCGGTAATACCGTGCAGGAAGGCAACACCACGACCATCACCGGCACCCTGAGCCACCCGGCAGGCCAGGCGTTCACCGTCACCCTGAGCAACGGCCAGACCCTGAGCTTCGCCAAGGACGCCACCACCGCGACCACCGCACCATTCGTGGCGCAGGGCGATGACGTCTTCAAGGACGGCGAAACCCAGACCATCAGCGTGACAAATGTGGGCAACCACAACTTCGAGAACCTGAACACCAGTGCCACCACGACCCTCACGGTCACCGATACCATCAACACCGTGACGGTCGTGCTGAGCGCTTCGCCCAACCCGGCAGCCAAGGGCCAGGAGGTGACCTACACGGTCAATCTGGAAGCGCCGGCGGGCATGAGTGCAAGCAACCATGGCGGCCTGACCATCAAGCTGGATAATGGCCTGACCATCATGGTGGCGGCGGGCAGCACCACCGGCACGGTGAAAGGTGCCATTCCCGACGGTGTCTTCGTGGGTGGTGGCAGCGTGTCCGTGGGCATCGACCAGATCACGCAGAATGGCACGGGTAGCAAGGTGTTCGAGAACCTGGTCCCGGGCGCCAGCGTTGCGGTGGGCATGACCAACGCCACGCCAACCATCACTTCGGGTGCCGCGCTGGTGTCCGAGGAGGGGCTGATCGGCGGGAACAAAGACACCGTCGGTTCACCAGCCGACCAAAGCGACAGCAAGTCGTACATTGGCAAGCTGACAATCAGCGATATCGACACACCGTCAGCCAACCTCTCGGTCAGCCTGGCAGTACCATCGACAGCGCTGACATCCTCTGGCCAGAGTGTGCAATGGGCGTTGTCCAATGGCGGCAAGACGCTGACCGGCACGGCCGGTGGCAAGGATGTGATCGAAATCAGGATCGACAACGGCGGCAATTACACCGTGGAGCTGAAGGGGCCACTCGATCATCCGAACCAGGCGGCCGAGGATGTACTGTCCTTCAACGTTGGTGTCAGCGTTACCGACGGCAGCACTTCATCGACCGGCACGCTGACCATCAGTGTCGAAGACGACAGCCCGACCTTCGCCACCAGTGACAATGCCGGCATGTGGAACACTGTCGGGTACACGGCGGTTGGCGACACGCACTTCCTGGCGGGCGGTGATGGCATGGGTACGCTGAAGTTCGGCACCATCGTTGGCCTGCCTTCGGGCTGGAGCAGCAAGGCAACGGATGCGAGCGGCGCCACGGTGGAAGTCTTCGACGGTACCACGAAGGTGTTCACGCTTGCCTTGGGAGCGGATGGGCACTACACCGTCACCCAGAACAGCGTGCGTGAAGGTAGCCGAGACACGTTCAACCTGGAAGGTTTGAAGTCCGGGAATTCCTCAACCTTGTCTGTTACTTTCAATAGCGGCATAACGGCCACGTTCGAAGCCTTGGCCAGTGCTACAGGGAAACCGACGATCAATGTCGGCAATGGATTGGGGGTGGGTAACAACCACTTCTCTGCCAACGAGATGTTCTCCGTGGCGTTCACCGATGCCCAGCAGCACGCCATCTCGATGAAAGAGGTCACGTTGGGCATTGCGCGGCTTCAGGTCAGCGGTAATGTCGATATCATCGCCTCCTACAAGGACGCCAATGGCGTTGTGCATGAGGCGACGAAGACATACACCATCACCTCGGGCTCCGAGTCCATAAAGGTTCTGGCCAGTGACTTCGCGGGGCTTGCCGGTCACGCCTTCGACACGATTACCCTGGCTGCCCCGAACAAAAGTACCCTCGACACAACCTTCACCAAACTTACCTACGTAGAAGAGAAGCCGGCCAGCGACCTGAACTTCACGGTCCATGTCATCGGCACTGACCACGATGGTGATTCGGCAAGCAGCTCGTTCGTGGTGACATCCCATGGCGATGCAGCCTCGACGTCGATGAGCACGATGTCGCTGATGGCGGGCGACGCATCGGACAGCAGCTTCTCGTCCTTGCTTGGCAGCGATGACCACATCCTGTTCGTGGGGGCAGGTGACAGTACCGTCACCGGCAGCAACGGCACCGCCGAGTCCTTCGTGTGGTCGGCAGGTGATACTGGCCATGACGTGATCAGGAACTTCAATGCTGAAGAAGGCGACCGCCTGGACCTGAGTGCCCTGCTGCAGGGCGAATCGCTTTCGGCGATCGAAAGCTACCTGAAGATCACCACGGTCGGTGGCGAGTCGACCTTGCAGGTCAGCACCCAGGGCAAGTTCACACCCGGCAGTGATACCAGCAGCGCTGATGTGTCGATCAAGCTCGAAGGAGTGAACTGGTCGAACACCACGGTCAGTTCGCTGGTCAGTGGTGGTGATCCAACCATCAAGATCGACCATTCGGAGCAGTGAGCCGCGCCCTGCGGCGGCCACCAGGCCGCTGCGGGGTTCTTGAGTACTGTGAAGATCCTGTGGGAGCGGGCGTGCCCGCGAAGAAGCCAGCGCAGGCTACAAATCTCTGATGGCTGGTGCAAAGTCCGATTCTCGGCAAATGGCTGCACCAGAATCATTGCCGGCTCAAGCAAAGCCCTCAGCTTCGAACGTGTTGGCGGGTGAACCCTGCTCCCCCAGGTTTTACTGCAGGGTCACCGGCTTCATGCCATCCGGCAGTTTTTGAATAGCTGCCTCCATCCGCGCGATCGGTGCCGCGAGTTCGTCCGCTTCCTTGTCCTTGCCCTCCCTTCTCAGGCGGTCACGCTCAAGGCGCAGGTTAAGCAAACTCTTCTGTAACTTCAGGGCCGAGGTATTGAACGGATCCATGCTTTTCTCATGCTGTAGGCTTCCGTGCCGTTGTAGGAAAACTGGACCGTAGCAGCTCGAATTTGCTGGAGAAACTGATGTTTCATACAGGCAAATCTCAGTGCTTCGATTCTTCCTACATTTCGAGGTAAAAGATCCTACAAGCCGCATTTCAGATCGTGTCTTTCAAATCCGCCTCAACACCGCGCGATAGCTGGGCACAATCGGTTTTCGATAATGCAGGCCCTCGACGCAGTTCAAACCAGGACCTGCCGTTCTTTTCGAAACCTTATGTAGCAATTGCCGCTCCGCAAGCTACAGATGGTCCGCATCCACCACCGCCTGGGTGAACGCCTGCGGCGCTTCCTGCGGCAGGTTGTGGCCGATGCCGCCGCTGATCAGCCGGTACTCGTACTTGCCGGTAAAGCGCTGCGCATAGGCTTCGGCCGGCGGGTGCGGGGCGCCGTTGGCGTCGCCTTCCAGGGTGATGGTCGGTACGCCGATGCTGGGGAAGCTGGCCAGTCTGGCCTCGAGCGGGTCGTAGCGCGTTTCGCCCTGGGCCAGCCCCAGCCGCCAGCGGTAGTTGTGCACGGTGATCGCTACTTGGTCGGGGTTGTCCAGGGCCTTGGCGCTGCGCTCGAAGGTGTCGTCGTCGAAGGCCCACTTGGGCGAGGCGGTTTGCCAGATCAGCTTGGCGAAGGCATGGCGGTTCTTGTCATAGCCGGCCTGGCCGCGCGCGGTGGCGAAGTAGTACTGGTACCACCACTGCAACTCGGCACTGGGGGGCAGCGGGGCCTTGGCGGCTTCCTGGCTGCTGATCAGGTAGCCGCTGACCGATACCAGCGCCTTTACCCGCTCTGGCCATAGCGCCGAGACAATGTCGGCAGTGCGTGCGCCCCAGTCGAAACCGGCGAGCACGGCACGCTGGACATGCAGCGCGTCCATGAAGGCGATCACGTCGCTGGCCAGTGCCGAGGGCTGGGCATTGCGTGGGGTTGCCGCAGACAGGAAGCGGGTCTGCCCGTAACCACGTACGTAGGGCACCAACACCCGGTAGCCCTTTGCCGCCAGGGCGGGTGCAACTTGCTCGAAGCTGTGAATGTCATATGGCCAGCCATGCAGCAGGATCACCACCGGGCCGTCGGCGGGGCCTTGCTCTACGTAGGCCACATCGAGCACGCCAGCGTTAATGTGTTTCAGCGGGCCGAAGTCATCCGCCGCCGTGGCGGCTGGCTGGGCCTGCAGCGGTGCAGCCGTGGCCATGTTCGCCGCCAGCAGGCCAAGCGGCAGCAGGGCACAGGCGAGCAGCGTACGGCTGAAGCGGCGTGGCAGAGCGGTGGTCGAGTGGCGGGCGGACATCGGGCATCTCCTTGGCGAAGCCATCGGTGCGGGTTGATGGGGCCAGTAAAGATGACGGCTGTATCGAGGATGTGTCCGCTCGGCCTGCAGGAAACGTTCCTGTGTATCAAGTCTCAATCTGTACACATGAAGATACAAATACCGGCTGGCAGCCGGTTTTGCCGCTTCTGCTACGATCGATTGGTTTCCCGGCCAAGGAGAGGCCCATGCATTACGTTGTGATTGAATCTCACCGCAGTGAGTACCCGCGGCCCATCCGCTTCGCCAAGGGCACCTTGCTGAACATTGGCCCACGCTACGAAGGCGAGCCTGGTTAGCAGGACTGGTACCTGTGCACCTGCACTGGCCAGGAGCCCGGCTGGGTGCCGGCCCAATTGATCGAGTGGCTCAGCATGTGCCAGGGCAGGGCGCTGGACCACTACTCGGCGCATGAACTGGATGCCGACCCGGGGCAGTTGGTGCAGATGGTGCGCCCGCTCAATGGCTGGGTCTGGTGCAGACGCCATGGCAATGACGAGTATGGCTGGTTGCCTGCGCAGAAGCTTCAGCCGCTGACCTGATGTGCGCGTTCGCTCCAAGTACGAAGTTCTTGTGGGAGCGGCCTTGCGTCGCGAAAGGGCCGCTGCGCGGCCCCGGCAATTTTGAGGGATGCATCGAAACCCTGGGTCCGCTGCTCGGCCCTTCGCGACGCAAGGCCGCTCCCACAGAAGAACCGGTGCCTCGCATCTGATCCGCTTTTTTTCCATAAACCTGAATCTGTAACGGTATCAGCCCAAGCCCGACAATATGCCCATTCCCGCATCACACTTGTAGAGGTTCCAATGGGCAAGCTCGCGCTATTCCTGGGTGGTTTTCTGCTGCTGACCATTCTGATTGGTATTCTTGGCACCATTCCGCCAAGCTGACGTTCACCACCTATTTGCCTCGCGGCCTGCCTGTCCTCCGGGCGGGCCCATTTTTCTTCTTTGTTGGCCGATTCACCCTGCCTATTTGTACGATAAGTCTTTCTTTGCACTGGGAAAACTGTCCACAAAAAACGTGGGTAGGTCTGTGGATAAAGTGCTGCAAGCCAGGCCTGCGGCGGGCTCTGTTAAATTGAGCAGAATTTGAACAGCGATTTAAGAGGATGTTTCAGTAGGCCAGGCCGGCGCGGCGCAGGGCTGCCAGCAGGTGGCGTACCCGCGCTGGCAGTTCGCCGGCGGGGTATACGGCGTGCATCTGCGGGTCTTGGCCGTTGCTGGCGGTCAGGCGGTACTGCGGGCATACTCGAACCAGTCGTCCGGCCTTGACCTGCGCTTCGCCGACCCAAGCGGCCAGTCGGGCAATGCCGGCACCGGCCAGGGTGCTGTGGTACACCGCCTCACCTGAGTCCAGGCGCAGCCTGGGCCTGGGGCGCAGGCTGGTGATCTCATCGTCGCGGCAGAAGTGCCAGGCCTTGAGGATGCGCGGGGCGGTGTGCAGGATCAACGCGTGGCCTTCGAGGTCCTCGGGTTGTTCTGGCGTGCCGGCCAGGGCCAGGTATTCAGGGCTCGCATACAGGTGTCGCCGGTAATCCCACAGCGGGTAGCCGATCAATTCGCTCGACTGCGGGAAGGCACCGCGCACCACGAAATCGAACTTGCCTTGCAGCGGGTCCAGGGCCCCGTCGCTGTACTGCACGTCCAGGGTTACCTGGGGGTGGCAGCGGGAAAACTCGGCAAGCACCTGGGGCAGTACATGTTCACCCAGCACTTGCGGCACGGCGAAGCGGATCCAGCCTTGTGCACTGCCGCTTAGCGCGGCCAGTTCATCGGCAGCATCACGTTGCACATCCAGCAAGCGTTCAGCGTGAGGCAGCAGGCGCTCGCCGGCTTCGGTCAGGGTCACGGCATTGGCGTTGCGGTTGAGCAGCTTGCTCCCGGCGTTGTCTTCCAGGGTTTGTACCGCGCGGGTGATCGCGCTGGGTGAGCGCCCCAGGGCGCGGGCGGCGGCGACGAAGCTGCGCTTGTGCGCCACGCTGACGAACGCCTGGATTTCCCGCAGCATGTCCAATGCCATCACCTGTTCCTCGTTGCAGTTTTCGCAATATGGCATTTCAACACAAGCGCGGCACTTTGATTAGCCTTGCAGGCGTCTTCACTGCCTGGAACCCGCGTCATGATGGATATCGCTGTGCTCTCCGTATTCGCCTTCGCAGCAGGGCTGATCGACGCCGCCGTGGGCGGCGGTGGGCTGATCCAGATCCCGGCCTTGTTCAACGTGCTGCCCACCGCACAACCGGCGGCACTGCTCGGTAGCAACAAGCTGGCATCGGTGTGTGGCACGGCCTTCGCTGCGCGTTCGTTCATTCGCAGGGTGACGCTGGACTGGGGGTTGATCGTGCCGGCTGCGCTCAGTGCCTTCGTCATGTCGTTCGCCGGTGCCGCCACGGTGTCGCTGGTGCCGCCCAGCGTGATGCGCCCGGCGGTGCTGGTGCTGATCGTGTTGATGGCCATCTATACCTTCTGCAAGAAGGACTTCGGCACGCTGCACAAACCCGCAAGGATCGGCCGCAAGGAGCAGTGCCTGGCAATGCTGATCGGTGGCGCGATCGGTTTTTACGACGGCCTGTTCGGGCCGGGTACCGGCAGCTTCCTGATCTTCCTGTTCATCCGCTTCTTCGCGTTGGACTTCCTGCACGCCTCGGCGTCGGCCAAGGTGGTGAACATCGCCACCAATCTGGCGGCGCTGGTGTTCTTCGTGCCATCGGGCAACGTGCTGTACGCCATCGCCTTGCCCATGGCAGTGTGCAACATCCTCGGCGCGCTGACCGGTACCTGGCTGGCGGTGCGCAAGGGCGCGGGCTTCGTGCGCGGGCTGTTCCTGGTGCTGTTGTGCGTGCTGATCGCCAAGTTGACGTGGGACCTGCTGGGCGGCTAGTTCATATCACCTGGTGTTGCGGCTCGGCCTGTTCGACGCGGTTGCGGCCATGGGCCTTGGCCCGGTACAGCGCCTGGTCGGCGCGCGCCAGCAGTTCGTCGAGGGTGGGGGCCGGCACATCGGCGGCACACCCGGCCAGGCCGATACTGACGGTAATCTGCAGGTGTTGGTCGGCCTGCACCACATACAGGTCCTGCACGGCGCGGCGCAGGCGTTCGGCAGCGAATTTGGCCTGGCCTGGCGCCAGGCCCGGGAGGACCACGACAAATTCCTCGCCGCCCAGGCGGGCGAACAGGTCACCATCGTGCAACTGGTCCTGCAAGGTGCTGGCGAACTGGCGCAGCACCTGGTCACCGACCGCATGGCCGTAGGCATCATTGATCGACTTGAAGTGGTCGATGTCCAGCATCATCAGGGTCAGCGGCAGTGCCTGGGCGTGTTGCTGGCGGCTTTCCAGTAGCGCGTTGGCGCGGCGGGTGAAAGCGCTGCGGGTCAGCACGCCGGTGAGATGGTCGATGGTGGCCTGATGCGCCAGGCGGGCCATCAGGCTGCGGTTGGCCTGGCTGACGCAGGCGACCACCAGCGGCCCAAGCACCAGCATGGCGATGCCCAGGCGCGCCGACATCAGGGTGCTCACCCCGAGCTCGCTTTGCGGCAAGCTGAAATGCATGAGGTTCTGCGCCACCGCCACGATCAGTGTGCTGCCAGCGGTGAGTGTCAACAGCGAGACCAGGAACGGTGAGTAAGTCCAGGCGCACCACAGCAGCGCGGCAATCGGGAAGGCGATGGCCCCGGGGCCGCCGAAGGCAATGCTGAACGCCAGCGATGCGAGCAGCACCAATAACGGCGCCAGGCGGATGGCCTGGGCACCACCGCGCATCAGCGCTCGTGCCGAAGGCGCCGTCAGCAGCACTGGCAGCACCAGTACGCTGGTCGAGAATTGTTCACTGAACCAGGCCAGCCAGGTGACGCGCAACGACTGTTCGAACCACGGCGTGGCTATTGCCGCCGCCATGCTGGCCGCCACTATCGCGCCGGCGGCACAGGCGCCGAACACACTGAGTACTCCGTGGGGAGTACGCATGCGCCGGTGCAGGCGCGGCAAGCGCGAGAGCATCAGCCAGAGGGTGACTACCACGCCCAGGTTGCACAGGTTGAACCACAGCGCCGGTACCCAGGCGCTGCCGCACAGCAGGTCGGCGCCGACCATGGCCAGCCAGACCAGGGCAAAGCCCGTGAGTGTGGCCTGGCGGGGGTAGCGCAGTAGTACGCCGGCCAGTACTGCATTGACCGGCCAGAACAGCGACAGGGATTCGATCGGGCGGGCCAGGATGCCGCCCAGGGTCAGGGCAAAGGTCAGGCCGAGTAGAACGACGTAGTGCAACAAGCGCGATTGGGCTGGAAAAACCATGGGCTCGACCGGCAAGGCGGAAACGAAATCCAGGACAACGGCTTGAAGCACCTGGGGCAATTGCGCGTAAGTGTGTTTCGTCAGGGGACTTGATGTCAATCTGCCGCGATCGCTCGTGATAACGCCAGATTGCCTTCATTCGAAGTCTGTCACCTCACAGCCCGAAGAACCACGGCACCATCAACACGGTCACCAGCATCACCAGGACGGTGAACGGCACGCCGACCTTGACGAAGTCGGCAAAGCGGTATTGCCCCGGGCCCAGTACCAGTGTGTTCACCGGCGATGACACCGGGGTCATGAAGGCCGCCGAGGCGGCCAGCGCCACGGTCATGGCGAACGGGTAGGGCGACATGCCCAGCTGCGTTGCGGTGCTGACTGCCACGGGTGCCATCAGTACCGCAGTGGCCGTGTTGGAGATGAACAGGCCGATCACCGCCGTGACTGCGAACAGGCAGGCAAGGATGGCGCTGGGGCCGGCATCACCCAGCACGCTGACCAGGCCGCCCACCGCCAGGTCGATGCCGCCGGTTTTCTGCAATGCCTGGGCAAAGGGCAGCATACCGACGATCAGCACCAGGCTTTGCCAGTGGATGGCCCGGTAGGCGCTGTTCATGTCAATGCAGCGGCCTGCGCCCATCAGCAGGCAGCCGATCAGTGCGGCTATGACATTGGGGACCGCGCCACTGACCATCAGCCCGACCATCACCGCCAGGCTCAGCAACGCCTGTGGCGCACGGGTACGGGCGGGCGCGACCAGGTCGACTTCCGCGGGCAGGCTCAGTACCAGGAAGTCCTTGGGCTTGCTTTGCAGCTGGCGCACGGCTTTCCACGGGCCGACGACCAGCAGGGTGTCGCCCAGGCGCAGCTTTTCTTCCACCAGTTGTTCTTCGATCGCCACCTGGTCGCGGCGCAAGCCGACCACGTTGAGGTCGAAGCGAGTTCGGAAGGCCAGTTCGAGGATGCTCTTGCCGAGCAGTTTCGACCCTGGTGGCAGCAAGACCTCGGCCATGCCCAGCTCCTGGGACTGGTCAATGAAATAGGCGGCCTTGAAGTGCAGCGGCTCCAGTTGCATGGTCTGGCACAGGCTGCGCAGGTCGTCGCGGTTGGCGAACAGGTCGAGCAGCAGCACATCGCCCTGGTGCAGCACGGTGCTGGAGCTGGCGGCGATCACCCGTGTGGTGAACTTGTGCTGGCGCTCGATGCCGATCACGTTGGCGCCATGCCGGGTGCGCAGTTCCAGCTCGCCCAGGGTATGACCGATCAGCGGTGAGTTGGGGCGGATGCGCAGGCGCCGTTCACGGCCGTTGAGTTTGTAGTCCAGCACCAGGTCCAGCAGGGTACGGCGGCTTTCCACGCGGCCGTCCTTGCGTACTTCGCCATTCAGCCATTGCCGGGTCAACAGCATGTAGCCGATGCCCAGCACCAGCACCACCAGGCCAAACGGAGTGAAACTGAAGAAGCTGAAGCCCGCTTCGCCATGGCGCACCAGCTCGCTGTGTACCACCACGTTGGGCGGCGTGGCCACCAGGCTGAGCATGCCGCTGATCAGGCCAGCGAAGGCCAGCGGCATCATCAGGCGGGCGGGCGAAAGCTGCAGGCGCGCGGCGATGCTCAGCACCACCGGAATGAAGATGGCCACCACGCCGGTGGAGCTCATCATCGACCCCAGTCCCGCCACAGCCACCATCAGCAGCACCAGCAGGCGCGCCTCGCTGTTGCCGGCCCGCTCGCTCATCCATTCGCCGATGCGGTAGGCAATGCCGGTGCGCACCAGGCCTTCGCCGATCACGAACAAGGCGGCGATCAATACCACGTTGGGGTCACTGAAGCCGGCCAGCGCTTGTTCCACGGTGAGGATGCCCGACAGCGGCAGGGCGAGGATTACCAGCAGCGCGACTACGTCCATGCGCGGGCGGTTGATGACGAACAGGGCGATGACGATGGCCAGCAGGCCGAGGACCCAGAGTAGCTCTTGGTTCATGGGGAGGGGGTGTTCCTTCACACGGGGGCACGATAGACAGTAGCAGCCAGTGTGCCGGATTGTGCTGAAGGAGGTGTTGATGTGCTGCAAGAAAAGGGGCTGCACAGCAGCCCCGGATTCACCCGATCAGTGACGGTGGCGGTGACGGTGCTTGCCATTGTTGTCGCCCAGGTGGTTGCCGATGGCACCACCGGCTGCGCCACCCAGGCCGGCACCCACGGTGGAGCCGGTCTTGCCGCCTACCGCGCCGCCCAGCAGCGAACCGCCGGCCGAACCCAGGCCACCGCCGATGGCGGCTTCGGTACGGTTGCCCTTGCGTGCACCTACCGCACTGCCGGCTGCGCCGCCGAGGCCGGCGCCGATGGCCGCCCCCGTCTTGCCGCCGATCTGTTGACCGACAACGTTACCCAGAACACCACCCAGGCCACCGCCAATGGCGGCGGTACCGTCACCGGCGAAAGCGCCCTGGCACAGCAGCAGGCCGAGGGCAAGGGAAGGCAGAGTCAGACGCATGATACGAACCTCAAAGGAATCATCAGGTTAAGGTGCCGCGCAACGGGCGGCTGGCCAGGGTTGAAAAAGACGCTTCAGCGGTAGTAGCGGTCACCACGATAGCGACGATTGTCATCATCATCGTCGTCGCGGTCATGCCGATGGTGGTGGCGATGGTCACGGTCACGGTCACGCCAGCCATCGTCGTCGTCATGGTAGCGATGGCTATGGCACCCTGCGGTCAGCAGGACAACGGCAATCAGCGAAAGGCTTGCAAGACGGGTCATCACGATATAGGTCCTTGATCCGCAAAGGTTTACGGCACACCCTCTGAGACTGGAAAGGATCCATTTGGTTTCGCTGGCAGGCAAAAATTTGTCGTGCCAGCGATGAGCGGCGGGGAGAGTTTGGAATCAGTGGCTTGGCTGAATCGCCAGCACCACACCGTTGGTGATCTGCACCAGCACGTAACGCCCCCCCATGTTTACCCAGTGGCTTTCCTTTTCCGGCGCGGGCAGGCCTTTGGCTTTCCAGTCCTTGATTGCCTGGTCATCGCGTTTGTATTGGTCCGGTGCCTTGTCGCCGACCTTGAGTTCGCGGTTGTGGGTTTCTGGCGCGGTGATGCTTTCTTCACTGGAGGAAGCTGCGGTGGCAGCGAGGGGCAGGCAGGTAAGGGCGGCGAACAGCAGGTAGTGCAATTTCATGACGATCTCCTTGTGACGGAATGCCTTATCTGCGACCGCCACCTGCGCGTGACAATTCACTCGCGATGCTTGCCAGTGCTAGAGTCGCCTTCTTTTTTACCCTGAGGATGGAACATGCGTGCGATTCTGCAGATGGCCGCAGCGCTGATGCTGGTCGGTTGTGCTTCTGCGACCATGGAAACGGCCCGCGGCACCAAGCCGACCGCGCAGCTCGACTCGCACAAGGCGCCGGAACTGGTGGCCCAGTGCATTCAGTTCAGTTGGCAGGAAGAGAAGGTGTTCGGTGACGACGCCAGTGGTTATCTGGAACCACGCAAGCAGGGTGGGTTCACGGTGTATACCCGTGAGGCCGAGGCGTTCGTGGACGTGTATCCACAGGCCGGTGGGGCGCGTGTGGACTACTACGCGCAGAAGAACGACAGCGTGGCCCTGCAGCGCCGGGCGGCGGCTGCGACCTGTTTGTAACAGCAAGACACATTTCCCCGTGGGAGCGGGTTTACCCGCGAATGCGTCGATACATTCAACACTGCATTCGCGGGTAAACCCGCTCCCACAGTGACCGCACCAGCTTTACAATTTTTAGCACTTCGGTTCTGTCGCTGGAAGATTGGTGGAGGCTAGCATGAGCCCCCCCCGAATCAAGGACGACACCATGGACCGCTCGCTGCAACTCAACCGCGCCAGCTGGGATGAACGTGCCCCGCTGCACGCTGCTTCGAACGACTACGAAGTCGAACGGCTCGTCCAGGATCCCGGACACCTCTCCGAAACAGTACGCTTCGATCTGCCATTGCTCGGCAACATCGACGGGCTCAATGTCGTCCACCTGCAGTGCCATATCGGCACCGATACCCTCTCGCTGGCGCGCCTTGGCGCCAAGGCCTGTGGTCTGGACTATTCCGCGGCGTCGCTGGCCGAGGCGCGTGCGTTGGCCCAGCGCTGTGCCACATCCATCGCGTATGTCGAGTCCGATGTCTACGTCGCCGACAAGGTACTGCCAGCCGGCACGTTCGACCTGGTCTACACCGGCATCGGCGCGCTCTGCTGGCTGCCTCGCATCGAACCGTGGGCACGCACTGTCGCGGCACTGCTGAAACCGGGTGGGCGATTGTTCATGCGCGACGGGCACCCGATGCTGATGGCAGTCAACGAAGACCACCAGGACCGCCTCCAACTCGAATACCCGTATTTCGAGCACGAAGAGCCGACGGTGTGGCACAACGACCAGACCTACGTCGAAACCGAGCAGCGCCTTTCGCACATCGAAACCCACGAGTGGAACCACGGCCTGGGCGAGGTGATCAGCGCCGTGCTGGCCCACGGCTTGCAGCTGACCGCCCTGGTCGAGCACCAGAGCATCCCTTGGGAGGCGCTGCCGGGCCAGATGGTCAAGGGCGACGACGGTGAATATCGCCTGCGCGAGCAGCCCGCACGCCTGCCCCTGAGCTATACCCTGGTTGCAGTAAAAGCCTGATCAGGACAGGTAACCACCGTCGACATTGAGTGCGGTACCGGTGGTGTAGCTGGAAGCATCGCTGGCCAGGTACAACACGGCGCCGGCCATTTCCTTGGGGTCGGCCACGCGCTTGAGCGGGATCTGCTGCAGCGCGGCGTTGAGGATGGCGTCGTTCTTCACCAGTGCCGAGGCGAACTTGGTGTCGGTCAGGCCCGGCAGCAGGGCGTTGCAGCGGATCCCGAACGGCGCGCACTCCTTGGCGAAGACCTTGGTCATGTTGATGACAGCCGCCTTGGTCACCGAATAGATGCCCTGGAACAGGCCAGGTGAAACCCCGTTGATCGACGCCACGTTGATGATGCTGCCACCACCTTGCTCGCGCATCAGCTTGCCGGCCTCTACCGACATGAAGAAGTATCCGCGGATGTTCACGTCCACGGTCTTCTGGAAAGCCCCTGGGTCGGTATCCAGCACGTTGCAGAACTGCGGGTTGGTAGCGGCATTGTTGACCAGGATGTCCAGCCGCCCGAACTGTTCGCGGATGCCTGCGAACACCTGCTGGATCTGCTCCAGTTCACCGATGTGGCAGGCCACTGCCGTTGCCTTGCCGCCGGCGGCGATGATGGCTTCGGCCACCTGCTGGCAACCGTCGAGCTTGCGGCTGGACACGATCACATGGGCACCTTGCTGGGCCAGCAGGTGGGCGATGGCCTCGCCGATGCCACGGCTGGCGCCGGAAACGAAGGCAATCTTGCCGTCGAGGTCGAACAGGTGGGTCTTGGACATGCTGTTTTCCTTGTTATCCGTCGTCGAGGTCGGGGCTCAGAGGCTGGACTTGGCGATGACCTGCAAGGTCATCTGCTCCAGCAAGCGGTTCATGTGGATGAACTGGGCGAAGCGCTTGTCCTGGGTCTGGCCGTGGTAATAGCGGTAGTAGATCTGCTGGACGATGCCGGCCAGGCGGAACAGGCCATAGCAATAGTAGTAATCAAAGTTGTCCAGGCGGATGCCGGCGCGCTCGGCGTAGTAATCGACGAACTGGCGGCGGGTGAGCATGCCCGGCGCGTTGCTCGGTTGGCGACGCATCAGCTGCACCGGGGCCGGGTCGTCGGCTTCGATCCAGTAGGCCAGGCTGTTGCCCAGGTCCATCAGCGGGTCGCCGAGGGTGGCCATTTCCCAGTCCAGCACACCGATGATGCGCATAGGGTTGTCGGCATCGAGGATCACGTTGTCGAAACGGTAGTCGTTGTGCACGATGGCGGGCCGTGGGTGGTCGGCGGGCATTTTCTCGCGCAGCCAGGCGGTCACTCGTTCCCAGCGCGGGGCATCGGGGGTCAGGGCCTTTTCATAGCGGCTGGTCCAGCCCTCGATCTGGCGCTGCACATAGCCTTCCGGTTTGCCCAGGTCGGCAAGGCCGCAGGCGTTGTAGTCTACCTGGTGCAGTTCCACCAGGCGGTCGATGAAGCTCTTGCAAAGGGCCTCGGTGCGGTTGGCGTCAAGGTCCAGCTCGGCCGGAATGTCCGAGCGCAGGATGATGCCCTTGACCCGCTCCATCACATAGAATTCGCCCCCGATCAGGCTACTGTCGGTGCAGTGCACATAGGCCTTGGGGCAGTAGGGGAAGCCGCTGTTCAGCTGGTTGAGGATACGAAACTCGCGGCCCATGTCGTGGGCTGACTTGGCCTTCTGCCCGAACGGTGGGCGGCGCAGCACCAAGTCGCGGCCGGGGTAGCTGACCAGGTAGGTGAGGTTGGAGGCGCCGCCAGGGAACTGGCTGATGCTCGGCAGGCCATCCAGGCCGGGGATGTTGGCCTTGAGGTAAGGGGCGATGACAGCCGCGTCGAGTTCTTCGCCTGGGCGTACCTGGGTGGACTGGTCGGTGAGTGTCATGCGTTTTCCTTATTCTCGTTCGCAAGGACTATTGGCTAATCTAATGGCGCGCCAGGGTTGGGACAAGCGTGCCAGGTGCCATATAGGTGAGGGTGTTGCTGCCCGATCAACTGCCTTGATGAAGCGACTGGCCCTATCGCCTGTCCTCAGGACGGGAACAGCTCGCTGAGCTTCATCGACAGCATCATGTCGCCTTCAACGCGCAGCTTGCCGCCCATGAATGCTTGCATGCCGTCGGTTTCGCCGCTGACGATACCCTTGAGGGTTTCGCTGTCCATCACCAGGGTGCAGTTGGCATCCGGGTTTTCGCCTTCCTGCAGGTTGCAGGTGCCGTCCTTGACGATCAGCGCGTAATGCTTGTCTTCGTCGGTGATGTTGAAGCCGAACACCAGGTCCAGGCCGGCGGCAGCGGATGGGTTGAACTTCTCTTGCATCTTTTTGACGGCATCAGCTACGGAGGTCATGGCGCATTCCTTATAGAGTGATTTACACGTCCCCGCAGGGACACAACAAGCCGGGCTCATCGATAGGTGACAAGCTCCGGCGCCCTCAACAGCTGCACATGGGCCTGGCTGTTGAAGGAAGCCAGTGCCACGTCGCGGCCGCGGAACTTCAGCTGGCTGAGCGACGTGTTGATGATCTGCCAGTTCAGCGCGAACGCCTGGCTGGGGGTAATACGGGTGATCAGGTGGAGCAGGGCGGCAATGGTGCCGCCCGAGGTGAAGATGGCGATGTTGTCACCGCTGCCGGCGGCATCGAGAACACGCTGCAGGCCGCCTTGCACGCGGGCGGTGAACGCCTGCCAGGTCTCCAGGCCATCATCGGCATGTTCGCCATCGTGCCAGCGCTGCACCATCAGTGCGAACAGGCGCTGGAACTCGCTGCGATGCTGCGCGCCATTGCGCAGGATGTGCAGGGCGTCGGGCTCCTGCGGCAGCAGCCCGGGCAACAGTGCACGGATAACGCCATCAGCGTCGAACTCATTGAAGGCTGCATCGGTCTCAACAGCCGGCACCGGGCAGCCATTGGCCTGCAATGCTTCCAGCGCCAGGCGCGCGGTATCCTGCTGGCGGCGCAGGTCGCCTGCCACGCAGCGGTCCAGCCGTACCCCGAGCTGGGCCAGGTGTTCACCCAGGGCCTGGCTCTGGCGCACGCCCACGGGCGAGAGGACATCATAGTCTTCGGCGCCGAAGGAGGCTTGGCCATGTCGGATCAGGTAGAGGTTGCCCACGAAAGGTTCCGGCCTGTTGGAGGTTGCTGCGAGGTTAGGATGCGGCACACGGGCTGTCAACGAAAAAACATACAAGCGTTTGAAAAGGTTGTTTGAAAGATGTTGCCAGCGTTTACCGCGGCTGGCAGCACACCAGGCGCAACGGTATGCTTGCTACAGTTACGCGCCGTCGTGGCGCAAGTCTTTAAGGAGTCAACGTGGAGTTTCTTGCTGAATACGCAAGCTTTCTCGCCAAAACCGCCACCCTGGTCATCGCCATCCTGATAGTGCTGTCGGCCATCGCCGGGCTGCGCGGCAAGGGGCGGCGCAAATCGGGTGGGCAATTACAGGTCACCCGCCTGAACGAGTTCTACAAGGACCTGCGCGAGCGCCTGGAATCCGGCCTGCTCGACAAGGCCCAGCTCAAGGCCTTGCGCAAGCAGCAGGCCAAGGCGGAAAAGCGGCAGAAGAAGGGCAAGGCCGAGGAAAAGGGCCGGGTGTTCGTGCTGGACTTCGATGGCGACATCAAAGCTTCGGCCACCGAAAGCCTGCGCAACGAAATCACCGCGCTGCTGACCCTCGCCACCCCGCGTGACGAGGTGGTGCTGCGCCTGGAAAGCGGTGGCGGCCTGGTGCACAGCTACGGCCTGGCCGCGTCGCAGCTGGCGCGCATTCGCCAGGCCGGCATCCCGTTGACTGTGTGCATCGACAAGGTGGCCGCCAGCGGCGGCTACATGATGGCCTGTATCGGCGAGAAGATCGTCAGTGCGCCATTCGCCGTACTGGGCTCCATCGGCGTAGTGGCGCAGCTGCCCAATGTCAACCGCCTGCTGAAGAAGCACGACATCGATTTCGAAGTGCTGACCGCCGGTGAATACAAGCGCACCCTGACCGTGTTTGGCGAAAACACCGAGAAGGGCCGAGAGAAGTTCCAGGAAGACCTGGACATCACTCACCAGCTGTTCAAGGACTTCGTTGCCCGCTATCGCCCGCAGCTGCACATCGACGAAGTGGCCACCGGCGAAGTCTGGCTGGGCGTCGCGGCACTCAACCGCAAGCTGGTGGACGAGCTGCAGACCAGCGACGAGTACCTCAGCGAACGCGCGCGCAACGCCAACCTGTTCCACCTGCACTACGCCGAACGCAAAAGCCTGCAGGAGCGAATCG
This sequence comes from Pseudomonas sp. 32_A, assembly GCF_017490905.1. Taxonomy (NCBI): domain Bacteria; kingdom Pseudomonadati; phylum Pseudomonadota; class Gammaproteobacteria; order Pseudomonadales; family Pseudomonadaceae; genus Pseudomonas; species Pseudomonas sp. 32_A. The sequence goes on along the minus strand of NZ_JAFGYI010000017.1, from coordinate 44,815 downwards.
GCATGGCTGCCAGTGGCACCGTGGAGAACACAGTGGTGGGCTTGTGGAGTAAACTCGGCCGCCTGCGCTAACACCTTGAACCCGTTGAAATTTTTTTTCGTTCAGGGGGTTGCAAGGTTAAAGGAATGAAGACATAATGGCGCCCATCGAAACGCAGCAAACTTTGAAAAAGGTTCAGCGTTTCAAGGAGATAGCGAAGCGCAAGCTGCTAGATCCGACCTTTGAGGCCGAGTAGCAAAGTGGTTATGCTCCGGATTGCAAATCCGTCTACGCCGGTTCGATTCCGACCTCGGCCTCCATATTCGAAAGCCCCGCAGCCCTTGAGGTTGCGGGGTTTTTTTGTGCCTGCGGATTTTTGATTCCCACGCTTTTGGGACAATCCTGGGACACCGGAAGAAATTGCATGTCCCCGGTGTCCCCGGCAAAATCCGGTGCATGGCCACTATCGAGCAGCGCCCCAACGGGCATGGCGGACCAAGATCCGCCGAAAAGGATATCCCACTCTATCCGCGACCTTCGACACCAAGGCAGAGGCCCAGCGCTGGGCGGCCGAGATCGAGGGCGACATGTCGCGCGCGCGGTTCGTCGACATGCGAGAGGCGGAGAGCACCACGCTGAAGGAAGCGCTCGACCGATACTCGCGGGAGGTGACTTCGATGAAGAAGGGAGCCAAGCAAGAGCAGACCCGCATCAACAGGTGGAAGCTGAACAAGCTGGCGAATAAAGGCCTGGCCGCGATCCGGTCAAGCGATATGGCTGCATACAGGGATGATGAGCTCAAGGAAGGGAAGTCCACCGCAACGGTCAAGCTCGACCTGGCGGTGATCAGCCACCTTTATACGGTGGCCATCAAGGACTGGGGTATTGAGGGGCTGAGCAACCCGGTGGCGAAGCTGAGGATGCCGAAGGGCGCGAAGTCTCGCGATCGGCGGCCCAGTGCCCAAGAGCTGAAGGATGTGATCAAAGCGGCAGGCGATATTCACGCTGAGATGCCGGCGATCATCGGTATCGCGGTTGAAACGGCAATGCGTCGTAGTGAGCTGCTGACGCTTCGCCGGGAGAACGTGAAGCCGAAACACGCGATTTTGGAAGACACCAAGAACGGTAGCCGGCGCCTCGTTCCGCTATCGGTTCGTGCCCGGCAGCTGCTCGAGTCGCTTCCAGCCCGCATGGATGGCAAGGTGTTCTCGTTGGCGCCGCATTCGGTGAGTCAGTACTTCACCCGCGCGTGCAGAGCAGCCAATGTTGGCGACTTGCATTTTCACGACCTGCGGCATGAGGGCACGTCCAGGTTGTTCGAAAAGGGGCTGTCCATGATGGAAGTGAGCGCAATCACGGGGCACAAGTCCTTGAGCATGCTCAAGCGATACACGCATCTGTGCCCCGACACCCTGGCCGACAAGCTGGGCTAGCGCACGCTGGCCAACGTGGGTGGTGGTTGACGCTTTCGCCCGGGCCGGGCCGGCGCGTGCAGGCCGCTTTCGTACTCCTGCAGGAACTGACGGACAGTACTGACCCTCCAGCAAACCCTGGCGCCTTGCTTGAAAAATGGTGGCAGCCAGGCGGCGCCGGCCTGGCGCGCGCTGCGGATGGCCGATTCTGACCTGCCGAGGATCTTGGCCAGCTCCGGGATGTGGATGATTTCTGGTTCCATATAGGGCTCCTGCCGTACCCGGCGGTGATCAGTAGGATTCGACGATCTTCTTCCGCTGCTCGTGCAGCGCGTTTTCTTTTGCAAGCTGCACCTCTCGGTCAGCCAGCCACTTCCTGGCTTTGTCCTGCGCAGCCTTGGGGCTGGTGAACAGCTTCGGCTTCGGGTGCTTCACGCCTTTGCTGTCCGTGCAGAACAGACCTTTTCGCACGATGGTGACCTCCCTGACGGCGAAGTCCTCGCCCAGGGTGTAGGCCTTGAATGGGGTGATCATGTCTCGTCCTCAGGCCAAGAATTGGAATCCTGCCTTCGCCTCGCGAGCAGATTTCCGGGTTCCAAACATCAGTTTTGTTGTGCCGGCGCGGCCTTCCGATTCGTACTCGACATCAACCCACCAGTAGCCGAACTTGCGGTACGGCTCGCCGAGGATCTTCGTGACGTAGCAGTCGATCAGGTTCATGGATGGTCTCCACGCCGCCGGTCGCGGCAGGTTGGTGGTCAGGCTGCGGCTTGCTGATCAAGCGTGGCGCGAAGTTCGTCCGCAGCTACTGCGGCGGCATCTATGGTGCTGTGGTAACCGCCGTAGTGAACCTTGCGGTTTCGAAATATCTGAACGACCCACTTGTTCTTGCGGCCATCCCAGTACACGCCTGTAACACCGCTCGCTGGCGGCTTCCTGGTAACAACTCGATGCGCTCGGTTGTCTTTCGGTGTAAGCAGCCGCAGGTTTTTCCACCGGTTGTCATCGCGTATGCGATTGATGTGGTCGACGTGCATGCTTTCGTCTGGATGCTCTGCCTGGCCAACAAGCACTGGGTTGGCCAGAACGACCGTGGCTGGACCGCCGATATTGAGTTCCTGACCCGCCAGGACAAGGTGCTCAAGGTTCTGGAGGCTCAGCAATGATCGAGACTCGCCCACTGGTCTCCGAGGAGGCCGAACACGGCGTCGTCGGCGCCCTGATGCACCAGCCTGACCTGATCGAATCTATCGGCGCCAAGGTATCCGTCCAGCACTTCTACGACCCTGATGCCGCCGACCTATTCAGCATGATCCTGGGCGCTCGGTCGGCAGGCCGACCAGTTGACCCGGTAGCCCTGTCGGACATCCGCCCAACGCTCAGCAGCGGTGAGCTCACCATCGTTCGAGCTTCTGAGCTCATGCGCTCTGTTCCGTCCGTGGCCAACGTCCATGAGTACGCCAGGATCGTTTCTGAGCGCTACAAGGCGCGCCAGATCAGCGAGATCGGGCAGTCGATCATCGATATGGCGACTCATGCGCGCCCCATCGCCGGAATCATCGCGGATGTCCAGCAAACCGTCATGACGCTAAATAGCGAAGATGACGAGCCGGACGTTATCAGCCTGGCCGAGGCCTTGGGCCCCGTCATCGATGAAATGGACGACCGCTTCAACGGACAGGGCATCAATGGCCACTCCACCGGGCTGGCTGATCTTGATGAGCTGCTGCAGGGCCTGCGCGGCTCTCACGTAATTATCATCGCCGGGCGGCCAGGGACTGGCAAAACAACCCTGGGCCTGGGGATTGCCGAGCATCTGACAATCCGCAACGGCAAGTCCGCGCTGGTGTTCTCGCTCGAGATGTCCGGCAAGGAGCTGTCGAAGCGAAGCCTGGCGTCTGCCTCGGCTGTAACGCTGGGCAACATCGACACTGGCAAGGCCATGGGTGACGGTGAGCAGATCCAGAAGATCACTGCCGCTGTCGGGCGTATGCGTGACGCCGACCTGCGTATCTGCCAGAAGGGCGGCCTTCCGCTGAGCCGCATCCGCAACATCGCGCGTTTCCAGCACAAGGCCAAGCCTTTGGACCTAATCGTCATCGACTACATCGGGCTGATCGCGCCAGAGGCAGGTAGCCGCCAGCAGAATCGCAACCTCGAGCTCGGAGCGATCAGCCGCGGGATCAAGGGCATGGCCAAGGAGCTGAACGTGCCAGTTATCGTTCTGGCCCAGCTCAACCGAAGCATCGAGACCCGCACAACCAAAAAGCCGCAGATGTCGGACCTGCGCGACTCCGGCGAGATCGAGCAGGACGCCGACATCATCCTGATCGCGCACCGGGATGCAGATTCCGATCTTGGACAAAGCGGCGTTACTGAAATCGACGTAGTGAAGCACCGCAACGCGTCGACCGGGCACTGCCTATTGCAGCACCAGGGTGAATTCGCCCGCTTCACCAACTACGCCGGATCGCGTGAACAGCAGCAGGCTTCCGCACAGCCGGCACGGCGGTCATCTCGTTCGATGCTCAACGATTTCAAGCCAGGGGGTAGCTTCTGATGGGTCAAACAATCTTCGCGCGTGGCGGCTACCTCATGCGCTCCCACTCCGAAACGCGCTGGGCCGACATGATGGACGCCCTGAATATCGACTGGCTGTAAGAGCCGCGCCTGGTGAAAACCCGGCATGGCGCTTATCTGCCTGACTTTTACCTGCCTCGGGCCGGCCTGTTCGTTGAGGTGAAAGGCCCTCACCCAACGGAAATCGAGCGCGAAAAGGCCATGGACGCTAGCGCCGCGACCGGATGCCCGGTGGTTATCGCCTATGGCGATATGCAGTTCATGTTCCCAGGCGTCGGCGGTGCACGGCTGCTTGTCCTGTATGCCGGGCGCACCGTCGAGTTCAGCACTCACGAGCTGCATGGCCTGATCGAGCATGGGCTCGGGAAAGACGCATACCACGGCTACCTGCGTGTCGGCATGAAGCAGCCACACCCCGGCGCATTGCATATCTACGAAATCGCCCAGAGCTCAGCGGTGGCCGCTATGGACCGCAGCGTGCGAGAGCGTTACCTGGCCGGGGTGAGCCGGGAGGCCAATGCAGAGAAGACCGCCATGCACAGCCAAATGAGCCGCTGTGAATGGGCACTAACCAAGTTCGTCGAGAAGCTCAATGCTCGCAAGGAGGCAGCATGAACCGTGCACACCTGCTGGCCAAGTTGAACATCAAGCGCGCCGGGCAGCCGGCCGGGGAGGGTGTATGAGCCCGATGAAGAAGATCCGCGCCGCTCTGATTCTCGCGCAGACGTTCGCGAAGCACGGCGTGCTGTTCGTGCCGGTGATCTGCGAGACCGAGGAAGAGCACGCGCAGTTGCTCGCCCGGGTCATGAAGAAGCTCGACGAGATGGAAGCTGCCGAGGAGAAGCACTGATGGACACCAACAAGATGCGCAGTGAGCTCCGCGTTTCGGCCGAGCGCGCAATTGCTAACAACCATCCTGGCGGCAACGGCAATCCTTTCCCTGCTCTCGCCGTTCGTGCAGTCGACGTTTTGGCCCTGCTCGCGGAAATCGAGCGGTTGTCGACCAGTCGCAGCAAAAAAGAGCGAGAGCTTGAACAAGAGCTTGAAACCTGGCGCCACGGACCATTCTGCTGGACCTGCGGCGACACCGGCGACGTGCACGACATCACCGGGGAGTGGCGAGGCGAATGCGATTGCCTATCCGCCCAGCTCATCAACGCCAATCGAGAGCGCGACCAGCTCAAGGCCGAGAATGAGGCGCTGCGCACGGCACTGAGCGAGTGCATCGCTTCGCTGGCTGGCGAGATGAACCAGAAGTATGCAGGGCAGAAACCGGAAGACATGCATCCGGTAACGCTCCGCGATTACCACCGAGACATCGCGGAGCTAGCCGGATACCGGGCGGCCATGGCCAAGGAGGCATCCCATGGATAAATTCGGTCTCCTCTTCGCGCTGATCGTTGGCATCTCCATCGGCTGGGTCTGGGCACATCACACAGTCGCTGCCGAGTGTGAGCGCCTGGGCAAGTTCTACGTCGGCAAGCGCACTTTCGAGTGCGTGAAGATCGAGGAGAAGGCCAATGGCTGAGCTCGCACTGATCCGTACCTCGCATGGCCTGGTGCCGGCAACCGACGCTGACCGCGAAACCATCCAGCATTGGAAGGCTGGCCAGGTCATCCACGGCAAGTTCACCAAGATGCGCAACGCCAAATTCCACCGCAAGTTCTTCTCCATGCTGGATCTGGCATGGGAGTACTGGGAGCCTGCGGGAGGCCTTGTGCCTCGGCAGGAGCTGCGAGGCATCTGGGGCTTGGCCAAGTACTTCGAAGACCTGAACCAGCGCCCTGGGCAGCTCACAAACGCCGTGGAGTGCTACATCGCCAAGCTCGAGGCTGACCGCGCCGATCGTTTCCCAGTGGTGGACAAGAGCCGTGAGGCCTTCCGCGAGTGGGTGACCATTGAGGCTGGCCACTTTCACCTGGTGCAGACGCCAGATGGAGTGCGCAAGGAAGCCAAGTCGATCAGCTGGGCGAACATGGACGACACCGCATTCGAGCCGCTGTACCGCGACGTGTTCAACGCCTGCTGGCGGCTGGTGCTGTCGGCTCACTTCGAAACCGAGGCTGCTGCGCTGGATGCTGCCGACATGATGGGGAGCTACGCATGAAGGTCGTTAGCAAGAAGGTGCGCGATAGCGCCCGCGGCCAGGACTGCACTGTCAATGATCAGGAAGAAAGATGGCGTCCGGTTCGGGGCTTTGTAGGCCTCTACGAGGTGAGTAACCTGGGCCGCGTCCGCTCGATCAGCAGATACGTGAAGTTCGGTCGTGGCGAAAAGTTGATTGAAGGCCGGATCCTGGCTCAAAGCATGAGCGCAGGATATCCAGCGGTTTGCCTCTGCGATGGTCCCGATCAATCCAAAAGGAACATCCACCGGCTGGTCGCAGAGGCTTTCGTTCCTGGTGAGGGGGAGGTTGTCAGGCACCTTGACGGGGATCAAATGAACTCAAGGGCTGAGAACTTGGCCTGGGGCTCTCACAAAGACAATGAGGCTGACAAGGTTCGGCACGGCACAAAGCTTGAGGGGGTATTTCACCCGAACGCCAAGGTAACGCCGGATCAGGTTCGCCAGATCCGCCGGCTTCACGCGCAAAAGAACTCCCAACTGGATATCGCCAGAGTGACAGGGGTTAACCGCGGCACCGTTGGAAAGATCGTTCGCGGAGAAGCCGGCCTTCTTGAGCAGGGACAGGTCCGATTCGCTAGCGTTCTTGCTACTGGTGTTCTGGCCACTAGCGTCTGGGTACACGGAGACGCTGTGGCCAGAGAAGCGAACCTTGATCTTCTCGATCATCTCGGGCGTGTCCCGCACCGAGTGGAACTCATCCAGCGCCAGCGGCAGGCCTTCCCGGACCACGTACACGACCGCAGCCATCTTCATGACGTTGAAGTCCATGCCGATGTGCACGGCCTCACCCGGCCTGATGCGCTCACTGGTGCGACACTCGGCCCGGTCGAAGGTGTAGTACACGACTCCGGCGTAGTTCTCGAAGCCGGCCTCGTATTCCTGACGGAACGTGCGCGGGTCCATCTTGCGGCGGGCAGCGTCCAGTTCATCGGCCGGGACGTTGCCGCCCTGCAGCGAGGTGTACTGCCAGCTCTTGTGATCCGGCTCACCGCCCGGCTGCCCGTCGCGGTAGGTGTCATAGCAGTGGTTGAAGCCCTTCGGGGTCCCGATCCGCAGCGCATGCCCGCCCTTTCTCGACTCCCCGGTCTGGGGGATCTTGTACTGGCAGGTCGAGAGCATTGGCCTGAGCACTTCTTCCCAGGCTGCCCACGGGCAGTCCGCCCATTCGTCCACCAGGACGAAAAACAGGCCGGAGCCCCGCAGGTTGTCGTAATTGTCCAAGCCGACCACACGCATGATGTGGCCGGACTTGAGGGTAATCGAGCACTCGGTCTCGTTCGGCCGGGCTGCGCGCCAGGCCTCTGGGATGGCCTGCTTCAGCCGGCGCCAGAAGACCCGCTTGGCCTGCTTGAACGTCGGCGCGCCATACCATATCTCGTCCTCGACGCTCACGCCCCACTCCGCAGCCAGCCGGGCCGCGCGGCGCATCTCTGCCTTGCCGAGGAAGGTCTTGCCGAATCGACGCCCGCACACCGCATCACGGAAACGCGCCTCGGGCTGAAAGCCCCAAACGTAGATGTTCGCCTGCTTCGGCGTCAACTTCACCGGCGGGTCATAGGTACGGGGTAGTCGGGACACCTTCGTCTGGCTCCAGCTTGTACTCAGCAACGGCGTGCTGCTGGTCCGCCTGGGAGCCCAGGGGCTTGTCGGGTTCGATCTTGCGGTTGCTGTACATGTCGCCGCATTCCTTGGCCGCCTGCTCGTACAGTTGCGCCGTCAGAGCCAGGTTCCGCATTCCTTCGGCTTTGTCAGCCATCCTATTGAGGCCGCGCAAACGGTAGGCCTTGTTGGCGATGGGAATTTCAGTGATGTCTTCGCGGAAGCGCTTGCGAGTGTCTTCGAAGAGCTGCTTCCACTTGGCGGCTAACCCCTTCCCAGAGACCTTCGTGGGGTCGTGCGACTCGATCTGCTGCCGGGTGATGGTCAAACCGAATTCCTTTTGTACCGACTCGGCCACCTGGGAAGGCGTATCGAAGCAGGCCAAGGCCTGAATTACGAAGACCTTCACCTCACTTGATAGGGCTGCCATAGGCGTTCATCCGTCCAAACCTGTCCAAAAATCAGGCCGACTTCAGTAGACAGGTTCCGCAGGCCCTCGCAATGTTGATCTTGGCCACCTCGGGCGGCCGGCTTGCAGCGTCGATCAGCTGCTGGACTTCTTCGCTGGCACCGTAGCGCCGTACCACTCCGACGAACTCTTCGACGTCATGGCCGCGCAGGTACAGCTTGGGTAGCCCGTCCTGTGTGAACTTGGGTGCGCCGTACTCATCAGTTACCTGGGCGATGTGGTACAGCTCGTGTTCGACCAGGGCGCAGAACTCAGCATCGGTGCACTGGGAGCAGTAGTCGGCGGCCAGGGTGATGAGGTAGTCCGGCTCCTCGCCGAACCATTCTCGCATCTGCTGCTCTTGCCGGGCCTCCTGCCATCCGCCAGCGCGGAACATCAGCTGCTCGGCCTGGCCAAGGACGACCCGCCCCTGTTTGGCGAACCCAGTCGATGCCCAGAGCACGCCGATGTTGGCGTCGATCAGGTGGGCGTGCTCTGGGTTATGGATGCTGCCGGTGTCGGCAAGAATCTCGGCCTTAAGCCAATCCCATATTTCAGGGGCAGGAGCCAAGCGGATACCGAAGTCGGATAGCTCGGACAGTTCAAGCAGTGACGATGGAGGATACGGCCTATCCATAGGTCACCTTGTGTTTGAAATGATGTTGCGGTGCCGGGACGGCAGGAGTCTATTCAGTGCAGGAGGGAGTACTAGCCGAAAGGCGATTGGCTCAACGCAAGCTATGCATGGTGATTGCTCCATCTGGCTGCCATGCGGCATTCCATTTCAAGCGCTCGCACGAGAGGCCGACCCGATTAGCTCTTATCATCATGCACAGTGACCCTCACTCCAGTAGCAACGATCTCGTACTCCGTTTCGGAGATCTTGTTCACGGCACCACCCATTTGCATTTCGAAATGCTTCAAGCCTTCATGTCGAACCATGCCGCTCGAAGAGCGCTCGACCGTCTCGTCTTGGTAGATGTAGATGACGTACTCGACATTATCCGTGCCAAGCCCAACTATTCTTCCAACATATTTATCTGCCATGTCCGGACTCCTTGCGTGAAGCATCAAGGTAGCCGGTGCCAACAGATCAATCCACTGCATTGAAGCGTTAATCATGAATATGATGCTGGTCTGAGCGTGAGCACGCTCATGCAGCATTGGGCGACCCGATCCGGTAGGCTCGTTCCATCGCCTCCCAGTCGGGTTGCTTCGTTGTCATGGGATACCTACTTAAACCAGCTGGTCGCCTCTACACCACAGCCATAGCAGTGCACTGCGCCACTGGCTTGGCCTGGCTTGCGCATGATGAAAAACGTTTCTGAGCCGCAGTTGCAGTGGAATGCCTCGTCACCTGGCTGCGGACCAAATGGATACTTGAAGGCGCCGCGATGGGTACCGCACTCCGGACACTCCATCTGCGTGACACCTACCGGGGCAGTCGCTACCCATTCATGCTGACAGTTCGCGCAGATGCACTCGCCGGAGGCGTGCGGCTCCTCTCGCTCCCGCCGTTTCCGCTCAACCACGTTCATTTGGCCACCATCTTGTGTGATTCGGCGTGGGCGTGGCCGTGCAACAGGCCGACCAGCAGTCCCTGCGGCAGCCCGGCATCCTTGGCTGCATCAATGGCTTTGACCAGAGCGGCATCGAACTCTGCCACCGCATGGTCGATATCCGTGCTTACCGGAAGCTCATGGCGAATTCGTGTGACGTTGCTCATGGCCAACCGTTGATCTGATGGGAAGACAATTCACCAGAACAAAAAACCGCCCGAAGGCGGCTAGCAAGTGATTTATTAGCGCTTTCCCAATTTATTGGGTGCTTCAATCAGCTCAAATGTTCTACTTCACGACTTTCGCGGATCATTTTTGACATCTTTCTCAGCAACCTTGTCGTGCCGACTATAGAGCTCTGCCTTTGAAGCCCGCTCGGTGTTGGCACCCTTACTTCCTTCCGCCCTTGGGCCTTGGGGAGATGTATTTTCGCCAGAGCTTCTTTCACCCTGGTGCGATGTTTTATCTGTCATATAAACCTCTGATGAGCCCGGTTTTCCGAGCTCAAATAAATGAATTACTCAGCGAGTGATCCATCATGTGTACGCATCTGCCTCCGGTCACTCTCCGGACCTTTATCAAGGCCTGGCTTGTCATCATCTGGGGTGTAGACTAGAGGGTAGCCAGCTTCGAGGAGCTTATGTGGTGAAAGAGCCGTACGTGGTTGGGTGCCTCTACCAACGGCGCCCAGGATAAGTCCAACCAGTCTGCTGACTACTGAACTTTTCCATATTTGAAGCTTTTTGACGTTCAGGGGAATCAGGTTCTTGTTTAGGTGTAGCGTCGGGATCGATATAGTCGTCCCTATCCTCTGGGCTAGATTTGTCCAACCCCTCACGCTTTTCTGTACCTTCTTCAACTTCCAATTCAAGTCCCGGGGATCCATTTGGTTTGGTAATGTCACTAGACATAAGTACCTCTCAATAACTCAGAAAATCTGAGCTAAAGCGAGTATGCGCCCTAAGCCTGACATAGGGTAAAATAACAGACCATCGGGACAATTAATAAGACCGGCGCAGTTCTGTGCCTCTTGAGGCCCTCTTCGGGCAATAAAAAACCCGGCTCAGTGGCCGGGTTCTGGTGTGCCACTCCTCAACACGCGCAGGAATGACAGGATGGGAGTAATTTCGCTCAGTCGCTCACTGATGTCAATAGGCGATTACGCCGCATGACTCATAAGCAAGCCCTCAACCTCTAGGATCATCCTCACCTTTTCCAGTGCCTCTTCCACCATTCCGTTCAGCTTTTCGTTGATGTCCGCCCGCCACCGGCGCCTGGTCGACTCGGGCGCTGCATCGAGGTCCCAGGTGTTCATGTCGTAGAAGCTGTCGGGAAGGATGATCACATCCTCTTCCACTGCTTCTATGCGCTTCTTCTCTGATGCTCCCGCAGCGACGGCTGAGCTGATTCAAGTCAGGTGACGTCGCGAGGAAGCGACTGCCTGAAACTTACTGCCGTCGACCGCAACCAGGTCACCGGCAATCAAACCGGCAGCTCGACAGAACTGCACAAAAGCCCGGCATGTCGTGACGAAAGCAGCTTTGTTGTTTTTGCGGAAGTCAGCGATGGTCTTGAAGTCGGGTTTAAGCCGGTTGATCAGCCACATCACTTCGATGTTGCGCTGGCACTCGGCTTCCAGGCGCCGCGATGAACGGATGCGCTGAAAATAGCCATAGAGGTAGAGCTTCAACTGATCGGCGGGGTCATAGGCTGGGCGCCCAGTGGCCTTCGGCTGGGCTTTTTCGAAGCCGAGCAGGCCCAGATCCAGCTTGGCTACATACAGGTCGATGACCCGTACGAGGTGATCTTCAGGGATCAATTCCTCCAGCGAGACCGGGAACAGGCTGGTCTGGCTGCGAGACTCTCCTTGTATGTAGGCCATAACGAAAAATGCTCCGTATCTTTCGATACGGAGCATTCTCTTAAAGGGCCGGGCAGATTGCTAGGTTTTCACACAGTCTGCTCGGGTGCCTTTTCTTTTGGCAGAACTGTTGAGCGCTCACCGTCCTGGAAGCGAGCTATCCTTGCTCGTCCAAGGTGGACAGCTGCATGAGCCGATAAGGGTTGCGCACGTGGCCGACCGGGATCGCCAGCTGCGTCCACGGGCGATCAAATGCTGCGTGTAACGCCGCCATCGACCCTGATGTTCTGCCCGGTGATGTAGGCCGCGCCTTCGCTAGCAAGGAACGCAATGGTCGCAGCGATCTCTTCGCTGGTGCCGTAGCGTTTGAGCGGCACGCTATCGCGGCGTTGTTCGGTGGCCGGCAAGCTGTCGATCCAGCCAGGAAGGACATTGTTGATGCGCACGTTATCGCCGGCGAAATTGTCGGCGAATATCTTGGTGAACGCGGCAAGGCCCGAGCGGAATACGGCAGAAGTCGGGAACAGCTCGCTGGGTTCGAACGCCCATGCAGTGGAGATGTTGATGATCACTCCGCTTTTCTGACGCTGCATGTAAGGCGTCACCAGGCGAGTCGGGCGAATGACATTGAGCAGGTAAGTATCCATACCCTTGTGCCAATCCTCGTCGCTGATTTCCAGGATTGGCGCGCGCGGACCATGGCCGGCGCTATTGACCAGCACATCGATACGGCCCCACTTCTCCACGACAGCGTCGACCAGGCGTTGCAGATCTTCAACCGACTGGTTGCTGCCGGTTACACCAATACCGCCAAGTTCGGTAGCCAACGCCTCGCCCTTGCCCGAAGAGGAGAGGATACCCACCTTGAAGCCCTCGGCGGCCAGGCGTCGCGCTGCCGCAGCGCCCATGCCGCTGCCACCTGCCGTGATAATCGCAACTTTTTCTACTGACATGCTGCCTCCAATCGCTCAATGCTGGTTTTTCAGGTGCATTCACCTTAGCAGCAGTCCCATTGGTGAGGGAGACAGCTAAACTTCACTATTGCGATAGATTAACTATCGGCAGCTTGTTGCTTTAGCCAGTGTTGGACGATGCTCAATGAGTCCGGCTGTTTCGTCTTGCGCGGCCAGACCAGATAAAACGACTTGTCGACCCTGAGTTGCTGGGTAAAAACCTGCATCAGCCGGCCTGCGGCAATGTCATCACCGACAAACGCAGGGCTGGCCAAGGCAATGCCCTGGCCGCTGATTGCCGCTTCAATGGCCAATGAAGTCTGATTGAAGCGCAGGTTTCTGGCGGTGGGTTGCAGGTGATGCGGGAATAGTTCTGCAAGGAACTGAGGCCAGAAATTATGGGCATCGTGCAACATGACGAAGTCCTGCAACTGCGCAAAGCTGGCAGGTATTTCGCTGCCTTCGAACAGCCTTGGGCTGGCCACCGCAACGATTCGCTGCTCCATCAGCAGTTCGCTATTCAAACCTGCTCCGAATTCGGGTTTGCCGTAGCGGACAGCGATATCCACGCCATCGGTGCTGAAGTGCGACAGCCGATCGGTTGCCAGCACGCGCAAATCGATGTCTGGATGATTCTGCGCAAAATTGCCGAGCCTGGGAATCAGCCATTTCGAGGCGAAGGTAGGTGTAACGCTGACTGTCAGGTGAGAAGACTGTGGCCTGAGCAGGCGTGTTGCCTCGTCGATCATCGCCAGTGCACTGCGGATGCTTGCGCTGTAGCCCCGGCCCGCATCAGTCAACGCCAAGCCCCGGGGTAGGCGTTCAAACAAACGCAGATCCAGGCTCGCCTCCAGCCCGCGTATGTGCTGGGCAACTGCCGCCTGGGTCACGCCCAGTTCCTCGGCCGCAACACGGAAGTTCAAGCGGCGAGCCACCACTTCAAAAACACGCAACGCGTTCAGCGAGGGCAAATCAGGAAAACCGTCTGGCATGGCAATGAAAATTCTATCGAGTGGGGCAATTTCTTCTGTCTCTCTGATGCCTCACAAGGTTGATTACCTGATCGGGCTCGAAAGACTCACTGTGCCGAGGCTACTCCCTGAAAATGGCTAGCGAAACCCGTACCGATCGAAAGCATCGCTTGGGTAGCTTGCTGAAACGTTTCTTCGTGTCTATAAAAGGGGCACAACTCCAAGAAAGGCAACCTGTCATGCCCCTCCTCAAATTCTTCGTTGCTCTCGGCGCCCTGTCCGCGGCCTCCCACACCATGGCCTGGGATTACGTTCTGCTCGACACCGACAAAGCCGCCCAGAACTGGCAGATCACCAGCCAGCAACTTGGCGTAAAAACCGACAAGCCCTTCAGCGTTACCCTGCGCACTTTGCACGGAGGCCGGCAAGAGGGTGTCAGCATCGTCGACATCGATAACGGTACGATGAAAATTTCGGTAGTGCCGACCCGCGGAATGAACGTCCTGCAGGCGTCGGTCGGTAATGTGCGCATGGGCTGGGATTCGCCGGTCAAGGAAGTGGTCAACCCGTCCTTCATCGAACTCAATGGGCGCAATGGTCTTGGCTGGCTGGAGGGTTTCAACGAACTGGTCGCCCGCTGCGGTTACGAATGGGTTGGCCACCCCGGCGTCGACAATGGCGAGCTGCTGACCCTGCACGGCCGGGCCGCCAACATACCTGCGAACAAAGTCACCCTGCACATCGATGAGAAACCACCATACGCCATCAGCTTGCGTGGTGAACTGAAAGAGCAGGCGTTCAAGAAAGTCGACTTCTCCGTCGCGACCGAACTGGTCACCGAGCCGGGCAGCGTGATGTTCGCCCTCAACGACACCCTGACCAACAACGGTGATTATCCGAAGGAATACCAAGCGCTGTATCACAGTAATTTCAGCACTCCGTTTCTGGAGGAGGGCGCACGGTTCGCCGCACCCGTGAAACAGGTGTCACCGTTCAACGACAAGGCCAGGGCCGATTTGCCTGATTGGCAAACCTACCGAGCACCCACCAGGGACTATGACGAAACGGTTTATAACGTGGTGCCGTATGCCGACGCCCAGGGCAATACGTTGGCCGTATTGCATGACAAGGCTGGCAATCTGGGCGTTTCGGTCGGCTTCAATACTCGGACACTGCCTGTATTTTCCCTGTGGAAAAATACCGATACCCAAGGCCAGGGTTATGTGACGGGGCTGGAGCCAGGGACGAGCTTCTCCTACAACCGCCGTTACCAGCGGCCACTGAATCTGGTGCCGACGATCGGGCCGAAGGAAAACAGGCAGTTCCATATCAGCTACAGCTTGTTGGCGGACAAAATGGCAGTGGACAAGGCTTTGAAGCAGGTTGGCGAGATACAAGGTGGGCACGAAACCGAGGTGCGGCAGACGCCATTGGTTGATCTGACCAAGGGGTAGCGCCGGCCGGAGCATGTCGGCCGATGCGCAAGGCATCGGCCACAAGTGCAGGTCCTCGTGAATCGTTCAAGAGAAACCCACCAAAAGACCATTTGCATCTCACCCATCGCTTGTAGAAAATCCCCCTTTTGCACGAATGGATACGCGCATGAAGGTCGAGAAGACCACGCAATACACGACGGATGAAGGGATCGTCTTCAGTCTCTCGAAAATCACACTCATGGAAAGCGATCGAGGCCGACTGCGTGAGCTGCACTTTGGTGAGGCGAAACGCGCGCATTATCAAGTCAACAGCATGGTCGTCGATATGTACGACCGGATGCAGGCCCGAAATCTGCCATGTCTGCTGACAGTCCGCATTTCCAATCCACTGACTCGACAGCAGGCTGATGCCATCAACACCGTGCGAGGCAACGTTGCCAAGGGGATCGCTGCGGCCTCCGGTGGTGCTGCCGGGAAGGTGGGCGCGTTGGCAGGGCCGGTCATTGGCTGGGCCTCGGGTGCAGTCGTGACGACAGGTATGAACTGGTACTTGAAAGGGGCGTTGCCTAGCTTGCATGCAGGTGATGTGCTGATCAGTATCGAGGGAGAGGTTCATGGCGGGATTGGCCCACAACGCTCTGGCGTGACGCTGGTCATCAAGGTCTGAGGAATTGCACATGCCCTACATCCTGCAGACGGTCGCCCTGATGATGCTGGGCGCGATCCTCGTTCAGTTTTTAAAACCATACCGGCTGCGCAAGTGGCTGGGTCTGGTACTACTTGCAGCAGGACTGGTCGGGATCTTCAGCGTCGGCCAGCAGCAGGTCCTGGGTTTTGACTTGGAGCTGCTGACGTTGCTAGCTGTGCCGTTGGGCGTAGTATTGTTCCTGACGCGCCGGCGGTTCACGGACATGTGAGGCCAAGGAGGTGCCTGTAGAGTGCCGGCTGGTCGGCGTCCAGGCCGGTGATGAACTCGGTACACGCTAGCCTTCAGGCGGGCACCTCCCGCACACGAACTCATCCGATCCCAGGCGGTGTGAGCCGAACTCCACAACATAGCCAACCCCGCGGCACTCCGCCTCGGCCCTGGCAGTCTTCTGGTCGGCATAAACATCGACGAAATGCCAGGGATGCCGGTCTCTCAGTACGCCCCATCCAAGCACCCAGCCGTCATTGTCCGGATCGGGTGGCAGGTTTTTCGCCAAGCTGCGGATGCTCATGTTCACTCCGGGGGGCTAACCAGCTCTGCTTATGTAGCAACCTAAACTCAAGACCTGGATAAAACCGTGAATGAGGCATCGCATTTCGGCTCCAGCAACACGGGCCTGTCGAATAGCGTACAGCCATTGGCGATGCTGATGGGCCCGCCGCTGGCCTTCTCAAGGCGAGCCCATAAGCCGAGGTCGTGGATTACTATACGCGTAGCGGTGCAGGGTTGATGAAGGCTGAGTTCGTACTCGATTCGCTCAAGAACATCCCTTGCTTCTTCTTCCGTCATATTGGCCACTCCCTTCCAAACCACGTGCTACCCCATGCCAGGCTGGTTGCCAGGCGGGGATTCGAGCGCTTACCTGTAACTAGAGAGCAAGGTGCGCCCATTGGTTCGCTTTATCTGGTGGGCCGGAAGCCATTTCTGACCGCCTGCGCTTGAATGCAAAAGGGTAGCGTGCGCTGCGCCAACAGCCAGCGCACTTGAGCCATCACTCCTCGAACTGAATCACCATCCGCCCTTTGATCTTGCCCTCCAGCATCTCCTCGAAGATCTGGTTGATATCCTCGATCGGCCGCAGGGTCACCTTCGGCACCACTTTCCCTTCCGCCGCAAACTGGAAAGCTTCCTGCAGGTCTTGCCGAGTGCCGACCAGCGAGCCGATCACTTCGATACCGTCCAGCACCAGGCGCGGGATATTCAGGTTCATGGCTTCCGACGGCAGGCCGACCGCAACCAGGCGGCCACCTGCGCGCAGGGCATCAACGGCCGAGTTGAAGGCAGCCTTGGCAACGGCGGTAACCACGGCGGCATGGGCGCCACCGGTCTTGGCCTGGATGACCTTGGCGGCATCCTCGGTGCGTGAATTGACGACCAGGTCGGCGCCCATCTCGCTGGCGAAGCGCAGTTGCTCTTCGTTGACATCGATGGCGATCACTTTGGCGTTGAAGACGTTCTTGGCATATTGCAAGGCAAGGTTGCCCAGGCCGCCAAGACCGTAGATGGCGATCCATTGGCCGGGACGGATGTTGGATATCTTTACCGCCTTGTAGGTGGTTACGCCGGCGCAGGTAATGCTGCTGGCGGCAGCGGAGTCGAGCCCGTCGGGCACTTTGACCGAGTAGTCGGCCTTGACGATGCAGGCTTCAGCCATACCCCCGTCCACGGTGTAGCCGGAGTTCTTCACTTCGCGGCACAGGGTTTCGTTGCCGCTGGTGCAATACTCGCAATGCCCACAGCCCTGGTAGAACCATGCCACACTGGCACGGTCGCCCGGCTTGAGCGAGGTGACGCCTGGCCCTACTTCCTGGACCACGCCGATGCCTTCATGGCCTAGCACTACACCGGACTTGTCACCGAAGTCGCCATTTTTAACATGCAGATCGGTGTGGCACACACCGCAGCATTGCATTTTCAGCAGCGCTTCACCGTGCTCGAGAGGGCGCAGGGTTTTCTCCACCACATCCACGCGACGGCCTGGTGCAACAACAGCAGCTTTCATATGAGCCTCCGTGTCATCCGAATAAGCTTGGGTTATCGCAGGGGTTAGCATAGCCCTTGCCTGGTGGGGCAAAACTGCTTCAGGTCATGGTCTGGGGTTGGAGGCTTGTACGCAGCAGGTACCTGCCCTGCACGGGCACTTGTAGGAGCGGCCTTGTGTCGCGAAAGGGCCGCAGAGCGGCCCCGGGATTTCAGCGGGGCGCATAACTTTGTTGGGGCTGCTTTGCAGCCCATCGCGACACAAGGCCGCTCCTACGGGGTTCTGCGTTAGGCTCGCCACAAAAAGAAAAGCCCGCGGCAATAATGCGGCGGGCTGCAAGAACATACGGAGCAGGGCCAGTGTGCCCACCCGGATGTCAGTATTTCGTGAAGGTCAGGTCATGAGCTTGTCATGCATGGCTCAGTTCCAGTTGGCTGATGACGCATACCGAACCGTCCTCGGCAGGCGTGGTGTCGGTGTAGTCCACCTGGTTGTATACCCCCCCATGGAATTTGAGCGTGCGCGTCGCCCAGGTCGCCCCCAGTTGCTGGGGCGATGTGCTGCCAATACGGCCGTTGCAGCTTGCGCTGACCGTGCAGGCGCCGTTGTTTGTCACATCGATGCTGACATCGAAACGGGCGCCGAGCGGTACGTCGGCCAGCACCGTGCTGCTGCTCGTGGCCGTCTGGTTGAATTCGGTGCGAAAGCCCACGGTGATCTTGCCCTTGTTCCAGAACACCTTGATGGGCGGGTTGTCGTCGTCTTTTACGTGCATCTGGGCAATGACCACCTTTTGCGCAAGGTTCACTTTCTGCAGTGTCATGGTCTGATGATTGCGATGCCTGGCGGCGCTGTTCAGCGCCCAGTACGCGGGCTCCTTCCACTCGCAGCGGGTGCGGTGGGTGCTTTTGCTGGAGGCGCCCTTGGTGGGGGCGGTCATACGGATGGAGCCGTCGCTCAGCTGGGCGATGACTTCAGGCAGGGTCGCCAGCGCCTGGGCGCCGGTCAATTCCAGGGCTACCGGGTTGGTCGCGGACTTCGGCACGGGAGTGGTGATGATGAGGTTGTCGATATATACAGCCATGGGCTTTCTCCTTGAAAAACGACAGGTCCTGCATCATTTGCGAGCCTGGCCAGCATGGGCGCGGTTCACTGTGATTTGCCAAGGCTGGACGAAGGGCAAAACCAGGGGATAAAAAAGCCCGCCATGGGAGGCGGGCAAGCGACGTTTGAAGGGAGAGCCTGCAGACTGGACCTTGCGGGTTAACCGAGCATTAAGCGGTAATGCATTGACCTGCGCAGCCGATCAGCCTATACAGGCCTGCCACCCGCCCAGGAGCCAGCATGCACGACGAAGACGACCTGCACGAACCCGAGCACGATCACCTGCTTGATCATGAATTCCTCTACGACGATATCGAGCCTGAAGCGGATGCCCAAGGCGCCGAGGACGAAGTGGAGGAAGACGAGGAAACGCTGGATGACCTCGATGACGAGGAGCGCGATCACCCAGCCTGGTTCGACGACTGCGAAAACGACTGACTCAGCGCCCGTCTACCGAAAAACGCCCAGGGCCGCTCACTGCCAGCATCAGCAGGCCGCCCATGATGCTGAGGTTTTTCAGGAACTGGGTCATGTTGGCGCTGCGCTCAGGGTCGACCATGCTCCAGAACGGGTGGCCCAGCAGCGCCGTGCCCAGCACGAACAGCGCAAACAGGAAGGCCAGCGGCCGGGTGTAGAAACCGAGGATCAGCAGGATGGCAACGACGAACTCCATGAGCACGGCAACTGCCGCTGCCAGCATGGGGGCAGGGGCGCCGAGTGAAGTCATGTAGCCGACCGTGCCTTCGAACCCGGTCAACTTGCCCCAGCCAGACAAGACGAACAGGATCATCAGCAGCACACGGGCAATCAGGATAATGATGTCGCGTTGACCATCGAACAGGGAGTAGCGCATGGCGGCGTTCCAGTGGACGGGTACAAGCTCCACTCTAGCAGCTGCGCAAAGGATTGCTGGCGGGCAGCAAAAAGGCGCCACACGGGCGCCTTCGCTAGAAGTTTGGTGCGAGTGGCGGGACTCGAACCCGCAAGGCTCACGCCGACAGATTTTAAGTCTGCTGTGTATACCAATTCCACCACACTCGCACGCTTGAATGGGCCGTAACGACCAGCTCGCTTCTAAGCAGAAGGGCTTCGCAATCAAGCGCGCTTTATAACCCATTGTTATAGTTGAGTCAACCACAGCGCCTATGATCAACAGAATGAAGGGTCGATCGAACGGGCAATTGACACCTTGCTGTCATTACGCCACTGTTGCCCCTTTATTGGATCCAAGAGCGTGCAGTGATGACCCCGTCCGGTACTTCCGAGCGCATCGTGCGCCCGCGGCTGTTCTGGCGACTGTTGTTCGTGCTGGTGGTCGTGTTGGGGGCGTTTCTCTACCTCAGCCTGATCAGCCTGGGCGCTTACCTGCTGATGCTGGGGTTCGATGCCGAACACCCTCAACCGCAGCGGCTGATGGCCCTGGCCGGTGGCGGGTTTATCCTGCTGGTCGGCTTATGGTTGCTGAAAGTGGCGATGCCACGGCGCATCAGCCCGGTGCTGGTTGAGCCCGGGCGTTGAACTTCGCTCTCTTTTCTCTCCTGCTGTGCCGGTGGAGCTCGCATGGTTTCAGCTGATTGCCTCGACCACCCCATCATGCCCGCCCACCGCTACGAACAGCTGGTTCAGTCGGTGGTGGATTACGCTATCTACATGCTCGACCCGTCCGGCAATGTAGTGTCATGGAACGCAGGCGCTCAACGCATCAAGGGGTACCGTGCCGATGAAGTGATCGGCCAGCATTTCTCATTGTTCTTCACCCCCCAGGATTGCGCCGAGGGCCGCCCGGAACGCTTGCTGCGTCAGGCGCTGGAGCAGGGTGTGGCGCAGGATGAGGGCTGGCGCGTACGCAAGGATGGCACGCAATTCTGGGCGCTGGCCGCCCTGGATGTGATCCGCGATGACCAGGGCCAGGTCGTCGGCCTGGCCAAGGTGACCCGGGATATCACCGACCGTCGCGAGTCGGCGCTGCAACTGGACGCGGTGCGCGCCCAGCTGTTCCAGGCACAGAAGCTGGAGGCCCTCGGCCAGTTGACCGGTGGTCTGGCGCATGACTTCAACAACATGTTGACCATCATCATCAGCTCGGCGCGCCTGGCGCTGGACACCCAGGACCCGGCACGCGCCAAGCGCATGCTGCAACACATTCTCGATGCCGGGCAGCGTGGCACCGAACTGACCCAGCAATTGCTCAGCTTTGCCCGCCACCGCAAGCTTGATGTGGCTTGCGTCGCCCCGGAGAACCTTATTGCAGCCACTCGTGGTCTGCTGGAGCATGCGCTGCCTGATTCGATTGAGCTGAAGGTGCTGTTGCAACCGGACCTGCCCCTGATCGAGGTGGATGCCGGGCAATTGCAGATGGTGTTGCTCAATCTGTTGTTCAATGCCCGCGATGCCATCACGGGGCAGGGCCGGATCGGCTTGACCGTCGATGTGGTCGAACTGACCGGCAAGTTTGAAGGCCTGCACGGCGGGTTTGTGCGTTTCGAGGTGGAAGACAGCGGCGAGGGCATCGCGCCAGCGGTACTGCCGCGGATTTTCGAACCGTTTTTCACTACCAAGCCCTTTGGCAAGGGTACTGGCCTGGGCCTTAGCCAGGTCTATGGTTTTGCCAGGCAGAGCGGTGGTGCCATTTGCGTAGACAGTGAGCCCGGCCGGGGAACTTGCATGCAGCTTTACTTGCCAATCTATCAGGGCCAGACCGATAGCCAACTCGACAGGTAGAACATCATGGCACAGGCACTCAGGCGACTGGTCACGGGTATCGACGGGCTCGATGCATTGCTCCAGGGTGGCCTGGTGGCTGGCGCGTCCTACATCATTCAGGGCCCGCCGGGGGCCGGCAAGACCATCCTCGCCAATCAGCTGGCCTGTGGGCATGTGCGCAATGGGGGCAGGGTGCTGGTGGCTACATTGCTGAGTGAGTCGCACGAGCGGCTGTTCCAGTACCTGGCGACCCTGGAGTTCTTCGACCCGGCGTTGGTCGGCGACACGATCCAGTTCGTCAGTGCCTTCGACACCTTGGAGCAGGAAGGCCTGGACGCTGTGGTGCGGCTGCTGCGCCAGGAAATCGCCCGCCAGCAGGCCAGCCTGCTGATCGTCGATGGCGTGCTCAATGCCCGGGTGCGTGCGGAAACCGCGCTGGACACCAAGAAATTCGTCTCCGAACTACAGGGTCATGCGGCCTTTGCCGGTTGCACCTTACTGCTGCTGACCAGCGCCCGACTGGAAGAAGGCAGCCCGGAGCACACCATGGTCGACGGCGTGATCGAGCTGGGCGAGCAACTGTACGGCAGCCGTGCCGTGCGCCATGTCCAGCTGCGCAAGACGCGTGGCAGTGCGGCATTGTCGGGGCGCCACGAGTGCCTCATCGATGAAGGCGGCATGCATGTATACCCGCGCCTGGAGTCGCTGTTCAGCCACCCCAGCCAGGCGGGCAACGCCACCCTGGAGCGCATCGGCAGCGGGGTGGCAACCCTGGATGAAATGCTAGGTGGCGGGCTGGCCACGGGCTCGGTCAGCTTGCTGATCGGGCCTTCGGGTATTGGCAAGACGTCATTGGGCCTTGCCTTCCTCGGTGCCAGCAGCCCGCAGGCGCCGGGGCTGCATTTCGGCTTCTACGAAACGCCGGAGCGCCTGCGTATCAAGGCCGCGTCGCTGGGTTACGATTTTGCCGCCCTGGAGCAGGGCGGCAGCCTGCAGCTGTGCTGGCAGCCGACCACCGAGGGGTTGCTGGACCAGGTCGGTGCACGCCTGCTCGAGCGGGTCGAGGCGCAAGGCAGCAAACGTGTGCTGATCGACAGCCTGGGGGCGTTCAGCCGTCTGGCCAGCGACCCGGCGCGGCTCAATGCGTTTTTTCGCGCCCTGGTCGGTGAGCTGCGCGCGCGCAATGTCAGCGTGATGCTGACCTGGGAAATGCGCGACATCTTCGGCGCGGAAATCAGCGCCCCGGCCCCGGACCTGTCGAGTATCGTCGACAACCTGATGCTGATGCGCTTCGTCGAGCTGGACTCGCAGCTGCGACGTATGCTGTCGATCCTCAAAGTGCGTGACAGCCACCATGACCCTGCCTTGCACGAGCTGTTGATCAGGCCGCAGGGCATTACCCTGCGCAAAGCGTTCGAAGGCGCCTGTGGTGTGCTCTCGGGAACGCCGGTGCCGCAGGGGAGCGGGTGACGGGGCGGACGATGAACACCATCCTGATCGTCGATGACGAGTACCTGATTGCCGACATCCTCGGTTTCGCCCTGGAGGACGAAGGCTTCCTGGTGGAAAAGGCGAGCAACGGCTGCAAGGCGCTTGAGGCGCTGAAGGAAAAGCGCGTTCAGCTGGTGATCACCGACTACATGATGCCGCTGCTCAACGGCGAGGAGCTGGTGCGCTCGATGCGTGAAGACCCGGAGTTGAGCGAGTTGCCGGTCATCCTCATGAGTGGCGCGCAGGCCAACCAAGGATGCCCGGAACTGTTCGCCGCGGTGTTCGACAAACCGTTCGACATGGACTGTATGATCGCCAAGGTGCGCGAACTGCTGGGCACCTGAGGCGCGGGGCGATCAAGCGCGTCCGTGCGGCTTGAGGCAACGTGAAGCAGGTCGCTCAGTGCGAGTCGTCGTGCTTTTCCGGGGCCGGGCTGCCGGCCTGGATGCGCTTGAAGATCTCTTCGCGATGGACTTGGACGTCTTTCGGTGCATCGATACCGATCCTCACCTGCATCCCTTTGACGCCCAGAATGGTGACTTTGATGTCATCGTTGATGACGATGCTTTCGCCAACCTTGCGGGTGAGTATCAGCATGTAGTTCTCCTTGGTGATATAAAAGTCCGTCGAGCTAGTTGCCACGGCGGCGGGAGCTTGTCCCTCTTCCTTCTCATTAAAGACGCTTTCGGCGGATAGTAATTCCCCGACAGACAAATTCTGTTGCGTGTCTTCAGTCGCAGGTGCCGAAGCAAACCGCCAGCGGGTTGTCGGCCAAGGTGCTCGGTGGCAAGAATAGGGTGCTTGGCGGTCAATGGGAAATTTCTTCGCATGATGGGTTGAATAGACCGGGTTAATGGTCATCCTGTTCCTCGAGTGCCTGAAGAAATAGCAGCAAGGCTACTTCTTCACGGTCCAGGCCTTTGCGTACACGGTTCTTCGGCAAGTTGGCCAACCGCCCCAGGGCATAGTGTTCAAGTACAGCCGGGTGGATGTAGCAACGCCTGCACACCGCCGGTGTATTGCCCAGGCGTGATGCTACCTGGCGTACGATCGCGGCGACCTGGCGTTTGGCTTCGCTCTCGGGCTCCCAGGCCAAGGGCCTGAGCAGGTCCAGGGCCAGACTGCTGCCGGCCCAGGTGCGGTAGTCCTTGGCGGTAAAGTCGGCGCCGGTCAGCTGCTGCAGAAACTGGTTGACCTCGCTGGAGCCGACGCTGTGGCGCTGGCCGTTGTCGTCCAGGTACTGGAACAGCGCTTGCCCGGGCAGCTCCATGCAGCGCTTGAGCAGGTTGGCCAGGCGCCTGTCGTTGAGGCTGACGTTGTGCTCGACGCCGCGCTTGCCGCGGAACTGGAAGCGGATGCTGCTGCCCTTCACCTCCACATGGCGATTGCGCAGGGTGGTCAGGCCATAGGACTGGTTGTCACGCAGGTAGCGCTGGTTGCCGATGCGGATCAGGGTGTGGTCCAGCAGGCTGATCACCAGCGCCATCACCTTTTCCCGGTCCAGGCCGGGCCGGGCAAGGTGGGCGTGCAGCTGCGCGCGCAGTTTTGGCAGGGCCTGGGCAAACGCCAGCATGCGCCCGTACTTGTGCTGGTCGCGTACTTCTCGCCACTGCGCATGGTAGCGGTATTGCTTGCGGCCGCGGGCATCGCGACCTGTCGCTTGCAGGTGGCCTTGCGGGTCGGCGCAGATCCACACCTCGGTATAGGCCGGGGGGATAACCAGTGCTGCGATGCGGGCGAGGGTATCGCTGTCGCGCACCCGTTGGCCGTTGGCGTCCAGGTAGATGAAACGGCCCCTCCAGCGGCGCCGGGTCAGGCCCGGCTGGCTGTCGTCGACATAGTGCAGGGTGGGCGGCAGGGGGCATTCAAGCATGGCTGGCAGGCCTCGATCAGGTCACTGATCAATGGACACCAGCGACGGGGCCGATGCTCAGCCCAGCAGCGCTACCGACTTGATCTGGGCAAACAGCACCTGGCCCGGGTGCAGGCCGAGCTGGTCTGCCGAAAAGCGGGTGATGCGCGCGAGCAAGGCGTTGCCGCCAGCATCCAGGCTGACCAGCACATGAGCCGGGTTGGCTGCCGGGCGGCTTTCGCGCACGCGTACCGGCACGCGGTTGAGGATGCTCGAGGTACTGTCGGCTGCAAGGGCCAGGCTGACGTCACGGGCCTGCACCTTGACCCGCAAGGTACTGCCAGTCACCTGGGCAGGGTGGGCGATACGCAGCAGTGGCCCGTCGTTACCGGGCAGGCGCAGGTCGAGCAGGTCGTAGTGTGGGTCGTGCCCCACCACCAGGCCCTCGAACACCACCCCGGCATCCTCGCCCTGGGCCAGCGACAGGTCGAGGCGGGCCAGGGTTTCGCCGATCGGGCCGCTGGCCACTGCTTGGCCTTGCTCCAGCAACACCAGATGGTCGGCCAGCCGCGCCACTTCTTCCTGAGCATGGCTGACATACACCAGCGGGATTTCCAGTTCGTCGTGCAGGCGCTCCAGGTAGGGCAGTATCTCGCGCTTGCGCGGCCCGTCGAGTGCAGCCAGCGGCTCGTCCATCAACAGCAGGCGCGGGCTGCTGAGCAAGGCGCGGGCAATGCCTACCCGCTGCGCCTCGCCACCGGACAATGTCGCCGGGCGGCGTGCCAGCAGGTGGCCGATACCCAGCAGCTGGCAGGCCTGGTCGAGGCTGACCTTGCGTTCGGCAGCGGCTACCCTGCGCCAACCGAACTCCAGGTTGCCGCGTACCGACAGGTGTGGGAACAGGCTGGCCTCCTGGAACACGTAGCCCACCGGGCGCAGGTGCGGTGCCTGGAAGACGCCGCGGGCGCTGTCCTCCCAGATTTCGCCGTTGACTTCGATGTAGGCGCTGGCGGCCCGTTCCAGCCCGGCCAGGCAACGCAGGCAGCTGGTCTTGCCAGAACCCGAGTGGCCGAACAGCGCGCTGATGCCGCGCCCGGGCAGGTGCAGGTCGACGTCCAGGGTGAAGTCGTCGCGCGCCATTTTCAGACGCGCCACAATCGATGCGCTCATTTCAGCTCCAACCGGCTTTGCCACGGCGTCCAGCGTATAGCAGGAGCAGCACCAGGAACGAGAACACCAGCATGGCACCGGCCAGCCAGTGTGCTTGCGAATAGGCCATGGCCTCGACATGGTCGAAGATCTGCACCGAGACCACGCGTGTCTTGTCGGGGATGTTGCCGCCAATCATCAACACCACGCCGAATTCGCCCACGGTGTGGGCGAAACCGAGGATGCTGGCGGTGATGAAGCCTGGGCGGGCCAGCGGCAGCACTACGTGGACGAAGGTGTCCCAAGGGCCGGCGCGCAGCGTGGCGGCTACTTCCAGCGGGCGCTGGCCAATGGCGCCGAAGGCATTCTGCAGTGGCTGGACAACGAACGGCATGGAGTAGATCACCGAGCCGATCACCAGGCCGGTGAAGCTGAACACCACGCTGCCCAGGCCCAGCGCCTGGGTCGCCTGGCCCAGCCAGCCATGCGGGCCGAGGGCGATCAGCAGGTAGAAACCGATCACCGTGGGAGGCAGCACCAGCGGCAGGGCCACTACCGCGCCTACCGGCCCGCGCAGCCACGAGCGCGTGCGCGCCAGCCACCAGGCGATGGGCGTGCCGACGATCAGCAGGATCAGGGTGGTCAGGCTGGCCAGTTTCACGGTCAGCCAGATGGCACCCAGGTCACTGGCGTCCAGTGGCATCAGATTTCATAACCGTAGGATTTGATCACTGCCGCGGCTTTCGGGCCTTTCAGATAGTCGACCAGAGCTTTGGCAGCGGGGTTGTCCTTGCCTTTTTCGAGGATTACCGCGTCCTGGCGGATGGGCTCATGCAGGGACGAGGGAACGATCCAGGCCGAGCCGCTTTCGACCTTGCCGTCCTTGTAGATTTGCGACAGGGCGACAAAGCCCAGCTCGGCGTTGCCGGTGGAGACGAACTGGAACGCCTGGGTGATGTTCTGCCCTTCGACCAGCTTGGGCGTGGTGGCTTCGGTCAGCTTCAGCTTGTCCAGCACCTGGGTGGCGGCCAGGCCGTAAGGTGCGGTTTTCGGGTTGGCGATGGACAGGTGCTTGAACTGGTTCTTTTTCAGTACTTCGCCGTTGGCGTCGACATAGCCGGGCTTGGCCGACCACAGGGCCAAGGTACCGATGGCGTAGGTGAAGCGCGAGCCCGGGGCAATGGCTTTTTCCTGCTCGAGCTTGGCAGGGGTGCTGTCGTCGGCAGCGAGGAATACCTCGTACGGCGCGCCGTTCTTGATTTGTGCGTAGAACTGGCCGGTGGCGCCATAGGCGGCGACCAGTTTATGGCCGGTGTCCTTTTCGAAGTCCTTGGCAATGGCCTGGATCGGGGCTGTGAAGTTCGCAGCGACCGCGACCTGGACTTCATCGGCCCAGGCAGTGTTGAAGGCGAGCAGGGTGGCCAGGGTGGCCGCGGCTACATAGGAAGGGCGGGTACACATCAACACAACTCCTGGGAGGTTATCGTTATATCCTTAACTATATAGCGATAGGCCTTGGGCCGGGAAGAGGCAAGGTAATGCGCAAGCAGGCCAGGCCTTTTCGCGGGTAAACCCGCTCCCACAGGGCCGGCACACTATTCGAATGTGTGGGAGCGGGTTCACCCGCGAAGGGGCCTAGCCTGCTTATGCAGATGCCTGTCGGCCAATCATCGCCAGCGCCTTTTCGGCAATCTCCCGGGTCAACTCACCCGCCGGCATATGCCTGCCCAGCCGCAGCGCCTGCCCCGACCACAGGTTGCTGAAGTCGCTATTGCCCTGCGGATCGGTAATCGCCCGCAAAGGCATCAACGCCCCGCCGGCCAGTGGGAAGCGCGGCGCCAGGTCGCTCATCGGCCCCAGTTCGCGCATGATGCGGTTGTTGATGCCACGCGCCGGTCGGCCGGTGAACAGGTTGGTCAGCGCCGTGTCGCTGGCGGGTGCGCTGTCCAGGGCCTGGCGATGTGCCGGCGAGATCTTGGCTTCGGGGCAGAACAGGTAAGCCGTTCCGATCTGCACGGCCGAAGCACCCAGGGCCAGTGCCGCCAACAGGCCGCGGTGGTCAGCAATGCCGCCGGCGGCAATCACCGGCACGCTGACCGCATCAACCACCTGCGGCACCAGGGCGAAGGTGCCGATCTGGCTGGTGATATCGTCGCTGAGGAACATGCCGCGATGTCCGCCCGCCTCATAGCCCATAGCAATGATCGCATCACAGCCGCGGTGCTCCAGCCACACGGCTTCCTCCACGGTGGTGGCGCTGGACAGTACCTTGGCACCGCTGGCCTTTACCCGTTGCAGCAGGTCGGCCTGGGGCAGGCCGAAGTGGAAGCTCACCACCTCCGGGCGCAGTTGCTCGACCAGCTGGCAGCTCTGTTCGTCGAAAGGCGCGCGGTTGGACACCGGCGTGGGCGCCGCGAAGTCGGCACCTACTTCGTTGTAATAGGGCTCGAGTGCCTGCTTCCAGCGTAAATCGCGCTCGGTATCGGACGCAGGTGGCTGATGGCAGAAGAAATTCAGGTTCAACGGGCGGCCCGGGCAGCCGGCGCGGAAGGCGGTGATCTCGGCGCGCACCTGGTCGCCCGTGAGCATGGCGCAGGGCAGGGCGCCCAGGCCGCCCGCCTGGCCTACGGCAATGGCCATGCCCGAGCCCGTGGCACCGGCCATGGGGGCCTGCAGAATGGGCAACTCGATGCCCAGCAGGTCGAGGATGCGGCTATCGGGCCAGTGGCTCATGCGATTCTCCTTGCGCGGGCGAACTGTAGGGCGGGGCGGGTGTTTACAAGGCCTTGCTGACCTGGATGTCGCTGATCTTCTCGGCATCTTCGCCATGAATCTTGCGCAGGGCTTCCAGGGCTTGTTCGCGGGAGGCGTCGGGCATCAGCGCGAAGTCCCAGCGGCGCTGGCCGTCGAGCTTGTACTTGATGACGTACTTGGTGGTCTGGGTCATGGTGGCCTTATCTGAGTTTCGACGATGAACGACGGATGATCTTGATCTTGTGGGTCAAGGTTGGCTTGCGGGTGACCGAGATCGGGCGGGTTGTCACGGTATCGATGGTGATGTTCCAGAAACCGGTGCTGGGCACGGTAATTTTCGCCGGGAACTTTTCGAAATGGCCACCGTGGTAGGTGTGACGGCCGCCGTTCTTGAAGCTGCGGAAGTTGGCGTCGTTCATCAGGCGGATATTGCAGCGCTGGGAACACTCGATGACGACGATGTCGTCCTCGTTCAAGTGCTCGCGCTGGTGTACGAATTTCATGTGATGCTCCGCAAGGATTGGTTCTGCAAAGGCGAAAGATACCACGATGTCGGGTTACACTGCCGCGCTGTTCCGCCAGGCGTAGATAAAACTGCCAAAGCAGGGAGCAAAACGGCCTGGCTGTGGTCGAAGCGGATTCTTGAAGGCAGAGGTGCTGTAAATGAAATGGATGGTGGCGGCGTTGGCGGTGACGCTGGGTGGCTGTGTGAGTGTTACGGAACTGGAACAGTCGCGTGAAACGCTGGATGTGATCTCCGGCAAGTCTCCGCGCGCGTATGCCGATTGCGTCAAGCAGAAGCTGGCCGATAGCCGCGACCCGCTGGTGGAAGAGCAGCGTGGCGATGGCCTGCGGCT
This sequence comes from Pseudomonas sp. 32_A, assembly GCF_017490905.1. Lineage (NCBI taxonomy): Bacteria > Pseudomonadati > Pseudomonadota > Gammaproteobacteria > Pseudomonadales > Pseudomonadaceae > Pseudomonas > Pseudomonas sp. 32_A. Next base: position 15,289 of record NZ_JAFGYI010000017.1, on the reverse strand, counting down.
GATCGTGCCGCAGAAGATCAGCTCGGGCGCGGGCCCCGCGGCGCTGGTGGATATCGACAAGCGTGGCAGCGGCAGCAGTATCAAGCTGCACGAGCGGTTGAACAACTTCCCGCTGCGCCTGGGCGATGTGCGCACCGCCGCCACCCAATGCATCTCCGGGAGTTGATCCAGGGCAACTGATCGCGCTCCTTTTGCTTATATGTTTTAAGCCTAAGCATATAACAATAGAAAAGGAGATTCGTGATGACACCGTTGAGTCGCGTCGTGATCGGCAGCCTGCTGATCCTGGCCTGGCCCGCGGCGCATGCCGCCGATGGCCAGAAAGTCTTCACCCAGGGCGGGGCCAACCCCGCCGCCATGGCTTGCCTGGGTTGCCATGGGCCGGACGGCAAGGGCATTGCCGCTGCCGGCTTCCCGCGCCTGGCCGGGCTGCCGGCCGCTTACCTCAGCAAGCAATTGCATGACTGGCGCAGCGGCAGCCGCAAGCAGCCGGTAATGGAGCCACTTGCCAAGGCCCTGACCGAGGATGAGATCAAGGCGGTCAGCACCTATTTGGCCAGCCTGCCGGCAGACCCAGCAGGCGACCTGCGTCGCCAGCAGATCGCCGATGACCCCACCACCCGCATGGCCCTGTACGGCGACTGGAGCCGGCAGATTCCTGGTTGCGTGCAATGCCATGGCCCGGGCGGCGGCGGGGTTGGCGAACACTTCCCGCCCTTGGCAGGTCAGCCCGCCAGTTACCTGGTGGCGCAGCTCAATGCCTGGCGTGACGGCACCCGCAGCAATGACCCCAACCAACTGATGGTCGGTGTGGCCAAGGCCATGACCGATGACGAGATCAAGGCCGTCGCCGAGTTCTTCGCCCGCCCAGCCAGCCAGGAGGTCAAGCCATGAAACCGATGATTCCAGCCCTGCTGCTGCTGGCCATGGGCAGCGCCCAGGCCGCCCAGATCGCCATGGAAGACCAGTCACAGTTGAAAGTGCCTGGCGTGCAGGCTGCACCGCAGTTCGTGCCGCCAGCGGAAAGCGAGTTGCCTGACAATGCCTTTGGCAAGATGGTGCGCGAGGGGCACGCCTTGTTCGTCGACACCCGCAGGTTGATGCCCGAGGCCGTGGGTAATGGCATGAACTGCAGCAACTGCCACCTTGACCAGGGGCGGCTGGCGCATTCCGCGCCGATGTGGGGGGCGTACCCGATGTACCCCGCGTACCGCAAGAAAAACGACAAGGTCAACACATACGCCGAGCGTATCCAGGGCTGCTTCCAGTTCAGCATGAACGGCAAGCCACCGGCTGCAGACAGCCCGCAGATGACGGCGTTGGCAGTGTATTCGTACTGGCTTTCCACCAAGGCGCCGACCGGTGTGGAAATTGCCGGGCGCGGGTACCCGGAGGTGCCGCAACCCAAGGGCGGGTACGACTTCAAGCGTGGTCAGCAGGTTTATCGCGAGCAGTGTGCGATCTGCCACGGCGACAACGGCGAGGGGCAGAAGGTGGCGGGCGAGTATGTGATGCCGCCGTTGTGGGGCAAAGACTCCTACAACTGGGGCGCCGGCATGCACCGCATCAACACTGCGGCGTCGTTCATCAAGTACAACATGCCGCTGGGCAAGCCTGGCAGCCTGAGTGATCAGCAGGCCTGGGATGTGGCGGCCTGGGTCAACCGCCATGAACGGCCGCAGGATCCGCGGTTGGTGGAAGGCTCCATCGAGAAGACGCGGGCGAAGTTCCATGCCAACGACGGGGTGAACCTGTATGGGCAGAAGGTCGATGGGGTGTTGATCGGGCAGGGGACTGGTAGCTGATGTATTGCCTGTACCGGCCTCTTCGCGGGTAAACCCGCTCCCACAAGGATCGCCACAGGCTCTGAATGCTGTGCAGTACCTGTGGAAGCGGGTTTACCCGCGAAGAGGCCGGTAAAGGCAACCCCGATCTGCTGTCATCCAACGGTCATTGATGACAGCAATATTTACGATCCATCGGAACTATCTACACTGGGTTATCTCTATCTTCCCATCGATCGGCCACAGGTAGGGCATTGTAAGGTGACTGCCGCCTGATTAGACTGCGCCGAATTCCACAGGCCTAGCCTTTTGTAAGGACGTATATGATCAAGAAATGCTTGTTCCCGGCAGCCGGTTACGGCACCCGCTTCCTGCCCGCTACCAAAGCCATGCCCAAGGAAATGCTGCCGGTGGTCAACAAGCCACTGATCCAGTATGGCGTCGAGGAGGCACTGGATGCCGGTCTGAGCGAGATCTCCATCGTCACCGGGCGCGGCAAGCGTGCTCTGGAAGACCACTTCGACATCAGCTACGAGCTGGAAAACCAGATCAAGGGCACCGACAAGGAAAAATACCTGGTTGGTATCCGTCGCCTGCTCGACGAATGCTCGTTCTCCTACACCCGCCAGACCGAAATGAAAGGCCTGGGCCACGCCATCCTGACCGGCCGCCCGCTGATCGGTGACGAGCCGTTCGCCGTGGTGCTGGCGGACGACCTGTGCGTGAACCCGGAAGGTGACGGCGTACTGACCCAGATGGTCAAGCTGTACAACCAGTTCCGTTGCTCGATCGTCGCCATCCAGGAAGTCGATCCGCAGGAAACCAACAAGTACGGTGTGATCGCCGGCGACATGATCCGTGACGACATTTTCCGCGTCACCAACATGGTCGAGAAGCCGAAGCCGGAAGATGCCCCGTCGAACCTGGCGATCATCGGTCGCTACATCCTGACCCCGGATATCTTCGACATCATCGCCAACACCGAGCCGGGCAAAGGTGGCGAGATCCAGATCACCGACGCCCTGATGCAACAGGCGCAGAACGGCTGCGTGATTGCCTACAAGTTCAAGGGCAAGCGTTTCGACTGTGGTGGCGCGGAAGGCTACATCGACGCGACCAACTTCTGCTTCGAGAACTACTACAAGACTGGCAAGGCTTACTGATAAGCCCTGCTGGTCTGAAAGCCACCCTTCGGGGTGGCTTTTTTGTTTGCGGCGGCCAACGGCGTTATGCTGGGCGCCTGCCTAGGAGAGTGAATACATGGCCTACGATTTTGATCTGTTCGTGATTGGTGCCGGGTCCGGCGGTGTGCGCGCGGCGCGGTTTGCCGCCGGCTTCGGCGCAAAGGTGGCAGTGGCCGAGAGCCGCTACCTGGGCGGTACCTGCGTCAACGTCGGCTGCGTGCCGAAAAAGCTGCTGGTGTACGGCGCACACGTCGCTGACGAACTGGAGCAGGCCGCAGGCTTCGGCTGGACACTTGAAGAAGGGCATTTCGACTGGGGCACCCTGATTGCCAACAAAAACCGGGAAATCGAGCGCCTCAACGGCATCTACCGCAACCTGCTACTCAACAGCGGGGTCACCCTGCTGCAGGGGCATGCGCGCCTGACCGGTGCCAATGAAGTGGAAGTGGAAGGCCAGCGCTACACTGCCGAGCACATCCTCATCGCCACCGGTGGCTGGCCACAGGTGCCGGACATTCCGGGCAAGGAACTGGCCATCACCTCCAACGAAGCCTTCTACCTCAAGGACCTGCCACGCCGGGTGCTGGTGGTGGGCGGTGGCTACATCGCTGTCGAGTTCGCTGGCATCTTCCAGGGCCTGGGGGCCGCTACCACGCTGCTGTACCGTGGCGACCTGTTCCTGCGTGGCTTCGACGGTTCGGTGCGCACGCACTTGAAGGAAGAACTGGAAAAGCGCGGCCTCGACCTGCAGTTCAACGCCGACATCCAGCGCATCGACAAGCTCGAGGACGGTAGCCTCAAGGCCACCCTCGGGGATGGCCGCGAGTTGGTCACCGATTGCGTGTTCTATGCCACCGGCCGGCGCCCGATGCTGGACAACCTGGGCCTGGAAAACACCGGCGTCGAGCTGGACGCCCGTGGTTACATTCGTGTTGACCAGCAGTACCAGACCACCGCGCCGTCGATCCTGGCCATTGGCGATGTGATTGGCCGCGTGCAACTGACTCCGGTGGCTTTGGCCGAGGGCATGGCCGTGGCCCGGCGCCTGTTCAAGCCCGAGCAATACCGGCCGGTGGACTATCAGAACATCCCGACCGCAGTGTTCAGCCAGCCGCCCATTGGCACCGTGGGCCTGACCGAGGAGCAGGCACTGGAGGCCGGGCACAAGGTGCAGGTATTCGAGAGCCGCTTCCGTGCGATGAAACTGACGCTGACCGATATTCAGGAAAAGACTCTGATGAAGCTGGTGGTCGATGCCGAGACCGACAAGGTACTGGGCTGCCACATGGTTGGCCCTGACGCCGGCGAGATCATTCAGGGCCTGGGCATTGCCCTGAAGGCCGGTGCGACCAAGCAGCAGTTCGACGAAACCATTGGCGTGCACCCGACAGCAGCCGAAGAGTTCGTGACCATGCGCACAGCCACCCGCTGAGCACGGTCCCTGTGGGAGCGGCCTTATGTCGCGAAAGGGCCGCGAAGCGGCCCCAAGATCACGGCGATGATGCACAGATTGCTGGGGCCGCTTCGCGGCCCTTTCGCGACACAAGGCCGCTCCCACAAAAAGCTGGTCCTGCACGAGCACGCACCCCCGCAATCCTTTGCTCAGCCCATTCCCTTCTATTAATAAACCTCGGTTATAGCCAAAACCAATCATAAGCATGAGCTTTGCCAATGAGCCTTTATCGGGACCAGCGGTTAGGATTCTCTCCATCAACTGATTCCAACCCCATGAAGGAGCGTCTCTCATGCCTATCATCAACAGCCAGGTCAAACCGTTCAACGCCACCGCCTACCACAAGGGCGAGTTCGTCCAGGTCAGCGAAGCCGACCTGAAAGGCAAGTGGTCTGTCGTGTTCTTCTACCCGGCCGACTTCACCTTCGTCTGCCCGACCGAGCTGGGTGACCTTGCCGACAACTACGCCGAGTTCCAGAAGCTGGGCGTGGAAATCTATGGCGTGTCCACCGACACCCACTTCACCCACAAAGCCTGGCACGACACTTCGGACACCATCGGCAAGATCCAGTACCCACTGATCGGTGACCCGACCCACGTCATCTCGCGCAACTTCGACGTGCTGATCGAAGAAGCCGGCCTGGCCGATCGCGGTACCTTCGTGATCAACCCGGAAGGCCAGATCAAGATCGTCGAACTGAACGACGGTGGTGTAGGCCGCGATGCTGCCGAACTGCTGCGCAAGGTTAAAGCTGCCCAGTATGTTGCCGCTCACCCAGGCGAAGTTTGCCCGGCCAAGTGGAAAGAAGGCGAAGCCACCCTGGCGCCATCGCTGGACCTGGTCGGCAAGATCTGAGTCCATGTGCCAGTCGCGGGCGGTAAGCAGCCGCCAAAGCTGAAGTACTTGCCGCCCCGTCAAACGCCCGGGCGACCTCGCCTGGGCGTTTTTGTATCCGAGTTTTGAAAAAGGAATCGCCCGTATGTTGGACGCCACGCTTAAATCGCAACTGAAAACCTACCTGGAGCGGGTCACCCAGCCGATCGAGATCGTTGCTTCCCTCGACGACGGCGCGAAGTCCCGCGAATTGCACGACCTGCTGGTGGAAATTGCCAGCCTGTCGAGCCTCATTACCTTCAGCGCGGACGGTACCGACGCCCGTCGTCCATCGTTCTCGCTGAACCGCCCGGGAGCCGACATAAGCCTGCGCTTCGCCGGCATCCCCATGGGCCACGAATTCACTTCGCTGGTGCTGGCACTGCTGCAAGTCGGTGGCCACCCGTCCAAGGCCAGTGCCGAAGTGATCGAGCAGATCCAGGCGCTGGAAGGTGAATTCACCTTCGAAACCTACTTCTCGCTGTCATGCCAGAACTGCCCGGATGTGGTCCAGGCGCTGAACCTGATGGCGGTGCTCAACCCCAACGTGCGTCACGTGGCCATCGACGGCGCGCTGTTCCAGGCGGAAGTGGAATCGCGCAAGATCATGGCGGTGCCAAGCATCTACCTGAACGGTGAAGTGTTCGGCCAGGGCCGCATGGGCCTGGAAGAAATACTCGGCAAGATCGACACCAACGCCGGTGCTCGCCAGGCCGAGAAGATCAACGCCAAGGACGCCTTCGACGTGCTGGTGGTCGGTGGTGGTCCAGCCGGCGCTTCGGCAGCCATCTATGCCGCGCGTAAAGGCATCCGCACCGGTATTGCGGCCGAGCGTTTCGGCGGCCAGGTGCTCGATACACTGGCCATCGAGAACTTCATCTCGGTACAGGAAACCGAAGGGCCGAAGCTGGCCACGGCGCTGGAAGAACACGTCAAGCAGTACGACGTGGACATCATGAACCTGCAGCGCGGTGAGGCGCTGATCCCGGCCACCGATGGCGGCCTGCATGAAGTACGCCTGGCCGGCGGCGCCTCGCTCAAGGCCAAGACCGTGATCCTGGCCACCGGTGCCCGCTGGCGGGAAATGAACGTGCCGGGCGAGCAGGAATACCGCGCCCGTGGCGTGGCCTACTGCCCGCACTGCGACGGCCCGCTGTTCAAGGGCAAGCGCGTGGCGGTGATCGGTGGTGGCAACTCGGGTGTGGAAGCGGCCATCGACCTGGCTGGTATCGTCGCCCAGGTGACGCTGATCGAGTTCGACAGCCAGCTGCGTGCCGATGCGGTATTGCAGCGCAAGTTGCACAGCCTGCCGAACGTGAAGGTAATCACCAGTGCGCTGACCACCGAAGTGCTGGGCAATGGCGAAAAGGTGACCGGCCTGCGTTACAAGGACCGCACCACCGACCAGCAGCATGAAGTGGCGTTGGAAGGCATCTTCGTACAGATCGGCCTGCTGCCGAACACCGACTGGCTGAAAGGCACCGTCGAGCTGTCGCCGCGTGGCGAGATCATCGTCGATGCCAAGGGCCAGACCAGCATCCCCGGTGTGTTTGCGGCGGGTGATGTGACGACTGTGCCGTACAAGCAGATCGTGATTGCGGTGGGTGAGGGCGCCAAGGCATCGCTGGCGGCCTTTGACCACCTGATCCGCACTTCGGCACCGGCGTAAGCCTGTACCGGCCCCTTCGCGGCTAAAGCCGCTCCCACAGGTACTGCGCAGATTCTGAAAATTGTGCAGATCCCTGTGGGAGCGGCTTTAGCCGCGAAAGGGCCGGCACAAGCAAAGCAGAGCCTGAGGGTGTCTATGATTACGATAGACCTCTCAGGAACCACACCCATGACCCTGATCAGCCGCGAACCCTGGTGGCTAGTCCCCCCAAAGCCCGGGCAGCAGGAGCAGGACCTGCACTGGGGCTACCTGGAAATCTACGCCGACGGCCGCACCGTGTTCGTCGACCAGCGCCCCAGTGACCGGGAGCTGGCCGAGCGCAAGAGCTGCCGCAACTTCCCCGACCCCGAGCCGTGACGGCTCAGCCTTCCAGTTCGGCCAGGCGTGCCTCCAGCGCCGCGATGCGGGCTTCGAGGGCTTCGATGCGTTCTTCCGACACATTGGCGCCGCTGCTGCGTGCCCCACCTTCCTGCTGCCGTGCGGCCAGGATGGCCTCGATTTCCGCCGGGTCGCCCAAGGCATGGGTGTAACGGTCTTCGCGCTGGCCGGCCTGGCGTGGCAGGTGCAACGCCAGGCCACGCGAGATCAGGCGCTCCAGCTGGTGCTGGATCTGCTCGGTGTCGTCGAACTCGTGCAGGCGGTTGCTGCGGGTCAGCAGTTCGTTGAGGGTTTGCGGCCCGCGCAGGAACATCAGGCCCATCAGCACCAGTTGCGCCGGCACCAGTTCCAGCGTCTTGTCCACCCGGTGTTCCCAGCGGTCGGCGCGGCTGCCCATCTGCAGGCGAGTCATGTCTTGCCCTTCGAGGGCGCGCAGGGCCTGGCCGACCTGGCCTTGGGTGAGGTTCATCACCGGCTCGCGACTGGTCTTCTGGTTGCAGGCCAGGACCAGGGCGTTGAGGGTCAGCGGGTAGCTTTCCGGGCTGGTGGCCTGCTTCTCGATCAGCGAGCCGAGAATACGGATCTCGATGCTGTTGAAGCGGCCTTCGCCTGCGGTTTCGTGTTCTGACATGGCCCTGTCTCATTGCTGGGGAAAGGCCACTAGGGTAGGTAATGCCGTCGCGTTAGGCAATTGACACCTGTGGGAGCGGGTGAACCCGCTCCCACAGGGCCCCGGCAATCTCAAGCGCTACGCTGCTCTTCGGCCTGGCACGCCGCCGCGGTAAACAGTACATCGGTCGAAGAATTCAGGGCCGTCTCGGCCGAATCCTGCAGCACGCCGATGATGAAACCAACCGCCACCACCTGCATGGCAATTTCGCTAGGGATACCAAACAGGCTGCACGCCAGCGGAATCAGCAGCAGCGAGCCACCGGCCACACCCGAGGCGCCGCAGGCACAGACGGCCGCCACCACGCTGAGCAGCACGGCAGTCGGCAGGTCCACCGGAATACCCAGGGTATGTACCGCCGCCAGGGTCAGCACGGTAATGGTGATGGCGGCACCGGCCATGTTGATGGTCGCACCCAGCGGGATCGATACCGAATAGGTGTCCTCATGCAGGCCAAGGCGCTCCGACAGGGCCAGGTTGACCGGAATGTTGGCCGCCGAGCTGCGCGTGAAGAACGCAGTGATACCGCTTTCGCGCAGGCACAGCAGGGTCAGCGGGTAGGGGTTGCGGCGGATTTTCCAATACACGATCAGCGGGTTCATCACCAGTGCCACGAACAGCATGCAGCCGATCAGCACCGCCAGCAGGTGCAGGTAGCCGAGCAGGGCGTCCAGGCCCGACTGGGCCAGCGTGGCGCTGACCAGGCCAAAGATGCCCAGCGGGGCGAAGCGGATGACCACGCGCACGATCAGGGTCACGCCGTTGGACAGGTCCTCGACCACGGTGCGGGTGGTTTCGCCGGCATGGCGCAGGGCCACGCCCAGGCCGATGGCCCAGGTCAGTACACCGATGAAATTGGCGTTGAGCAGGGCGTTGATCGGGTTGTCGACCGCACTCAGCAGCAAGTTCTGCAGCACCTCGGTGATACCGCCTGGCGCGCTCAGCGTAGCGTCGCCGGTGCTCAGCACCAGGCTCGACGGGAACAGCATGCTGGCGACCACGGCGACCACTGCTGCGCTGAAGGTACCCAGCAGGTACAGCCAGAGGATCGGGCGAATATGGGTTTCCTGGCCGTGACGGTGGTTGGCGATCGAGGCCATTACCAGGATGAACACCAGCACGGGTGCCACCGCCTTCAGGGCGCTGACGAACACTTTCCCGAGGAAGGCCATGTCGCGGGCGATGGCGGGCGCAAGCAGGGCCAGGGCGATGCCGGCGATCAGGCCGATGACGATTTGCGTCACCAGGCTGGTGCGGTTGAGGAAGCGGAGGATGGGGGTCATGTGCAGCGATATCCCGGCATGTTCAAAAAGGGCGCGACTTTACCATAGACCTTCGTCGAGCAGGGGCGGCCTGAAGAAGTCAGCGCCCGCGCCGCCGCGACACCCGTGCCTCGATGTTCTTGCGCCCGATCAGCAGTGGCGGCTTCTCCACTACCGGCTCGTCCGCCAGCCACTTGTACATAACCAGGCAGTCCACCAACCCCAGGCGGGCATGGCGGTAGGCTTTGGGCAAGCGGCCAACGGTATCGAAGCCCAGCTTGTGCCACAGCGCCACTGCCACCTCATTGGTGGCTACCACCGAGTTGAACTGCAGGGCCAGGAAACCTTCCTGGCGTGCCTGTTTCTGTGAGTGTTCGCACATCAACCGCGCAACGCCGCGGCCGCGTGCCGGTTCACAGACCATGTAGCCGCAGTTGCCCACGTGCCCACCGGGCCCGGCGGCATTGGCCTTGAGGTAATACGAACCCAGCATCTGGCCGTCTTCCTCGGCCACGAATGTGCGCATGGGTAGTTCCAGCCACAGCTGGCGGGCCTGATCGAAGCTGAGCGCCGGGTCGAAAGCGTAGGTTTCACGGGCCTGTACGACGGCCTGGAAGGTGGGCCAGAAGCGTTCGAAATCTTCCGGCGTCATTGGGCGGATGTGGATCATGCGGGTTCCTGCAAGGGCTGGGCCGCCCAGTCTGGGTGGCGCGGCGCCGTCGCGCAAGGGCGGCGCCGCCAATTGCGTTCAGCCGTTGGCCTTGCCCACCGCATCCATGGCACGTGCCGAGTAGACCAGCGCGGCGCCGGCGTTCATCGCCACGGCCACGCCGAGGGCCTCGGCGATTTCCTCGCGGCTGGCGCCATGCTTGACGGCTTGCTGCGAATGCACGGCGATGCAGCCATCGCAGCGTGTGGTCACGGCCACGGCAAGGGAGATCAGCTCGCGGGTCTTGGCGTCCAGGTGGTTGGTCTTGGCCCCTGCGCCGCTGGCGGTCATGTAGCCGGCCACGGTGTCAGGAGAAAGCTGCTTGAGATCGCCGATGCCGGCCATCAACTGCTTACGGTAGGCGTCCCAGTCCATCATGCTCATCGTCTTCACCTTGGGGAGGTTGCGAGTGGAGCTTTCAGGCTAGTCGAAGAGTGGGAAGTGTGAGACTTGTACTTTGGTTGGTTGCGCGCAGGCTCTTGGGCTGCGCGCTCCCACACCGATCAGATGTAGATGAATATCAGCACCAAGGCCGCGACGAACGCCCACTTCTCCAGGTAGTAGCGCGTGCGGTTGCGCTTCTTCAGCGCCTTGCCACGTTCGCGGATCTTGTAGATGCGGGTGAACAGCCGGTTGATGCCACCGGTCTTGTCGCCGGCATCGTTGGGTGCGGCGGCAGCGGCCATGACGTTGCGGCTGAACCAGCGGTTGAATGCGGTTGCCCAGCGGTACTTGAGCGGGCGTTCCACGTCGCAGAACAGAATGATGCGGTTGTGCTCGGTGGTATTGGCCGCGTAATGGATGTAGGTCTCGTCGAACACCACGCCCTCGCCATCGCGCCAGGAATACTTCTCACCGTCCACGTCGATGTAGCAACCGTCGTCGTTCGGCGTGTCCAGGCCCAGGTGGTAGCGGTACGAGCCGGCATACGGGTCACGGTGGCGCACCAGCTTGGCGCCTGGCGGCAGGGTGGCGAACATGGCGGCCTTGACCGTACCGATGCCTTTGAGCAACTCGGTGGTGCGTGGGCACAGGGTCATCGCCGACGGGTGGCTTTCGCCGTACCACTTCAGGTAGAAGCGCTTCCAGCCGGTCTTGAAGAATGAGTTGAAACCGACATCATCGTAATTGTCGGATTTCTTGATTTCGCCTACATGCAGCAGCTGTTGGGCTTCCTCGCGGATCTCCTGCCAGTGGTCCTGCAGCGTCTGCAGTTCGGGGAAGGCCTCTACCGGCAGGTATGGCTTGGCCGGGTGCCTGGAAAACAGGTACAGGAAGCTGTTGACCGGGGCCAGGAAGCTGGAGTGGTCGCCCAACTGACGGGTCAGCTTGTGGCGAACGCGACCGCGCAGGTGAACATAGGCGATCGAGAGGACGAAGATGAGGACTAAGGCGATTTTCATGGGCGGATACGTCAAGTAATGGCCATGCGTGATGGCTAAGCCCGCCAGCATAAACAATCGAGCCGATGCTTTGTAGGAGAATGTTACCCAACGATGGCAGACCTTGGTACAAGCGTCACCGCTGTACCAAGGTCTGCATGGCGATGCATCAGTCCAGAGTGACCTCGATGCGGCCATCCGTGATGCGATGGTCCCTGCCTTGGTAACTGACTACATAATCAGTAAAGTCGGCGGTCAGGGTCCTGTTCTCCACGTTCCATTCATACTGTAGGTGGCCACCGGTCAGGTCTTCGTAAAGACCGTTAATCGAGAAGAACAGGCGTGCATGTTGCTCACTGAACAGCATCATGATGCCTTGGCTCGCGTTGTCCACTTGCTGTGTTGCAGTGAGTTGGATGCGCCCGTCTGAAAGCACCATGGATCTGATGGATTGCGTATCAAGATTGCCCAGCGAAGGGAAAATAGCGGGGGTGAGGTTGGCGGTGACCCGGCCGGTGCCGTTGATCCTTGCATCGTCGGCCAGTGACAAGGACATCGAGCCATTCACGATCTCTACCCGGCCCATGGTGTGTTCAATGGTGTAGTGGAACGTTGCGGCAAATGCCTTGGAAGTCTCATCCATCTCGGTAATATCGATTGCGCCCCCGGTCGCCCAGCCTGAGCGACCAATCGAAGTCGAACCGAAATAGGCGTTGATCTCGGCTTTTTCGCCTGCGCCGATCTTGAGGGATGCGCCCGCCACCAGATAGCGTTCCGGGATGTTCAGGACTACAAAGCTATAAGCGGTATCTGATCCTTCCGTGTAATGAATGGCGAAAAACGAGCGGTTGCCAGCGCTGACATCGGTATCTACCACATCTGCCGTGAACTCGCGCTCACGCTGGCTCCACTTCAGTTTTGCTTGCATGGCGGGCTGAGTGTTTTGGATGTGATGGTGCTGTTTCATGACCGTACCTGGGGTGATTGAATGGAGACCCCAGCGTATGGGTTGGGTCCTCGCCGGTGAAACTGGTAGAACTGCTAGTTTGCATCAATGCGAGCTACGCTCATTCTGAGGAGCCGACGATGACACCGGTCTGCGGACGTATCGAAAAACCATTCAAGCGCCTGTTCTTCGCCTTGCCGGTCTGCGAGGCCCAGCGTCGCGCCCTGGCCCAGTGGCGACGTGGCCTGAGCCTGCGCAGCGGCAAGCCAGTGTCGGCCGCCAACTTCCATGTAACACTGCTATTTCTCGGCGATGTGGACACCGCCCATGTGCCTGCGATTTGCGCGGCGGTCGACCAGCTGGCGCTACCGGCCACGGCACCACGGCTGTTGCTGGACCGCCTGCAGGTGTGGCAGCGGGCCAGCGCCCTGGTGCTGGAGGCGCAGCAGACCCCACCGGCCCTGTTGCAGCTGGTGTACAGCTTGCAGCAGGCGCTGCTGCCGTTGGGGGTGGAAGCGGCCGACCGCGAGTATCGCCCGCACCTGACGCTGGCCAGGGATTACCGCGGCCAGCCGCCAGAAGCCAGCAGCGCGCCGGATTTCTACCTCGCCGCCCGCCATTTCACACTGTACGAGTCGCGCAAGGGCGCTTACTGGCCATTGGCGCAATGGCCGCTTGCGAGCTGATTCAGGCCAGGGCAGGCGATTACACTGGCAGGCTCTGGTACGGCAATTCATCCCCCGGGCTGCGGTCGAACTGGCGCTTGTACTCGCGGCTGAACTGCGAGGTGCTCTGGTACCCCACCCGGTGCGCGGTCTGCGCCACCCCCAGGCCTTCGCCGATCAGCATCTGCTGCGCCTTCAGCAGCCGCAGGCGCTTGAGGTACTGCATCGGTGCCATGTCGGTGCAGCGCTTGAAGTGCTCGTGAAAGGTCGAAACACTCATGTTGGCGCGCGCGGCCAGCGCTTCGACGCTCAGCGGCTCGGTGTAGTGCTCGCGCAGGTGCGCTAGGGCGGCGCCGATACGGGCGAAGTGCCCTTGCTGCTCCACCAAGGCCCGCAAAACGCCCGCCTGTGGACCGCGCAAGGCGGTGTACAGCACCTCGCGTACCCGCGCCGGGCCAAGCACCCTGGCGTCTACTGGGTCCTGCAAGCAGAACAGCAGCCGCTCCACGCTTTCGCGCATCGGCGCATCGAGTGCCGCCGAGGTCATCGACTGCGGGGTTTGCGCCTGCACCGCGGTGTCGGGCGCCAGGGCCATGCTTTGCACCAGTTCGCCCAGCACGCCGCGGTCGATGTCCACTGCCACGCCCAGCAACGGTGCTTCGGGGGTGGCGAAGGTTTCGCACATGAACGGCACCGATAATGCCTGAACCAGGTAATGCCCGGCGCCGTACTCCAGGGTACGCGGTCCCAGGCGCGCCAGCTTGCTGCCCTGGGCCAGGATCATCAGGCTGGGTTCGTAGATCTGTGGGCTACTGGCCACATAGTGGTCCCAGCTCAGCACCTGCACCTGGGGCAGGTGCGTGGGCACGAAACCCGGATGTGTGGCGAGTCTGCGGATAAGTGTGCAAAGCGGCGCATTGGCGTCGACGTGGCGGGTCAGCTGCATGATGGACCTGGGCAGAGGATCAGACAGCCTAATCATCGCAGAATGAGCACTCGGTGCCAGGTGCTGCATGGCATCTTCGGAGAATAAGGCATGCATGCCGGAGAATCAGCCGTGGGCGAGGCGGCGCATGGCGCGCAGAATGCGCCGCCTGAATCGTTTCACTTCATAGCGAGGCCCTGCATGTATACCGCCATCGGTTACGCCGCCCAGACCCCCACCAGCCCTCTGGCTCCCATGACCTTCGAACGTCGCAGCCCGCGCCCTGACGACGTCGCCATCGATATCCTGTACTGCGGCGTGTGCCACTCTGACATTCACCAGGCGCGCAACGAATGGGGCATTGCCGTGTACCCGCTGATGCCTGGCCACGAAATCATCGGCCGCGTCACCGCAGTGGGCGACAAAGTGACCGCGCACAAGGTCGGCGACCTGGTTGGCGTTGGTTGCATGGTCGACTCGTGCCGCCACTGCGAAGCCTGTGCCAAGGACCTGGAGCAATACTGCCTGGAAGGGCCGACCATGACCTACGCCACCCCGGACCGGGTCGACGGTAGCAACACCATGGGCGGTTACTCCAGCAGCATCGTGGTCAGCGAGCACTTCGTGCTGCGCATCCCGGCCGGCATGGACCTGCCCAGCGCCGCGCCAATCCTCTGTGCCGGCATCACTACCTATTCGCCACTCAAGCACCACGGTGTCGGCCCTGGCCACAAGCTCGGCATCCTCGGCATGGGCGGCCTTGGCCACATGGCTATCAAGTTGGCCAAGGCCCTGGGCGCCGAAGTGACCTTGTTTACCCGCTCCCAGGCCAAGGCCGAGGAAGCCCGCCGCCAGGGCGCCGACCATGTGATCGTGTCCACCGATGCCGAGCAGATGCGCGCCGCAGCGGGCCATTTCGACTTCCTGCTCGACACCATCCCGGTGCAGCACGACCTCAATCCGTACCTGGAAACCCTGAAATTCGATGGTGTGCACATCCTGGTCGGCCTGATCGAGCCGATCGACCCGGCACTGCATGCGGCCAATCTGGTGATGAAGCGCCGGGTGCTGGCGGGGTCGTTGATCGGTGGTATTGCCGAGACACAGGAAGTGCTGGATTTCTGTGCCGAGCACGCGATTCGTTGTGATATCGAGTTGCTGGATATCCGCAATATCAACCAGGCTTTCGAGCGAATGATTGCCGGGGATGTGAAGTACCGGTTCGTCATCGACATGGCCACTTTGCAGGGCTGATTGGTTGCCTGTACCGGCCTCTTCGCGGGTGAACCCGCTCCCACAGGGAACATCACAGACGCCAAGGTCTGTGCAGTCCCTGTGGGAGGGTTCAACACAGACCCTGAAACCTGCACGATACCTGTGGGAGCGGG
>NZ_JAFGYI010000151.1:0-548 GCF_017490905.1 Pseudomonas sp. 32_A | reverse complement strand
CGTAGTGGGGCGGCGTCAGGCGGTACAGCTCGGTGGCCACCCAGGGCAGCCAGCGCGCACCCATGGCCTCGCGCTCGGCCAGCAGGCGCCGGGCTTCGGCCTCGGCGCGCTGGGCGTGTTCCTGGTGGTAGTCGGCGCGACTCATGGGGCGGGGGATCAGCTCTTGGCGCAATTCAGGGTCTGCGGGTCGATGGTGATGCTGGCCAGCGTCGTCGTACAGGCCGACGAGGCCGCCGATGAAGCCAAGTTCCTCCAGGACTCGGTGACCTACTTCGACCAGGTCACCCGCACCAACCTGCCGCACAAGGTGGACAAGGTCACCACCCTCAACAGCGTGCAACTCGACCCGGCGAAGAAGATGCTGTATTACCGCTACGCGATTTCCAGCCTGCGCCTGGACCAGATGGACCTGGGCGCCCGCGCCAAGTTCGAGAACGGCCTGAAGACGCAGCTGGAAGGCACCACCTGCCAGCAGACCGACCTGCTGCAGCGCTTCCGCGAGCACCACCTGAGCGTCACCCACGAATACACCGGCAGCGACGGCAAGC
>NZ_JAFGYI010000150.1:0-550 GCF_017490905.1 Pseudomonas sp. 32_A | reverse complement strand
CCCTTACACCCTACAACCTGTGGATTTGAATCTGACCGAGGACGAGTTTCGTCAAGCACAGCTACAGCTGTTTGATGCCAACAACCAAACTTTGACCAAAATCACCCCAAAAACTTGGGCAATTTTGGCAGTCATCGTGGCGCTAGCGATTTTAGGTCTGATTTTTGTGCACGGTTATTCCACCATTATTTTTTGGTTGATGCTTGTGGGTGTGGTGATTTATTTGCTGGCACGTACCTACGGTCTAAAATGGTATGTCAAACGAGAATTTGAAAAACAAATGGCAAGCCAAAGCATGCCGCCAGAGATGCAACAAATCAAGCTTGGCGTACAGCAGCACGGGGTCGTGATGTCCATGCCTGCACCCAACATGCCCGCCATGCCACGCGGCTACAATCAGCCTTTGGTGCGTAGCAGCGGTATGCAGCAAGCAGTCATCAAATGGGATAGTGTCACCAACTGGCAAGAAACGCCTGATTATATTTTTATGATGTTTGATGTTAAAAATCCAAAAACGGGTGAAAGCCAACAAGGCAGCCAAATCGTACCC
>NZ_JAFGYI010000149.1:0-555 GCF_017490905.1 Pseudomonas sp. 32_A | reverse complement strand
CCGTTTAGGTAGCTTTCGATACGAAATTTCTTTCGTAAAGCCCTTAATAGTTAAGGTCGCAGGGGTCACACTGGCTCAAACGAAGATCAATCAATTGCAGATTGTAGTCGTTGGCAATCTGGTGAATGATCTCAGACTTGCCACATCCAGGGCTACCCACAAGCATAGGTACCAGATTGGCTTGCAGGTAGAACTTGATGGCCTCAACAGCTTGGCTGATCTTGACTTGCATTTTTTTCTTTCAAAATAAAAAGGAGTCCGAAGACACCTTTGTTTGTTGAACACAGTTTGCGTTACAGAAGCTTTTGCAGCTCTTCCAAAGCCTTTTAATGACCCTTGCGATTGACGATGCTCATAAGAGCTGCGAAGGGTTCCTTGCCCAATTCCTTGAGCAGATTGGCCAGCTCCACTGCAATCACTTGAGAGCGATCACGCTGGAACTTCTTGACTTGTTCCTTGAATTGAAGGCCCAAACCAGTGAAAGCATTCTTCACAGAATAGATAGACACAGGGAAATTCAGTGCCTTAGATGCAGCATCAGCTACATCCTTGTAC
>NZ_JAFGYI010000148.1:0-556 GCF_017490905.1 Pseudomonas sp. 32_A | reverse complement strand
CGAGGCTGAACATGCCGACGAACAAGCCCGCGCTGGTGTTCGACGGCATGTGGATGTCCTGATAGACGGCGTTCTTGCCGACGCCGATGCCGTGCTCCTTGCGGTACGCGAGCTCGTCGAGCGCGTGCACGGTCGGGATCACCGCGAAGTTGTAGACGGGCGGCGGCGAGGCCGTCGCCCATTCGAGCGTGCGGCCGTCCCACGGGTCGCCCGTCGTGTCGCGGTAGCCGGGCGCGTTGCGATTGCGCACCGCCACCCACACCTGCGCGACCTGGTGCAGCACGCCGAGCGCGATCAACGCGACGCCGCACGCGGCGACGATGAGCCACGGATGCCAGGCGGGGTTGTCGTAATGGTTCAGGCGGCGCGTCATGCCCATGAAACCGAGCACGTACAGCGGCACGAACGACACGTAAAAGCCGATGAACCAGCACCAGAACGCGCGCTTGCCGAGCTTCTCGTCGAGCTTGAAGCCGAACGCCTTCGGAAACCAGTAATGGAAGCCGGCGAGATAGCCGAACACGACGCCGCCGATGATCGCGTTGTGGAAATGCGC